>DAITOV010000270.1:0-328 GCA_036833945.1 Abditibacteriia bacterium
CGCGAGTTCAGCTTTTGAGGCCGATTTCTGGAGTGGCGGGTGTATGCAAGACGATAAGCGCCCCACGGCGTAGATCTTGCTTTTCTCTTTGACATCGGAGGCGTATTCAAGGGCCGTGATTTTATCGTCCAGTGCTGTCAGCAGCTCGAATTCACGCGAAGGTTGTTTAATCTTAATCTCTTGTTCTGTCCCGTTATGTTCAATCATCCAGCCGTGGTGGTCGACGAACACGATTCGGGCTTCTACTGCCTGATAGCGGCAAACATGAGGCGTGGCCGCGATGTTTCGCTCGGTGCAGCCAGGAAGGAGGAAGAGACAGAAGGGGAGA
>DAITOV010000270.1:338-7357 GCA_036833945.1 Abditibacteriia bacterium
GGAAAAACGCTTTCATTGGGTTTACTTCTATTCTATAACGTCCTGCTGCGATATTGCGCTCTCACCCGGTAGCGATTTAACTTAATCGGTGCCTTTCGCCCCCCGCATACGCAAGGAAATCTTAACCGCGCTCGATGAGTACGTTCTCCCCGCATTTGATGGAGGCTCTCTCACGCAATTTCTGGCCGAGCCGCCGTTCGATTTTTCTGGCGTGCGGCATTGGGTGGTGCGTGAAGAGCCGTTGGAAGATCGCGAGTTTGGCGATGTCTTGATGACACAAGCCTGGTTTGCCGAGCAGATGCTGGCGATCAACACGCTTACGGTGGGTTTTGTTTTTCAGGGTGAGCGTATCGAGCGAGTGGGAGCCACACATGCCATGGTAGAGCAAGCCAAAAAGCTGGGGATGCCCATTCCGGCGGGTATCACTGCAGTGCATATTCCCGCCCCTGGCTTTGTTTGTTATGGAAAAGCGGTTCCCCATGCCGATGGAACGCCCTGGAGCCATCAAAACGATAGTGCTGTTTTGGCCCTGAGCATAGTCGCTGAAGAATTGCGTGTTTTTCTGTCAACAATGAAAGATCATGTCCCAACGACCACGCATTCCTTGCAAATCGACGATCCGCACCTGTTACACCTGATGCGCTTATTTCATCAGGAGCTTTGTTTCAGAGATGCCCCCAAAAGTGCCAACGCCCTCTTCTTTGCGGCCATGTGCCGGTTGAAGCGCAGACTGGATAACCAGCGGCCGGGCATCGGAAACAGCAGTTGGCCGGTAAGCCAGCCAACGACGGTATCCCAGGCACATGCAACAGGGCGTAAATACGAGCTATGCAATGAAGTGACCCAGTACATTCAAACCCACTTGCACAGCGCGCTGAGTGTGGATGAACTGAGCCGCTATTTTCATCTCTCACCAAACTATCTGAGCCATGTCTTCAAACAAACCTATGGTGTGAGCCTGATGCATTACGTCGCCTTGCAACGCGTCAATGCCGCTAAAAATACCCTGAAGCTCAGCGACGACAGAATCAATGATATCGCCCAACTATTGGGTTTCACTAGCACCGTGAGCTTCTGCCGTCTCTTTAAGCGCACCACGGGGATGACCCCTTCGGAGTTTCGTTACGCGCAGCGAAAAGCACGAGGTGAGTAGTTTTGGTTAATAAAAGGTGTTTTTGTTAATAAATTGCAGTTTAGAAGGGTGTGCGATGGGGCATAATAAAATCGTGTCCATTTTGTAAAGGAGTCGTGATATGAGGACCGGATTGACCCGGAAACGCCATGGTTTTACTTTGATAGAATTATTGGTGGTCATTGCTATTATTGCTTTGTTGGCGTCGATTCTGTTCCCCGTATTCTCGCGGGCCAGGGAGAACGCGCGCCGTTCGTCGTGTATTAGCAACATGAAACAGATTGGCCTGGGCCTGATGCAATATTTACAGGATTTCGACGAGCGATTTCCCAGCCAGAACTCTGCCGGCCCGGAGAACTATGCGGACCTCTCCATCCCTGAAAACGGCAGCACCAAAAACTGGATTCGTAGTATCCATCCCTATGTCAAAAGCTGGCAACTCTTTTTATGCCCTTCAGCCACGCCGTTCGACCGCGCTCCTCCTTCGACTGCCAACGAACCCAACGGCAACAGCAATACCAATTATCAAATCAGCCACGTCATAGCCCAGCAACCGGGTGTGCCGGTATCGATTATCGGCAATACCGCGAAGATTGCCGTGGTGCGCGAGGCTGCCATGTCTTACAACACCGCCTACCGCAGACCGTTAGCCACCGGCACAGCCGATTCGCGTGGGCTGTATTATATGTTTCAGCAATGGAACGTCACCAACGCTAATACCTTGCACTTCGATGGCGGCAACCTGCTTTTTGCCGATGGGCATGTGAAGTGGAAAAAACAATCTGCCATCTGCTCTTCTGACTTCGGCCTTTATATCGGTTCGGCGACCGGGACCGATGTTTGCGGTCCGACTGCGACTACATTAACCGGTTACCTCTCTCTCAATTAATGATATTTTCAACAATAAAAATGACTCAAAGACGATCTCTTAAACATTTATCGGGCTTATTAATGATATTGGCGGCTCAGGGCTGCGCGATTCAAGCCGTATCGGCTGCCGATATTGTGCAGGGTGGAAAAAGCGATTATCGTATTGTAATTCCTCAAACAGCACCTTCTTCCCTCAAGGCCGCCGCGCGGGAATTGCAGCAATCGGTGGAGCTTTCCAGTGGGGCCAAATTACCGATCGTCAACGAAGACCAGCCGGGCATTGGAAAATATATCAGCCTGGGGGCTACTACCCAGGCGGCCAAAGCCAGCCTCAGCGCAAAAGGTATCGCTGAGGAAGGTTTTCGTATTGTGAGCCGGGGCGACAATATCTATATTCTCGGCTCCGATACGGCTGATGGTGCGCGCACTTCATTTGGCGGTACCAGCAACGGCACAGCCAACGGCGTTTACACTTTTTTGGAAGATTACCTGGGTGTGCGATGGCTCATGCCGGGCGAACTGGGGCGCGATGTGCCTAACCGCACGGCGTGGAATGTGCCCGATATCAACGCGCAGGGTGCGCCTTATTTCCTGAATCGCCGCCAGGACTACATGCAAAACGCGTTGCCTTCAGTGAAAGAGTGGCAAAGCCGCCAGAAGCAGGGTTTTTCGTTTCGTATCAATCATTGGCACAATATCAAGGGTGTCATCAAGCCCGAATTCTACGAAACAAATCCCGAATGGTTTGCCATGATCGATGGCAAGCGGCCTCGCCCCGACCCGCGCGTTGATTACAAAGTAGAGACCACCAATCCTGAAGTGGTGCGCCTCTTTGCCGATGCTGCGCTTGCAGCTTTTAAGAAAGACCCTCTCCTGGGCAGCTATCCCATTTCGCCCAGCGATGGAGAACGCTGGAGCCAAAGCCCCGAAAGCAAAGCGTATTACGATACGAATCCCCGTGGCCGGTTATCGGTGACGCCGCTGGTGCTCAAATTCTACCGCGAGGTTGCCGAACTGGTCGCCAAAGAAAATCCGGATGCCAAGCTGGCTGGATATATTTATTCGTCTTATTTCTATCCGCCTACCCAGGGCGACCTGAAATTGCCCGATAACTTTTATCCGGTCGTCGCGCCTGCGATTAACTATGGCTACCGGCTATACCGCGACGATATGCGTAGTGACTTTGTTTCGGTGCTGGACAGGTGGAGCAAGGTTACGCCGAATCTCTTTTATTACGACCTGCCCAACTGGTTCGATAAAACGGGAGGCCTGGTTTCACCGGCTGCGCCGGAATTGCTCAACCTGATTTTTGCCGAACAGGTGAAGCATAAGGTGAAGGGCACCTATGTTTATGGCAACACCTCGTGGGGCAACTTCGCCATGGGTAACTATGTGCTGGCGAAGATGATGTGGAACCCCAAACTCGATGCCCATGAGCTGCAAACGCAATGGCTGTTGCGCGCCTATGGCGAGCAGGCGGGTAGGGCGATGGATGTTTTCTATAAAGACCTCGATGAGAAGTTCCGCTCCTATTATCAAGCCAACGATAAAGCCGGTTATCGCCTTACTGACGAAATCCTCAAAGGCCTCTATGGCCCGGCCTATGCCGATATGGAACGTTTATTCCTGAGTGCCAAAGCCAAGCCGATGACCGAGGTTCAGGCCAAGCGCCTCCAATTGATTGAAGATAACCTTATCGTGTTGCAGTGGCGATTGCGCAATCTGCGCGCGTTACCGGCCAATTATCAGTCGGCACTACGTCGTAGCAACGAACAAGTGGGCAACATCCTGTTGCAGGAAAATCCGGCTTTCGAGCTGTTTCCCGGCATGGTGAGCAGCGGCCCGGCTCCGGCCAAAGCGCGTGTCCAGTTGGCCCCCGCACAGCCGCCGTTGCAGCAAGGCGAGGTCTCGCCGGTGGTGCGTCACGGCAGTGTGTTGCTCTTGTTGCCGCCCAAAGATGGCACCGTCAAACTCACCCCGCAACGGGCCGATGGAGCCGCTACCTTTATCCTTTACAGCATCAAAACGCAGGATAACAAACAGGTGCAGACCGGCATTCTCAATCCGCGCACAGCCATCACTTTCGAAGCGAAGGCCAACACGCCGTACTATTTCTACACCTCGGCAGGTATCACCAGCTTCCAGGTAGATGGCGCGGCTGCGGCCTACCAAACCAATGTCTCCAACGCCGGGCTACATCTCTTTGCCAAGAAGCCCACTGCGTTCTATTACTACGTCCCTTCAGGAGTGGAATCGTGGACGTTGAAATTAGCCACCCAGGCCCCTGGCGAAACCGCTCGTGTAACCCTCACCGCGCCCGATGGCCAGTTGGCCGCGACGCTGGAAACCGGTGCTAAAACCAGTGAAACCGCCACGCTCAGGGGCCAAAGCGGCTTCTGGAAAGTCACTGTGAACCAGGCAGCGACAGGTTCGCTGGACGATGTGTGGTTAAGCTTCGATGAAAAACTGCCGCAATGGGTGAGTCTCGACCCTGCCACGCCATTGATGGTTACGCCGGTGAAGTAGTTCTGCCACTCATTATCCTTTCCTGTAATGCGGAGTTGGCTTAGGCCAATTCCGCATTCGTTGTATAGAGGCAATGGATTCTCCGCAAATCTTCTGTTAAGAAAATATTTGACAACTCTTTTTGTAATGGTATAGAATAAATCTGTCACACGATAGATTTGCTCTATACTATGAAAGAACTGCAACAGGAAGAACAGGCCGCGCCCAAATACTTACAGCTCTACGAACTGTTGCACGACCAAATTCGCCTGGGAGAGTTGAAGCCGGGCGACCGCCTGCCTTCGTTTAGCGAACTGCGCGCTCTTTATGGTGCCATGCCCGCAACGGTCGAGCGCACCTACGCCCGGCTCGAACGCGAGAACCTCATCGAACGCCAACCCCGGCGCGGCATTTTTGTCGCCCAGCCTAAAAGCGTGCTCAGCGCCACTCTGGGGCTGGCTGCCAGTGCGCGGTTTCGTGCCCAACGCGAATTCAGCTTCATCTATTTAAATCAGGGCATTCAAAAGGCCATTACCGAGCATAAACAGCGCCTGGTCACTCTGGAAACCAGTAACGGTTGGAGCCAGGAATCGTTTGAGGGCATTGACGGTATCCTGCTCAGCGGGCATATTGCCAAAACTAATCGTTTGATCGTGCAGCTCAAGCCGCCCCACATGCCGTGTGTTTCCCTGTTCGAGTATGCCGAAGGCATGACGAGTGTATTGGCCGATGATTACGGTGCGGCCAAATTGGCCGTGAGGCATCTCGTCGAACATGGCCATCAGCGCATCGGTTGCCTGATGCAAGTGGTGGAAAACTCATCGCAGGTCATCCGCGACCGCATTGCCGGTTATCAAGATGCCATGCAGGAAGCGAACATCGAAGTCTTGCCTGCCTGGGGTCGCATCGTCGATGGCAGCCTGGTGTTGCGCGGCAAGCAGAGCCAGTTGGAATGGGGCCGCGAGCAGATGCGCCAGTGGTTGCAGGATGGTTTTCTTGAACTCGGTTGCACGGCCATCGTAGCCCAGAACGACCATGTTGCTATTGGCGTGATGCAAGTCTTGCACGACGCCGGTGTTGCCGTGCCCGGGCAGGTGAGTGTGATGGGCTTCGATGGAACGGAGCTTTGCGATCACGCGACGCCACTCCTAAGCTCGGTGAGAATGCCGCTGGAACAAATGGGGTTTAAAGCTGTGGAATCGCTGGTTCAACAGATTGAAAGTGGACGGGCGCAAGAGCAGATACTCGTGCTACCGGCGCAGTTGCGCGAAGGCCGGTCGGTAGCAACTCTATAAAGTACTTTGGAGGTCGTATGTGTAATCAGGAAACAGGCAGGGAACAAAATTGTGTCGGCACGAGGCGTGAGGGCCGTTCAGGCTTCACATTGATAGAGTTATTAGTCGTCATTGCGATCATATCAATACTCGCCTCTATTCTTTTCCCCGTTTTTGCCCGGGCGCGCGAAAATGCCCGCCGCACGAATTGCTTGAACAACGTCAAGCAAATTGCGCTTGGCTTCATGCAATACACGCAAGACTACGACGAGCGTTTGCCATTGTATCAGCGTTGTGCCCAGCAGCAGCCCGCCGGCAGCAATCGCGGGTGGAACAGTGCCGTTTCCTGCCCGGGCGCCGGTCAGGCGGCTCACCCCTGGAATAACCAGTTGCAGCCCTATGTCAAAAGCAACCAAGTCTTCAATTGCCCCAGTTCGGAGTATGGCACCGCCACTCAAGATACCAAGGAGTATGCCGGGACGGCGACCGAGAATTTGAGCTATGGCTATAATCGCTATATCGCTCTCGATATCTTGCAAAGCAGCGGCAATCCGCCTGCCGATATCAGTAAGCCTGGAGTGGCGCTGTCTGCTCTTCCCCAGCCAACTGTGACGCCATTAATTACAGACTCGACCTATTATCTGTCCGATCCCAATCGTTTGTGCGTTAATAAAACTAAGAATAGCTGGTGTACCGATCCCAGTTCGGATGGCTCCGATCCACCCAATCCCCGCCACCTCGATACTTTCAATATCGCTTTTGCCGATGGGCATGCCAAGATGGCGAAAACTAGCGAATGGTATTCCACCAGCTCGGGCATTAATTGCAGCGATGCGGTTTACAAAAAATGGAATCCGTACTGCCAATCTTAAACCTTTAGCACGCAAAGCCTTCGGCATCGCAAACTACGTCGCGAGTTTTCGCAATTAACGACATTAATCTGCGAACCGCGAGCGTGAGCGACCGGCTAACGTTAACGCTTCCGAAACTATGAGGTCAGCCCGTCGCTCACGCTCGGGGTTCGCAGACTAAATTTAAGCCGCCC
Organism: Abditibacteriia bacterium; assembly: GCA_036833945.1. Lineage (GTDB taxonomy): Bacteria > Armatimonadota > Abditibacteriia > Abditibacteriales > Abditibacteriaceae > DAITOV01. Next base: position 7,165 of record DAITOV010000270.1, read on the forward strand.
GCGAAAAAATCTCTATGAAAAAAAATCTCCTTAGAAACCTCTTCTTATCCACACTGCTGGTGACTATCATTAACATCGCTTCAGCCGATGTATTGACTGGCCGCGCGCAATGGCAGCGCACGGGTTCGGTTGGGCGCGGCTGGAACGTCTCCGATACTTATCGGGTTGCCAGTAATATCGTGCTGAAAAATGA
>DAITOV010000271.1:0-7339 GCA_036833945.1 Abditibacteriia bacterium
TGCGATTCACCACGCGGCAGGTCGCCCACCAGGTCGTTGAATACCAGGCTGTCGGGGGCGTAGAGGTAGATGTTGGTATCGTGGCTCACATTGCTGATGGCTTGCGCCAGACGGGTGGCTAAATAGGCGGTTTTCATCCATTCCACGCGGCTGCCCGACTGGATGAACGAACCCTGATGCCAGATGGAAAATTCCTTGGTCGCGGCACTGGCAATCACGGCGGCATCGACCAGGCCTTGCGTGGGGCCGCTGCCGTAGAAGGCGGTCCAGTTCTGCACATGGCCGTTGTGCTCGCGTTCAACAGCGGCCAGGAATTCGGCGCTGCCCTTATTACCTTCATAATCCCAGGAGGCGATGCCGAAACCTTCGCGCACCGCTTCAGGCCCCCACAGCGAATTGTGATTGGCTGTTTCGGGGCCGAGGTAACCGTTGCCCAGATAGAAGGGCAGTTGTTCCAACGGCGTGTCTTTCACCATCTGCCGGGCAAAGCGCGGCACCACGCCCTGGCGGAAGCGGTAGAAATGGTAGAAATCTATACTACGTGCCGGGCGGGGCAGTTCTTGCGAAGCCAGGCGAATATTCCGGCTCCGTGCCCAGTCGGCGAAGGCGCGGGCGGTGTGAGCGCTATAATCGCCCATCACGGTTCCGGCACTGAACAGGCCGCGAATTTCATCAATAGCCAGGTGATGCGCCTTGGGCGGCACCGGCACGAACATTTTCAGGTATTGCTCGCGAATGAAAGCCAGCGCCGCCGGGGAAGTAGGCGTATAGGCTTTGTCGAGCACCGTAATCTCGCCGGTTTTGCGGTCGAGGATACGGTTGTAATCGGCCTCCGAAAGCGCACCGGCCGGCAGCATTTCAAAGCCGGGGCCACCCAGCGCGGCCATCAGCCCTTCCTGCGGCAATTGTTCATGAAGCTGTTTACTATTGCCCAGCAAGCCATCGACACCGATTTCGCGCATGATGGCCGAAAACTCGTGCAGGTCGATTTTACCACCGGCGCGCTTGGCCACTTCGTCGTAACGCATTGCGCCCGAAGCAAACACGGTGCGGTGATCCTTTTCTCGCTTGAGCGTCTGGCGCTGCGCAGGCCAGCTTTCACTCCACAAACCAGCCTGTTTCAAATCGGCTTTGGCGATGTTCCAGTCTTCACGGAGAGCTTCCACAAAACGCGTCCAGCCCTGGGCGTAATCCTGCGCGGTAGGCTGCTTTTCGGGCAGGGTGGAAGAAGTCACTTTGAAAGGCGCGTCCGGTGCCGGTTCGAGCACCAGGCCGTTGAGCGGGAAATACTTTTGCAGGCCGCGCCCTTCCACCACCAGCACGATTTTACCGTCGCTCACCGTCAGCGGGAAAGAAAACGCTTTCACAAAGCCGCCCGGCGCAATGTCATCGCTGAGGATAGCTTGTCCATTAATAGTGGCAAACAGGTTGGGCCGGGTTTCGCCGGGGCTGAAATCGCCGACATACATGGTGGCACGGTAGCTGCCATTGGGCACCTGCGCGGTAAAAGTGTTCTCACCGACAATGGTGATGCCGTCGCGCACCAGGCTGTAGAGCGGGTGGTCTTTGCGCTGGAAGTAAAACGGTGAATCGGGCGTATCGCGGTCGTGGGCGCGATCGACGGAGTTATTGCGTGCCCAACCGAAGGGTTGCTGCGCGGAATAGAGGGTGGTGGGGCCGACATGAGTGGCACCTGGTTGGGTAATGGCGGTAAAGGCTGGCTCGAAATCGAAGCTGAGGCTTTTGCCCTGCGCAGAGCAGCCGGTGCTCAAGGCGAATGGAAGAGCAGTGGTGAGAAGGAATTTACTGAGATTTTTCATAGGGGTTTGTCGCGATTAAGAATGCGCGCCCCCGGGTCGGTTGAGGGCGCGAAATGACAAGTGAGAGATAACAGTTGGGGGAGCTTAATTCGGTAGCCAGGGTGCGCGCCGGGTAGCGACATTCCACGGCCCGGTGATTCCGTTGGGCTTGAGCCACTTCGCGTGACCATCGGCATACAGCCAGTTGGCACCTTCCAGATGGATGGAGCCAAATACCCCGCCCTGGTCGTTGCCATAGGTAATCTGCGTGCTGGAGTTGTGAGCATAGAGAATAGAGCCATACCATCCGCCCAGGTTACTACGGCGCGCTTCACCTGCCAGGAACACTTCGGCGGCGTTGCCGATAGATGCCAGAGCCAGAAAACCATTATTATCGACCAGAGCACCGCCAATGGTACTGGCGAGACCGGGAACCAGGTAGCCGTTCATGCCGTAGTCGCGGTTGGGAAAACCCGTCCACTGTCCGGTGAGCGAAGTGCCGGTGGCGTCCTGGTTGTATTGTGTCGAGGCCGCTGTGCTGGCACCGACTGCTGAAGGGCACTGGAAAAGCTGCGTGCTTTTGACATACGGGTAGATGGCTTCGTCCCAGTTAATTAAGCCGGTGCCGCTCCACGCATATTCGTTGCGTGGCAGTTTTTCATCATAATCCTGGGTATATTGCATGAACCCCAGCCCGATTTGCTTCATGTTGCTCAAACAGGAAGTGCGCCTTGCGTTCTCGCGCGCCCTGGCAAACACCGGGAACAGGATGGCGGCGAGAATAGCTATAATGGCAATGACGACCAATAATTCGATAAGGGTGAAGCCACGCCGGTCGGTGGTTTTGTTATGAAATCGACTTGCTTTGTGCATTGAATGCTCCTTGCCGTTATTAAAGTTCTGCTTTAGATATTTACCCCAGAACACCACCCCGCTAAACATCTTGGGTGCCCCTAATTTAGAGATATTTATGACTGTGGGTCTCAATACTATGTTGAGAGTATCATTTGCGGAAAATCTCGCTTTCGCATTTATGGAATCTCCTGTTTTTTAGGGTAATTTAAATCCACAGTTCGTGCATTTATCGCGGAGCCAGCCCGTCGCTGGTGATGAGTTGGCGCTTCTGGTTTTGCTTGCGAAACTCGCGCGGCGAGCAATTATGATGTTTGGTGAAAACGCGGGAAAAGTGGGAGGGATGCGGATAGCCGCACAGTTCGGCGATTTCGGTCACCGGCATATCGGTTTCCATCAGCAGCGAATCGGCCTTGGTGAGGCGCAGCTTGACGACATACTCCATCACCGAAGTGCCCAGTTCGTCATGAAACAGCCGGTGCAAATGCGAAACAGAAACGTAGCTGCGTTGCGCGATGAGGGCAGGGGTAAGCACTTGGTTGAGGTTGGCTTCAAGAAAGCGCAGGGCGCGCCGCACGATGACCGAATCGCTTTGCGCGGCGCTCTCTTCCATCTCGGCAGGCAGTGCTCCGGGGCGCAAAGCGGCAGCGGCTTCAATCGATTCACCGGTTGCCAGCAAAGTGGTGTTTTCGCGGCCCAGGGCATCCGAAAGTTTGAGCAGCAACGAAAGCAGCAGCGTGTGGACCAGTTCGCTTTGGTCTTCCTGGCGGCGTAGCATCTCGGCCAGCAGCAGATGGGAGATGGCGGCTAACTGTTCGTTGGCGATAAAAATGTAGGGATGAGTACAGTGCTCGCCCCGGCTGGAGATGCAGGTGTGGCAAAACGCGCCCGAAGGCACCAGGTGAATCCAGAAAATGCGCGAGTAAGCGTTTTCGGGCTGCTCGCGTTCCCAGTGCGGGCGGGTGCCGTAGGAAACCGGTGCGCCGGGCGGCACCAGGAAAAAGCGTGTGGCGGGGATGGAAACGATTTGCCGCCCGGACGGCATCACCCCTTTGCGGTTGCGCGCTTGCTCGGTGGTGAGGGCGGTGACGATATCGGCTTCGCCTTCAAAGACACAGGCCAGGTAGGGCACGCGCAACGAGTTGAGAAACTCTTCCGGCCACAGGTGGAGCGCGATGTGCGAGCGCTCCTGGCGCACTTTAGGCAGCGGAGCGGCAGGAACGCAGACAGTTTCCAGCCGGTCTTGCCCGGTAGTGAAGAGCGGCGGTTGCAACAGCGTCACCGAAGTGCCGCCACGCACCGCAGGCAGCATCTTCTCTTCGAGGATGCGCTGGAGATGTTTGTGCAGGGAAACGCCGCTCATGATGAGCCACAAAGTTTATCGCAGGATGGTCGAGATGGGTTTTATTGAATTAACCACAGATGAACACAGATGAACACAGATTTTTTTAGAGCTTAGATCTTGGATTTTAGATCTTAGGAGAGGCATGGCAGAGTGAGGAACCTCAGTCCTAAGTTCTAAGCTCTAAATTCTGCCGTTCCCATCTGTGTTTATCTGTGTTCATCTGTGGTTAATTTTTTATCAACGTCCGATTATCTATCGTCGGATTTCATTAAATATGAATACTTTTTCGCTTCGCAAAATTTCATCGTCTGCCTCCCGCATGGGTATCGCTTCGTTGCCGGTGCTGCCGGGCCGCGCGCATCTGCAGGCCGAAGGCATGCGCGTGCAAACCATCCCCGTCGGCTACTGGCCGCAAAGCGCGGTGCGCCACCCCGATAATGTCGCTCTCTGGCAGCGTCACGGTTGGAGCGCGCCCGCAGAAACCGCCACCTCGGCGTTGTGGCCGCGCCGGTTGCTGACGCTGTTTGAATTTAACAGCGAAGCGCCCGAAGAGTTGGAAGTGCAGGTACAAAACTCCACGCAACGTTTCGTTCCCCACGGACCATTGAATAAAGGCGAAACCGGCTGGAAGGTGGAGACGACCGAAAAAGCCCACGTCCAGCGCAAGGACGACACCTTCGCCCACACCTGCACCGACCTCGATGCGCGCTTGAAGCTGGAGTTCGCCGGGCAACGTTGCGACTTGCACTGTGGCTGGCAGGTCAACAGCGAGCGACGCGCCTGGCAGTGGATCAATGTCCGCCGCCTGTGGAGCGGCCCGTTAGCTGAGGCGTGGCAGGTGGGCGGACACATTTACGCTGGTGCCTCGCAGCAGCGCCTCACCAATGCCCAGGCCGCGCAGTGGTACGATACCCCGCAGGCAGCCGAACAGATGATTTTCGCCCAGGTTTATCTCGTGCTGTTTGCTAACGGCACGCTCGATTGCCGGGTGCATTTCGTTAACGGCGAGCTATACGGACGCGGCGGGTTTATCGCAGGCAAGCCGCTGATTTCTTTCCAGACACAAGAATCTCTTTCACAGGAAGGTGATGCAGCGTGGAGCCTCGATACTTCCTTCCAGAAACCGTTCGGCGGCGATGACCCGCAAGCCTTCACACGCGATGAAGGGCAACTACACTGGCTGCCGATTGATGATACCCGCCAGATTTTGGGAGTGCGAAACGAGGGACAACCACCAGTATTCGTCCCCGAATCCGAAAACGGTTTTCCGCGTGGTGTGGCGCGCACCGTGCGCTTTGGCCTGAGCGTGGGGCAGGCGACTTTACCGGCGCGCTATTTGGCTGCCCCCGAGCACATGCTGTTGGCCGGAGAGTGGGGCGTGGCACTCGATCCGCAAAGCCCGGCCCCCGCCGGTTACGAAGCACTACCGGAGCTGGCGGCTGCGGCACGGCGGGTTTTTCAACGCAACGCCATGCCGGATGGTTTTTCGTTTGGTGGCACTTATCGCTACCTCGACCACTATCCCGATAAGCGCTGGGAGTTTTCCTGCGACGGCAACGAAACCGCTTCGCTGTTTCGCGGGGCCTATGCCGTGCAGGATGGGGCGCTCTATGAACTGGCATTAGCCAACGCCGATTACAACGCCGATCTCAACTGCGACCACACCCGCTTCACCTGGCACTATCACGAAGCCCAACCGTGCCGCGAGATCTTCTCGCTCATCTACATGCGCTTTGCCGGGCTGGTGCAAGCGCACCTCGAAACCGGCGACCCCTATTATCTTGAAACTGCCGAATCGGTCGCCAACTGCTGGATCGCCAACCATCGCGCCAACTGGCCGCGTCGTGGCATCGGGCGCGACGCCGAGCCGGTGGAAGGTATCCTCTCCCTCTATGATTTCACCGGCCAGGAATACTACCTCGATGCCGCCCGCCGCATCGCCGGCGATGTCGTAGCCTCGCTCTATGACGACGGCTCATGGATCAGCGGTGCCGGTTCCGGGCCGTTCTGGGGCACCAACGCCTTGCCCGGCACGCCGTGGAACGGCGCGCACTTGCTTTCGGGCCTCACGGAATTTCTGTTGCGGGTTACACCGCAAGACCCATCCTGGCCGGTTTTGGTGGAAGGCGGAGAGCGTTTGTTGCGGCATACCCTCGCCATGCTGGAAGGCCCGGAATACGGCGGTTTCCACCGCACCTCGCTGGCCTACGCCTGGCGCAGACACTATTCCCTGGCGTTGCTTTGCCCCGACCCCACGATTTTAGAAGGCGTGCAACGCGCCCTGCAAACCGCGTTGGAGCGTTTTAAATCCGAAGGTGAACCCTATTTCCTCAACGGTCATCATTGCGCGGGTTATCTCGACCATGTGTGGCATTTTCGCTATTCAGCAGGTCGTGACACTGACGTGTAGAGACGCGATTTATCGCGTCTTGAGCGTTATACCCTCTCCCAACATCCGCTATCGGGAGGGCATCACGTTTGGAAGACGCGATAAATCGCGTCTCTACCCATCCGCTGACTCCCGTCTACAGCAGATAAAGTTCAAAAGGGTTATTTCGCATACCCTCACTTTAACTTTGCCGTTGATCTTCTTATTTCACTATTGAGCGAATAAGGCGAAAACCCACGCAGAAAAGCCATCGTCGGTGCTGACGATGGCTTTTCAGAGGTGTGTTCTTTGAAGTGTGAGTGTTACGGAGTGCGGTTAGTCGTCGGCTCCGCCTTCACGCGGACCGGGCCGTGGCGAGGGCGAAGGGTTAGGACCAGACTGTTTCTGTTCGGCGATATTAGCTGGTTCATCGGCACGAACCGGTGCGCTGCTTAAAAAAAGCAGCGATGCCAGGAGTGCCGGAATCGTCAGGAAAAGAATTAATTTGCGCATTGGTATCACGTCCTTGTGGCAGAGAACTTCAAAAACAATCTTCAAGACGCTACAAGGTTCGAAACTGTTCAAAGATTTTAAATTACTTTGGCATTCGCGGCAATTCCTTCGCCCGAATGAAGGAGTGAGAGGTATACTGCAAATGTAATGTTACCTACTCAGGATTTAAACGTCAGTGAGACAATTCAATTGAGACCGCCCCGTGCTCTCAAGGAGCAGATTCCCACTACCGAACGCAGCAATCAAGTCGTTGTCGAAGGCCGCAACATCATTCAGAACATCTTGCGCCACGAAGACAAGCGCCTGCTGGTGGTTGTCGGGCCTTGTTCCATTCACGACCCCAAGGGCGCGCTGGAGTATGCCGAGCGCCTGGTGAAGCTGCACGAAGAGCTTAAAGACAAGCTCTATATCGTCATGCGCGTCTATTTTGAAAAGCCGCGCACCACGGTGGGCTGGAAAGGT
>DAITOV010000272.1:0-7275 GCA_036833945.1 Abditibacteriia bacterium
TGATATTCCCACTGCGATTGATTCGTTAGTGAAAAGCGGTGTTCGATCCATCACAGCGGTGCCGTTTTTCCTGCATGCAGGAAAACATGTCGCTGACGATCTGCCGACGGCATTGGAAGAGGCGCAGGAAAAATATCCTGAGGTCGAATTCTTGCTGGGCGATTATCTGGGCTGCGAACCGCTGGTTTCCCAGGTATTACTTGAGCGTCTGCAAGAATTGCCGGTTTAATGCACGGTGACGAGCGGGCGTAGCGTTTGCATTGTTTTCATCCCGATCCCCGGAATTTCTTCAAGTTCTTCCACCGATTTGAACTGGCCCCTGGCCTGTCTCATTGCCAGGATGTGGCTGGCTGTGGTGGGACCTACTTGGGGAAGGGCTTCCAACTGTTCGCGTGTAGCAGTGTTCAGGTTGAGGGGCGCTGTTGTGACTGATGGGGTAGCTGGTGGTGTAGTCATTTCCAAAGGCGTCGGCGTTAGGCTCGGCGTAGCAGCGATTAGTGAAGGCACCTTGATTTGTTGCCCATCCTCCAGAAAAGCGCTCAGGTTAATGGCGTTGAGATTGGCGTTGGGCGTTGCTCCACCAGCACGCAGGATAGCATCGTGAATACGCTCATTAGGCCGGCATTCATAAAGACCCGGCGAATTCACTTCTCCTATGACATGCACTTTAACCGGTAACTGGTTTGTAAGAGCCTGCTTTTCGTGTGGCGGTTCGATAAGCTGCGATTTGACACTGCGAGAGGGGAGAAATGCTGCCAGTGTGAATAATACTATGCCAACCAAAAGCATCCCTGCCAGGAAAGGCCACTTGAACATCGGGACCTGAGCCGGTTGATTTGCCGAAGTGTCGGAAGTGGGTAGGGTGTCGTCGTCTGGCGGTGCGAGCATTATTATTTATGAAAAAGCGGAACCAAGTTGATATAATGGCCGCAATAAGCCACTGCCTCATTATCGGCGTTAGGCATCGTCAAGTCAAGCAATAAAGGGACATTATGCAACGTATTGGAATTCTTATTCGAGTCAAACCCGAGAAATTGGAAGAGTACAGGCAGCACCACAATCCCATCTGGCCCGAACTGGTGGCAGAACTCAAAGCCGCTGGAATGCGCAATTATTCTCTCTGGCTCCATCCCAGCGGCCTGGAGTTCGGCTATCTGGAATGCGACGATTGGGAAGCGGTTTGCGCCTATCTCGATAAGTCGGAAGTGCATACGCGCTGGCAGGAGTTCATGCAGAACTACCTCGATTCTTCCGGCAACAGCGAGCAGGGCGGCCAGCCGGTACAAATGCTCGAACACGTGTTTCAGTTAGAAGAAAGTTAAATCTTTGTGAACTCTTGACGCAGCCCCTCTCTTTTATGATAAAGTATTATCATTACCAAAAGGCGACAGATGTTGTTTAGCCTTGCGAGAGTATTGTGTTGGAACAGAATAAACGACGACAACTTGGCGCGTTTCTCATGGCGATCTGGCTTTGCGGCTGGATTGGCGTGTCGCTGTTCCATGGCCTCTCGCACGTCGTTCATGCGGAAGATGGCGCCCCCCAAACTTGTGCGGTCTGTCATCTACTCCACCAGTCGCTTCCGGCCACCATCGAGACACAGTTCGCGGTGCGCCCGGCCCCGCAGTATGAATTCGTGCTTGAAGAGCGTGCCGTCGCTGTCACGCTGCCGATTCAATTTTGCGCCCAGTCCATCGTTCCGCGTGGCCCACCAACCCTCCTTTTCATCTGACGTTTGAAGCATGTCGAAATTTTCTCGGCATTGTTTCGCCTGTGTATTTACCGCGTAATGACACATTGCGCGTAAACGCACCTCAACTTCATAATGAAGTCATTTGAAAAGGAGTTTCAAAATGAAATCGAACCGTAAAACCGGGTTCACCTTAATTGAGCTTTTGGTGGTCATTGCCATTATAGCTATTCTTGCCGCAATTTTATTCCCCGTCTTTGCCCGTGCCCGTGAAAATGCCCGTCGTGCCAGTTGCATGAGCAACATGAAACAGATTGGCCTGGGCGTCATGCAGTATTTACAGGATTACGACGAGCGTTACATGCCCGATCACGAAGAATGGGTTAACGCCGTGCAGCCTTATATTAAAAGCCAGCAGATTTTCCGTTGCCCTTCGCTTTCGGAAAGCGATGCCGATTTCGCCCCCGATCCGCGACCGGTGGCCGATTATGCGATCAACGGCTTGTTTGCCCACGGCACCTCGCAAGCGAGCTTCCAAACCGTGGCCGAGCAGATCATGATGGGCGAGCGCAAAAAAGGTGAAGAGCATCTTGATTATCACATTGACGATCTCGATGAGATCAAGGAACATCTCGAAGAAGACCGCCATCTGGGCGGCTCCAACTATCTTTTTGCTGACGGCCATGTGAAGTGGTATCGCTTCACCAATACCCTCAAGCCGGGCCATGTCGATGTCGGTATGCACAATCGTGACAATTTAGAACTTCACTAATGGATTGAAGCTCTTTTTTCTTAACTCTCTGAATAATAATTTTGAATGCACAAAACCCGCGAAGATGTTTTTCGCGGGTTTTGTTTTTGTTTCTGTGCTTATGGGGGCGTGATAAGATATGGCACATGGGAGACTTGAAAGACCCGCGCCTGATGTTCCTCAAGGCTGCGTTATTCCTGGTGATCGGCGTACTCGCCTCTGCTGGCATTCTGATCGAGAATTTCTCATTCACGAGTCTTGCCCTGCTGGGCTTAGCCATCTGGGCTTTTTGCCGCCTGTATTATTTTTGTTTTTACGTCATCGAAAAATATATCGATGCCGATTTTAAATTTGCAGGGTTAGGTTCGGTGTTGGTTTATCTCTGGCGTCGTCGATAAGCTTCTCTATTTCTTCGACCATTTTTTAATAAATTCCAGCATTGCGGGACCGGCCACATCGCCAGGGGTGAATAGGCGGGTATAGATCGTGACATGCGTACGGCTAGCGATGACTTGCATTGATGTGGTTTTGTTTTTGGCAATACTGGTTAGGGCCGTAGTGAAGAGTTGGGTTTCTTCCAGTCTCCCGGCCATGTCTTTATCGCCCACCAGAAGCAGCATCGGTTGTATGTCACGGTGTATATGATAGAGTGGCGAGGCTTCGTCGGCCAGAATCGTGGAGCGCGAAAGCCCACGTTCCTGCCTGACCGTGGAGTGGGTAATCAGTTGCCCGCTGACCGGAAGATAGCCCGCTATGCTGTTTGGGGCGACACCGGCATCTTTGAGATATTTTTCGTCCATTGCCAACAGCGCAGCCACATAGCCACCCGCTGAGTGGCCGCCTATAAAAATAGCCTTGGGAGCGGCACCGCGTTTGACTCCTTCGTTAATAGCCCAGGCGATCGCATTTGCTGCATCTTGAATATAAACCGGATATTTTACCCGGGGAGAAAGGCGATAATCGGCAGTGATGAAGCCCACGCCGTTTTCGGCAAAACGACGTGCGACGGTGATATCGTCTTTACGCGAACCCTCCTGCAATCCTCCGCCGTGAAACCAGATTAAAAGTGGAAAGCCAGGTTGAGCATTGGCCGGTAAATAGAGGTCGAGCTTGCAAGTGTCTTGTGCGTATTTGTCATTTATAGTAGCTGCGGGTAGGTAAGGAATGTCGTTTTCTACCGAGATTGAAGGCTGAATCTTAGGGGTGCTGAATGAATCTAAAGTGCTGGTTTGGGCAAAGCCTGGGGGAACGAATGGTTCACAGAGCGCTACGATGACAAGAAAGAGCACGGAAAATATGGGAAAATGAAACATGCGAGGCTCCTGACAATGAACGCCGAATTAGTGTTCCTTACGTATACCACAGATTGCAATAATGGTGGTTTATTGCAGAAATAGCGGTAAATTGCCGGGTGAGTCAAATAGGAAAAACTGTCAAACTTAATTCTGCCTTTCAAGCCGGAAAGAGGGATAGGTAGGAGATTGAAGGAAAGACAATGATTTCTCGAACTGCGGAATACGCCTTGCGGGCAGTCGTGCATCTGGCCGATTGCGTAAACAGCGATGAAGCCAACTCATCGCAAACATTGGAGCAGATCGCTGCAGGTACTCAGGTGCCATCGGGTTACTTGTCCAAAGTCTTGCAACAACTGGCAAAGGCCGGTATTGTTATTTCGCAACGCGGGCTGGGTGGCGGTTTTCGTCTGGCACGCCTTCCCGGAGAAATAACGGTGTACGATGTCGTGCAGCCTGTCGATCCGATAGGGCGTATTCCCTCTTGTCCCCTCAAACTCGAAGCGCATGCCAATGGCCTTTGTCCTCTCCATGCCAGCCTGGACGCGGCTGCCGCTCATATCGAGGCAGCTTTTCGCTCGACCACCATTGCCCAACTGAGCTTGGGAACTGAACCTCTTTGCCACGATTTTATCCAAACGAGTTCATAAAAAGAAAATATGGCTTGTATCAATTCTCAAAGCCCGATTACAATTGCGCAACAACGACAGTTTGAAAGCGATGGCTACTTCATTCTTGAACGTGCCATTGATGAAGCCACGCTGAAAGAATTGCATGAGACGGCAAAACGTTTCGTTGAAGAAGCCGATGCAGAAATGGAACGGCGTGGAGTCACCACGCTGGGTATCACCCATAAAGATAACCGCTATTTTATCGGCAATAAGTTCAAACAATCTCCTGAACTCAGGGATTTTTTATTCAGTGACCTGATGGCTGCTATCTGCCGCGCGACGCTGGGAAACGATGCTTATCTCTTTTACGAGCAATTCGTGCTCAAAGCCGCCGAAAAGGGCATGAAGTTCGGCTGGCATCAGGATTCGGGCTACATCGGCTATCCCCATCGCCCCTACCTGACCTGCTGGTGCGCTCTCGATGACATGACAATCGATAATGGTACGGTCTCTCTTTTGCCCTACGGCCTGGCCGGGACGCGCGAGTGGGTGCCGCATATAATGGAAGCGGGAACGAACGATAAAATCGGTTACCATGGCAGCGAAGAAGGCATTCCGGTACTGGTGCCTGCCGGTAGCATTGCGGTTTTTTCGTCGACTGTGTTTCACCGCAGCGGCACCAATATTACCGACCAGTGGCGACGCGTGTATCTGGCGCAGTATTCCGCAGAACCGATTATGAAGCAGGACGGTTCTGGGTTATGGGGACATGCGGTGCCGTTTCTGAGCAATAGCGAGAATATCTACGACGAATCAGCATTTAAGGCAGGAGAATGAGCGTTCAACGCGTGCGGGAATTGGTGCTGCATTATGGCTGGAATGCCACCGCCTACCAGATAGTCAACCCCGGCATCGAACATTGGTTCTCGCCACACGGCGATGCCGTCATCGGTTATGTGCGTAAAAACCGGGTGCGCGTGGTGGCCGGTGCGCCGGTGTGCAGCGAGGAGCGCTTGCCGGAAGTGGTGGACGAATGGGAAGCACACACCCGCGCAGCCGGGGATAAAACCTGCTATTTTGGCGCGGCCGGGCGTATCAAGCATTTGTTGGAAGCATCGTCCGAATATTCAACAGTAGCTCTTGGCGCGCAGCCGGTCTGGACACCGGCGCATTGGGAAGAGGCTGTTCAAAGCCGTTCGTCCTTACGTGCCCAGTTAGCACGCGCTCGTAACAAAGGGGTCACCGTCACGGAATGGGAACCGGCACGAGCCACGCAAAGCCCTCAACTACGGCGTGTGCTGGACGAATGGTTGCAGACACGTGGCCTGCCTGCACTTCATTTTTTAGTTGAGCCGGATACCCTTTCCCTGATGGACGACCGGCGCACTTTCGTCGCTGAAAAAGAGGGTAAAGTAGTAGGTTTCACGGCCTTGTGTCCTATTCCCACGCGACAAGGTTGGCTCACCGAACAGTTCCCACGCGGCTTCGATGCGCCTAATGGCACCGTCGAGCTTTTGATGGATACCGCCATCCGCACTGTGGCCGCCGAAGGCGCGCAATACGTCACGATGGGGTTAGTCCCCCTTTCGCAACATGGGCGGTTACCGGGCGATGAAAACCCGGCCTGGCTCAAGGTCTTTCTGGCCTGGGTGCGGGCGCACGGGCGGCGATTCTATAACTTTGATGGCCTGGAAACCTTCAAAGCAAAATTCGGCCCGGAGAGTTGGGAAGCTATTTATGCTATCTCCCACGAGCATCATTTTTCACCGCGTGCGTTGTATGCCATCAGTGCGGCTTTTACCGGACAGTCGCCGGTATTGACGGTTTCGCATGGGTTGCTGAAAGCTGTCAGTCAGGAATGGCGGTGGGCGGTGGGGAAGAAGTGAGCGGTGAGACAAGATGAAGAGAGCCACAAAAAAGGCACAAAATCCACAGAAGGTGGCGATTGTAATAAAGCTCCCCTCCCTCAGGGAGGGGTTGGGGGAGGGATTTCTGTCCTGGAGTTCAGATCATCTTATAAAGCGAACCATCTCGCAAAAGATGACACAAATTTTGGGGTTCTTATATTCAATGCTACGCCTGAAATCCCCCACCCAACCTCCCCCTGAGGGGGAGGAGCTATGCTCGTCGATGTTTAACGGGCAATCCTCGCCATTTTTGCTTTCCCCGGCAAACCACTACTCCGGTTCCGCACACCCTTCACTAATCAACCCACGTGTCTGCGGATACTTTTCAAACCACAGTTGCAGCGTATCGTGCAAATGCAGCGCATATCGGTAATGCGCCCCGGTGCCGGTGCGCAGTTCGGCTTCATAGATGAATTTATCGGCAGTGGTAGTGTGCTCGAAGAAGTATTGTGTCCCCAGCAAAGTCCAGTAGACGAAGCTGGCATCTCCATTGGCCAAAAGTTGACGGGCATGGCTACTCGCTTCAATTCCAGCCTGGGCCAATTCTTTCAAATGAAGGGCGGGTTGTGATTGCTCGTCGGGCAACTGGTCAAGCGCGGCATAGAAACCACGCGGCACCAGCGGGCAATATTTGGTGCCGGTGCGGTGGCGGTTGAGGTCACGGATTTCGGCCATAGCCACAGCATCCCAACCAAAACGTACTGCCGTGCGTTTGATGGTTTCGCCGATGTGGGCGTAACGGTTTTCGTGGAATTTTAAGTCGTTGGCAAAGAGGTTGTCACCGGCATTACGGGGCGGGTAGACCTCCAGGAACGCCGTAGAGGGATGGTCGCCTAAATCCGAATCCAGGGCAGCCTGTGCCTGGGCTTGCCAATCGGCAAAGTCGGCGTTCAGGCCGTTTTGGGTCGATTCGTTAGCGGTTGCATGTTTGATGAGGCGTGGCGCGGCTAATTGAATTTCCTCGGCAATCAGCGCGCCCAAACGCTGCGCTTCGGGCAGGGCGTGCGAGCGCAACTGGCGCGCC
>DAITOV010000273.1:0-7207 GCA_036833945.1 Abditibacteriia bacterium
ATTTATGCAAATCATGATTAAACGCTTGACATGACTTATTAAACAGCTTCTAAGAGCAGTAATTTCCATTCGTTAGGCGCAGTCCTTTCCAATTTCGGCGCACCGGGCAGATCGTTTTTGTTTTGCAGTACCGCTTCAAAGGCATCCCGCAAAGGCGTTGCGTAGATCGCATGTGTTGTTTCGAGTTGCTGGCGTTTATCGTCCCAAAACGTTTTGTCGTTCCAACGGGCGAACTGCGGTTGGGTATCGAAAGTTTCTTTAACCTCTGGCAGTAAGCAATCTTCAGGATCGTCTTCAAGATGGGCCGAAATCCATTTCAACTGAAACGAGCGGTAAGGAACGAATTTCAGTTCGTGTTCGGTAGGCTCGTTACCTTCGCGCAGCCAGAATGCCATTCGTCCACGAAACCGTTTTGCTGCCAGGTCTTCGAGCGAAACACGTGAGAAAAACCACAACCCGATCTTTCTACCATCGAGATAGACCCAATAACTGGGCACCACAGGATAGTGATTTTGTACCGGATTAAAATCCCACGGACCGGTGCGTTTCCCAATGTTATTGAAAGCGTTTAATTCAACATATAGTTCTTCCCAGTCGAACTCGCGTGCATCGGCAATCACTGAAAATTGATAAAGTCCGGCCCCGGCGTGGAACTTTAAGGTGAAGCCCTCTTTGGATGTCAAAAATTGTAACGCCTGGGTAGGGGAGCGGTTGAGCGTGCAAGTTGCCGGAATCATGGAGCAATTGTTGAGAAAATTTATTTTTGTTCCCATAGCCACTGAATCTCTTCAGCCGCAAGTGGGCGGTTTAATATCATGAGTTCATCGACTAAAAACTGTTGGTCTTTTCTACCGATAGCTCCCACGATGATCTGCCCAGGTTTCCCAACGACTTTTTCAAACTCAGGCATTTCTTGACGCCGTACGGGGCGACCGTCCAAAGAAAATTCAAACTCTGCACTGCGCCAATTGACAACTAACAAATGCCATTCACCATTTTGCCAGTTCGTTGAATTGCCATTTTTGGCGCTCAAACCTGTATTGCCCACTTTTCCATAAGCGAAAACGGCTTCTCTATTACGTCGATCGCCCATGCGAGAGAGCATGATCTGACGGCCTTGATCGAGGACATTGACGAAATAAAGCCCTGGTATTTGCTCCGCGTTGCGCTGCCATTCAAAAGGGTTAATCCAAACTGCCATTGAGCCTGGCTTGGATAGATCGACATTTTGCGCGGCTGGATAGCTTACCGATTGCAGCCCCGATAAAAAAGCCTGTCCCCATTTCCCGGGTTTATATTCGATTGCATTCTTGGCATCGCGCGGCGTGCCTTTGCCACTGCCGTTGGTTAAATCGGCATCTACGGTTTCATCGTAGCTGGCATAGAATGTGATTTCCGCACTGAACTTATCTAAAGTCGGGTTAATGTTTTCAGGTGTCTGGGCATAGGCACCAATCCCCTGGCCCAAGAAATAAAAGATAACGGAGGCGACAACAAACGATTTATATTTCATATTTAATGCTGTCTTCAACCACCACTGACAGAAATCATTTTAAAGTCGTGTTTCTTCAAATCGAATGAAATTTCGTCTGCTGCCGATACGGTTAAAATCGTGTCGCTTTCCACATCTTTGGCAATCAAAGTGCCGTTTAAGCCCAGGGCTTTTCTATTCAACTTCACCTTGAAATTGCCGCCTTCACCATAATCGCAAACTACCAGCATAGCGCTCCCTGGCTTGCTGACGATGAGCGATGAAGTTTCACCGCTGATTTGCGCCGGGTAATCTTTCTGCCAGTAGTTCCATACTTTAGCTCCTGATGAACCGTAGCCGAATTGGCGAAGGCGGTCGGTATTATCCCAAAAATCTTTCCAGTCTTCGCCGCCATACCACGGCTTCAATTCGTGGGACAACATAACGCCGGCACCGGTGCGGCGCGCCCAGGCTTTTTTTGCGTTATCGCTGCCGCGCACCAATGTCAACACGATGGGAACGTTGCCGAATTGCCGTCCGATGCTTTCTGTTTGAATGAGTTCACGGCTGAAACGATCTTTAAAGGCGTTATCGCCCGCACGATCTTCCCAGTCGGCTTGAGTGCGCGATAACCCGAGAACGGGTGAAAGGGCAGTATTGGTCATATGCACCATATTAGTGTTGGTTTTGCCTTCTTCGTGCCCCAGGATCATAGCACGGCGCAAAAGGGCGCGCATGTTCCATATCCCGGAGGAGGGTTGAATGTTACCATCGGAGCGCTGGTAGGCTGCCGTGCCGATGGTATCGAAATTCGACTGCAAAAAAACGTCGTCCCAGTAGATGGAATCCAAGTAGGTATTGAACATTTTCTTGTAATAGAACATGGCGTAATCACGAAAGCTTTCCACCGGATCCATGTCGTAAGAAACGCTGCCGCCGTAAGGCCATTGACGCTTGGAAAACGTTTCACGGTTCCATTCATCCAGATAGGTTTGGCCGTCGGGAGTATCGAAGCGCACGCCGCGGGCATTGGTGTAGCTCAACACTGCTTTAGGTTGGTTCGCCATATTTTTAAACGCATAGTTGATATGGTCGCTACGTCTCTTCTCCGTTGTTATATCCGGCTTTTTGTATCCGGCCAACCATTGATCTATGAATTGCTGATCGATTTTTCCGGTTTTACGAGCCTCGACAAATTTATCGTAAATCGTGTAATCCTTATCACGCGGATAAAGATCGTTATAAGCCGTTAAGGAACCCCAATACCAGGCGGAACCTAAAAATGCCTGGTGATAGCTACCGGCTGGATTGACTTTGCCGCGTGCTCCGACCGACCACAAGCGCCAGTTTTCGGGCATCGGTTTGATGGGCGTGGCTTGAAAACCTAAGGTTATCGTGCGCGCCTCGGTAATTTTTGAGGGTGTGGAAATGAGGTTGAGCCGCAATTCCAGGCTGCCGTCGGCGTTGCGCACGATTTGCTGGGTTGGCAGCTTGTCGTCGGTAATCCAGCCACCATCATTTTCGCCAAATACGGCCAACCCGCGCTCCTGGCTGCCGAGCCAGATATAGGGGACATAAGTGCCGATAATGGAATTGCGCGCCGCTTTGCTGCTATCCCAAACCACACCCTGGCCTGAAGGCACTTTTCCGGCGTAGTTGAAACGCAAACCATCGGTGCAGGCGTGCATTAAAGGCATCTGCTGGTTGTCGAGCGGAATTTTTAACGTCAACGAATCAATAGTTGTATTTGTGGGCTGTAGCGTCAAGGTATATTTCATGACCCCATCATAATCCCACTCGCTAACGGCATTGCCCTGCAACGCTTCGGTCGACCAACCGGCCTGGGTGACAACTTGTGTCGGTTTGCTGACGCTGAATTTCAGGGCATTCTTTTGCACGGGAAGCAGTTTTCCATTACTTTTCACTTCCAAGTGCATGGGGCTTTTCAGCAATGGCTGCTCCAACGCGGTAATCTGATCCAACAAGCCCAATCCGTTCATGCGGTGCTGGCGCAAGACGGTGCCCACAGTTTGGGCATCGACGGTAATGGGAGTGAAGGGCGGCACTACGATGTCCGACTTGCCGAGATTATTTCCTTCCCATTCAAGTTGATGACGCGCAAACGGCAATACTTGTGGCTCGACATTCAAACCTTCCAGCGCCACTACCAATTCATATTCTCCGGTAGCCAATACCGGCAGCTTCCACTCATCGACCTGCGCGGTATTATTGCTGAGTGGCGATACGGACATGGAGGCAACTGGTTGTCCGGTTTTGGGTCGGACAGCCAGGTTGATCTTGCTGATTTTTGCCTTCTCCTCTAAGCCGCTGAGATTGATTTTTACCTTCATCGCATGATGAGAAGGATAGTAGGCAAATGAGGTGTCGATCTTTTTGTTCGCATCTGCATCGAGCACCCAGAGGTTTCCGGGGCGCTCTACACTTAAGGAAAAACTGCGTTGATAGTAAACGATTTTCTCGTCTGGCGAAGTCACCGTAATGTTGTTGTAAACACCTTCGCCGGCTAACCCCGCCACCGGCACGGTAATTATTTTGGTTTCTCCCGCTGCCAGTGTGAAGGGTTGATTGGAACGGGTGGGCGCACTGTTTTGGGGAACGGCGTTCAATTGAAAAAGTAATCTGAGAGGCGTGGCGCCGGGGTTGCGAATGGAAATTTTTGGGGCTACTTTCGTGTTTGCATCATCGCGCAAAGCCAAAGCTTGTACGACAGGTGCGGATGCATCAAAGGCCACCACCGGTAGGGTTTCAGGTGTCAGATATGCCCCGCCCAATGGCGACCATTCGGTTTGGCTGGCAAGCTTAGTTTGTTTCCAATTCCGCCCGATGCGTAAACCGATGGGCTGTGTTAAGTCATCCGCCGTCGCGCCGAAGCTACTCCAGGGGATGGCAATTTCACAATCCCAGTAGGTAGCGGTGACGTTATTAGCAATGCGCCAGTCGCCGCGCCAAGCCTCGCCACCACCGGAGAGATTATAAGCCTGGTCGTAAATCGCGCCCTTGGCGTTGGTGATGAAATGGTACAGTCTGCGTTTCCCGGTTTTATCGGTTCCTAAGGCGCGAAACGGGTCGACGACAATCTCCACCGAATCGTCCATAAAGGGACGCGCATCGGTAACGCCCGGGGCCGGATTGGCACGCGACATTAATTTGCCGCCAGGTGGTGTTTCGCTGCGCACGGCAATATATAAGTTGTGCTGATCGCCACTCACCCAGAAACCGGCTTGCATTGGCGCTAACGATTTGCCCCGGCCAAAACCTTCCATTCGTCCTGCATTTTGCCATTCTTCAGCATTGATTTTGCCGTCGATAACGGGAGCTTTAGGAGTGAGCGGTAAACGAATCTGCGGCGTGGAATATTCCTGTGCTTGACAATTGGCTGCTACCATTACTGTCCCGATCCCTGTGCAAGATGCGAGGCATTTTCGTAAATATCTAAAGTTCATTCGACGTAAATCCTTATTGTTAAGCTGTTTTCAGGGAATTAGTTGGGCTGCAAGTGGCGACGCCATAGATGTTGGATACGGGTGTAGTTGGCTTCACTGGGCATCTTTTTATAGAACGATTCTTTATGCCATTTGACGTGGCCATCTGCATAGGCAATGTTGGCACCGTCGAAATGCCGGGCTTCAACATTAGCGGTTGTATAGCTGGTGTAGAATGGCGGCCAACTGGAGACGCCTTCTACCGTGTCGATCAAAAGGATTAACTCTGCCGGACGGCGGATGCTGGCAGCGATGACCGGAATCGGGAAGCTCGAAGTATCTTCGGTGCCGAAACTGTGATTCATTCCATAACGCACACCCATCTCTACCCAGGTTGCCGTGGCAGGATTGGCGGCATTTCCGGTCGGAGCCTGGGAACTGGGGCAAATGAAGACCTGGATATTTTTTACATAGGGCATGATCTCGCGATTCCAGTAACGTGCTCCTGAGACATAACTCCCACTGCTTTTTGAGTAGGGATAAGTCTCATCATAATCCTGCACGTATTGCATCATGCCCAGGCATAACTGCTTGAGGTTGGACTGGCATGAGGAGCGCCGGGCATTTTCGCGTGCCCGGGCAAACACGGGGAATAGAATTGAAGCCAGGAGAGAAATAATAGCAATAACGACGAGTAGCTCTATAAGGGTAAATCCTTGCTGTCTGAATGCATACTTAGGGTGAGAACCTGCGTATTTGCGGCTTTTCATCGTGTTCTCCTCATGCTACAGACGAAGCAGACTGCAGCAGCGATTTTGAATACGTCCATTATACCCCTTATCGTATTGTATCAAACTCCTTTATTGTTCAAGTGACTATTTTATCGGACAATTTTGTTGGGTGTTTTGCGACGCACCTCACTCCGAAATTCTCCTGGAGTACATCCCATGTGGCGCTGAAAAAGAGCATGAAAATAGGTTGATGATTTAAAGCCGAGGAAATGCGAAATCGCTTGAACTGTCCATTCCGATTCGGCCAGGAGAATTTTGGCTTCCCTGAGACGGTAATCCGTCAGAAATTCGACCAGTGATTTGTTCGTCTCCCGCCGAATGCGCTGCGAAAATTGAGTGCGTGACATATGAAATTGGCGGGCCAAACTTTCCAGCGTCATTTGTTCATTGAGATGATGCCATACATAACTTTCTAACTGTTGAAGAAATGCAGTGTCCGTGGGTGGCGTGGCCTCTTTCACGACAACCGGGCCAGGATGCAAATAAGCTCCTGCGTTGACTTCGCGCTGTAATACAGTCCCCAGGGCCAAAAGAAGGCTATTGCAAAGCTGCTCGTTTTTTTCTTGCAATAATTCTTCAATGAACAAACTAAAAATCTGCAGGGCTTGAGTATTTAAGAAGAGATAATTTTTCGTGGCATCATCATATCGCTCCTCGTTCGTATAAGAGCTTGTCCAACACTGGAAGCCCCGGCGATGCAGAGCCATAAAAAGTAATCGGCAGGTACCACCGGGAACGCTGCAATGGGCAATGCGAGGAATATAATTATTTCCCGGATGAGGCGTGCGGGCCGGTAGCAAAATAAAATCGCCTTCCTTGCATTCCAGCACATAGTTGCCAACCTGATATCGTACCTGACCGTCAGTGACATAAATCAGCCTGGGTTCTTCCACTTCGTGCATACCGGCTTCAGGCCATTTAGCACTGATAAGACGGACATTCCCATAAAGACGCCCTCCGCGAACAATAACACGTTTGCCGGGGATTTTCCGGTAGATTAGCTTCACGCCTGACGGCATGTCTGCAGCATCCATCTGGGGCCGGGCCACGATAACGCGTTCACTTGCGCCGGTTTTTGCATGCGGAATAAGTTTGTCGTGCAAGATGCGTTGAAGGTAATCCATACGAGGAGGCCTGTCGCGGAAAGTATGAGTAATGACAATAGAGTTCTGCAGGACTTACCGCAAAAAGTGCAAGAATGGGGCAGAGCGATTTTGAGTGTGCCATTTTATTATGCAGCGTCAATCGCGATTTTAAAAGACCAACCTGCATTGCTTCATTTGAGATTGAAAAGACATCTGTAATACCAATCCCGGATATTAAGTTCCTATGCCGTATAAGAGAGAGCCTTGCCTCTTGAGTCCGTCATCCTCGCGAACGCGGGGATCCAGAAGGTGAAGTTTTCCAGACACGGAGGGCTGAAAATAAGCATTAATCCCACCTGATGAACAAAAAGCTGTGTACTGGATCCCCGCGTTCGCGAGGATGACGGACTCAAAAGC
>DAITOV010000274.1:0-7169 GCA_036833945.1 Abditibacteriia bacterium
CACCACGCGTCCCAGGTGGAGTAGGAACGCCGCCAATAAGGCCCGGGCCGCCTCGCGTGAATTTTCATCGTAGCGCGAATACTCGGTGATAATACTTTCGAGTGAGCTACGCACCTGTTTGTTTTCTCTGAGCCGGAGATAAGGATGGACGGCGAGGTCCCACTCCGGCACCGGGTGTGGTTGACGAAATTTCGTCTCGTCCAGGGGGTCGGTGGCGGGTGTAAAGACCGGAAAAGCCAGTGTATCGTGCTGTGGCACCCAGTCGAAATGAATACCCAGTAGATGTAGCTGATCGCCGGTGGTGGCTCGAAACCAGTGTCGGCAGCGCGGCAAGATGAAGAACAAATTGCCGGGCGTTGCCGGATAAACTGATTTTTCGATTTGGATATGCCCGCTGCCGCTCATCACGTAGACCAGTTCATGATCGTAGATCTGGCGCTCTGTGACCGGAGTGCGCTCGTTGAGAACTGCGATATCAGCCCAACGAACGTAGGGCAGGGTAAAGGAAAAACTCATTGTAGATACGAATATGGTTTACGAAAAACGAATGTTGCCGTTGAACTATTTTTCCGGCGTATAGCCCAGGTTGGGAGCCAACCAGCGCTCCATTTCCTCAAAAGGGAAGCCGCGCCGTTTGGCATAATCTTCCGCTTGGTCGCGTCCGATGCGGCCCACCGCAAAATATTGCGCCTGCGGGTGGTTGATATAAATTCCGCTCACTGCCGAAGGCGGTGTCATGGCGCAGCTTTCTGTGAGGGCCATGCCGGCATAAGTTCCGGCTTGCAGCAGTTCAAAGAGAATCTTCTTAGGAGTGTGGTCGGGGCAGGCAGGGTAACCGAACGCCGGACGAATGCCGCGATACTTTTCGGCAATCAGATCTTCGTTGGAAAGGCCGTCATCGATAACACCGCACTCCTTGCGTGCCTGGGCATGCAGGTATTCGGCGAATGCTTCGGCTAAACGATCTCCCAATGCCTGGGCCAGAATTGCGCGATGGTCGTCGTTTTGCTTTTTATAGTCGAGCGCCAGCGTATCGGCTCCGTGAATCGAAACCGCGAACGCTCCCACATAATCGAGTAGCCCGGTTTCGAGCGGAGCGACGAAATCGGCCAGGCTATAATCTGGACGGGCATCGTTCTTCTCAAACTGTTGGCGCAGCATCGGGAAGCGCGCGATTTCTTTTTCGCGGGTGGTGTCGGTATAGAGCACGATATCGTCGCCGATGGCATTGGCAGGCCAGAAACCGTAAGTCGCACGCGCTTCATACAGTTTGCGACGCTTGATCTGCGTGAAGACTTCCTGGGCATCGCTAAATAATTCGCGCGCGGTTTCGCCTACGACTTCATCGTCTAAAATCTTGGGATAAGCGCCGTGCAATTCCCACGACTGGAAGAACGGCGTCCAGTCGATGAATTTCTCCAACTCCTCCAATGGCACGCGATGAAGCATTTTCAAACCGGTGACTTCCGGCTGGGCAATGTCTTCCTGTTTCCACTCGATTTGCGGTCTGCGCCTGCGTGCCTCTTCCAGCGAAAGCAGCGGCTTGGCCGAGCGCTTTTTGGCATGGGCTACGCGGTCTTTCTCCTGTGCCGTCTGCGTCGAGTTAATGAACTCATCGCGTTGTTCTTCACTCAACAGACTGCCTACCACGCCTACGGCGCGGCTGGCGTCGAGGACGTGAATGGTAGCTTTGGAATACTCCGGCGCAATTTTGACGGCGGTGTGGATGCGTGAGGTCGTCGCCCCGCCAATAAGCAATGGCAGGTCGAAGCCCTGACGATCCATTTCCCGCGCAACATGCGCCATCTCGTCGAGCGAGGGCGTTATCAAGCCGGAAAGCCCGATAATATCAGCATTGATTTCACGTGCGGTTTTGAGAATCTGCTCGCACGGAATCATCACGCCCAGGTCGATAACTTCGTAGTTATTGCAACTTAATACCACGCCGACAATGTTCTTGCCGATATCGTGGACATCACCTTTTACCGTTGCCAGCAGCACTTTTCCAGCCGATGAACTGGCGCTGTCACCAGCGGCAGCTTTTTCGGCTTCCATGTAAGGCAGCAACACGGAAACGGCTTTCTTCATGACGCGCGCCGACTTCACGACCTGCGGTAGGAACATCTTACCTGCACCGAAGAGGTCGCCAACCACGTTCATCCCGTCCATCAGTGGGCCTTCGATGATCTCCAGAGGCCGGGAGTATTGCTGACGCGCTTCTTCGACGTCCTCTTCGACGAACGCATCCAGTCCCTTCACCAGAGCATGGGTGAGACGCTCTTCCACCGGAGCGCTACGCCAGGCTTCGGCTTCTTTGGCGGTGTTTTCTGTTCCTGAGCTTTGTTCCTTGATCTTTTCAGCCAAGTCGAGCAGGCGTTCGGTTGCATCGGGGCGGCGATTAAGCAGAACATCTTCGACCTGCTCACGCAGCTCCGGCTCGATTTCGTCGTAGATTTCGAGCATGCCCGCATTGACGATGCCCATATCCAGACCGGCTTCGATGGCATGTTTCAAAAATGCCGAATGCATCGCTTCGCGCACTTTGTTGTTGCCACGGAACGAGAACGAGATATTGGAGATACCCCCCGAGACCTTGCAGCCGGGCAGGTTTTGCTTGATCCAGCGCGTCGCCTCGATGAAATCCTTGGCGTAATCGACGTGCTCTTCCAATCCCGTGGCGACCGTCAGCACGTTGGGGTCGAAGATGATGTCTTCCGGCGGGAAGGCGCACTCCTCGGTGAGGATTTTATAGGCACGCCCGCAAATTTCCTTGCGGCGCTCGAGGTTATCGGCCTGGCCTTTTTCGTCGAAGGCCATCACCACTGCACCAGCGCCGTAGCGCCGTAGCAAGTGGGCTTGCTCGCGAAATTTGTCTTCGCCTTCCTTGAGCGAAATCGAGTTGACGATCGACTTGCCCTGGGTGCATTTGAGGCCCGCTTCGAGAATGCTCCATTTAGAGGAGTCGAGCATGATCGGCACGCGCGCAATGTCTGGCTCGGCTGCAATGAGATTGAGGAACGTCGTCATCAGAGCCTGTCCATCGAGCAAGCCTTCATCGAAGTTGATGTCGATGATGTTGGCACCGTTTTCGACTTGCTGGCGAGCGATTTCCAGCGCGCCGTTCAGATCGCCTTCGACCACCAGGCGCTTGAATTTAGGCGAGCCGGTGACATTGGTGCGCTCACCGACCATCTGGAAATTCGACTCAGGTCGCAGGGTGAGCGCTTCCAGTCCCGAAAAACGGGTGTATTTCTCAACCGTAGGCACGACACGCGGCTTGTAGTCTTTTACGGTTTCGGCAATCGCCGCGATGTGTGCAGGCGAAGTGCCGCAGCAACCGCCGATAAAGTTGAGCCAGCCTTCGCGCGCGTATTCGCCCAGAATTCCGGCGACTTTCTCCGGTGTCCAGTCATACTCACCAAAAGCGTTAGGCAAACCGGCGTTGAGATAGGCGTGGGTATAGATTGGCGAGATGCGAGAAAGCTCTTCCACATAGGGGCGCAGTTCCGTGGGAGCCATGCCGCAGTTAAGTCCCACGCCGATGAGTGGGGCATGGGCAATGGAGTTCCACAACGCTTCAAGTGTTTGCCCCGAAAGGGTGCGGCCACTGGCATCGAAGATTGAGCTGGAGGCGATCACCGGCACCCGCTTGCCGCCTTCATCGAAATATTTCTGAATCGCAAAAAGCTGCGCTTTGAGCATCAGTGTGTCGATGGAGGTTTCGGGCAGCAGAATATCGGCACCGCCGTCGATGAGACCGCGCACTTGTTCTTCGAATATTTCGACCATGCGATCGAAGGTCAACTCGCGTAGGGCAGGATTGTTGACGTCGAGCGGAATGGAGAGCGACTTGGTGGTCGGACCCATTGCACCCGCGACGAAGCGGGGTTTTTCAGGTGTGCTGATGGCATCGACCGCGCGCCGCGCGACCTGTGATGCGGCGACGTTCATCTCATAAACGAGTTCTTCCAATCCATAATCGCCTTGCGATATGAAGTTGATGTTGAACGAATTGGTTTCGATGATATCGGCACCGGCTTTGAGGTAGGCGGTGTGGATTTCTTCAATGATTTGGGGTTGGGTTAAAACCAGCAAATCGTTGTTACCCTTGAGAGGGTCGGGGTGCGACGCAAAACGCTCACCGCGAAAATCTTCTTCGGTGAGTTTATATCCCTGAATCATCGTTCCCATCGCGCCGTCAAAGACCAAAATTCGTTCGCGCAGAAGAGAGTCGAGTTGAGAAAAAACATCCATGATTAAAGTGAATTTTAACAAAGCGCAGACATGTCCGAAGGCCATTTGAGCGCTAAACTGCAAGGTTATGGGTGAATTTATTCCTATAAGTCCGGTTTCGGAGGAAAAAGCCTGTTGTATTCCGCAAACTGAGGCCCGTTCTTGCTGCCGCACCACTGTTGAGGTGAAGCCGCAAACCACGCCGAATAAGGTTGGTATGGTTCATTTGCAAGGCGGTAAATTCCTGATGGGCAGTATTCACGAACAAGCCCGCGCGGCCGATGGCGAAGGGCCGGTGAGGGAAGTACAGTTAGCTCCGTTTTGGATGGATGAATGCGCCGTCACCAACGCCCAGTTTGAAGAGTTTGCAACAGCTACGAACTACATCAGCGATGCGGAAAAATTCGGTTGGTCATTCGTGTTTCATAAGCATGTTCCGGCCAAGCTGAAGAAACAAGCCCGAGGAATTTCTGGTAGCGCGCCGTGGTGGAGCGGTATCGACGGAGCCAATTGGAAGCGTCCTGAAGGGCCGGGTTCGAATATTCGCAAACGCTTGGAGCACCCAGTGGTGCACGTTTCTTGGTTCGATGCAGAGCAGTACGCGCGTTGGGCAGGGAAGCGGTTACCCAGCGAAGCCGAGTGGGAATTTGCTGCGCGGGGTGGCCTGGAGCAAAAACTTTATCCCTGGGGCGACGAACTCACGCCCGGCGGCAAGCACCAATGCAATATCTGGCAGGGTAAATTTCCCGACTTCGATTCCGGGGCTGATGGATTTACTAATACTGCGTCGGTGAAAAGCTATCCCCCAAACAGTTTTGGGTTCTACAATATGAGCGGCAATGCCTGGGAATGGTGCAGCGATTGGTGGAGTTTGCCTGCTTCCGCACAACCTCTGGTAAATCCGCAAGGGCCTGAAAATGGCGAGATGAAGGTGATCCGCGGCGGCTCGTTTTTATGTCACCTCTCTTACTGCAACCGCTATCGGGTGGCTGCCCGCACGGCCAGTACTCCCGATTCCACAACAGCACATTGTGGCTTTCGCTGCGCTGCTGATGCATAAGAGGCTCTGGTTGCATTAAAATGGATTGGCAATAAAGACTTAAATCGTCATATCGGCTACTCATGTTTGAGGCCACTACTGAGGTATAGAATGCCCGCAAAAAATCAAAAGACTTCGTCCGAAAAAGCAGTCGCCGTCACTAAAGATTCCAGCACCGAAGAGAGCCGTGCTTTCGAGCACAGCCGTGAGTTCGTGTTGCGTTCGGCGCACGACCGCGACGTGAAGTTCATGCGTCTCTGGTTCACCGATATTCTGGGAACGCTCAAAAGTGTGGCGATTATTTCCGACGAATTGGAAGCGGCGCTCGATGAAGGCGTCACTTTCGACGGTAGTGCCATTGAAGGCTTCGCCCGCAAAGATGAAAGCGATATGATCGCCAAGCCCGATCCTAATACCTTTTCCATTTTGCCGTTTCGCCCGGTCGATGGCGGTGCTGTGGGAAAGATGTTTTGCGACATTACTTTGCCCGACGGCAGCCCTTCGGAGACCGATACCCGCTCCGTTCTCAAGCGCCAGTTGAAGGTGGCAGCAGATATGGGCTATAGCTTCTATGTAGGTCCGGAGATGGAGTTTTTCTATTTCAAGGCACCCGCCGAAGGCCAGAAGCCCCAGCCCATTCCTATCGATGACGGCGGCTACTTCGACCTGACGCCGATGGACGTGGCTTCGCCCCTGCGGCGCAAAACCGCTTTGACGCTGGAGCAGATGGATATCGGTGTGGAGTCGAGCCATCACGAAGGCGCACCCTCGCAGCATGAAATCGACTTGCGTTATACCGATGCGCTTACCATGGCCGATAGCGTGATGACCTTTCGTCTGGTCGTGAAGGAAGTCGCTTCGGAGAGCGGTTACTACGCGACCTTCATGCCCAAGCCGTGTGCCAGCTATAACGGTAGTGGTATGCACTTGAACATGAGCTTGTTCAAAGGCGGGAAAAATGCATTTCACGATGCCAACGATCCCGATAAGCTCAGTAGCGTGGCGCGCTACTTTATCGCCGGGCTTTTAAAGCACGCGCGTGAGCTAACGTTGTTCACCAACCAGTGGGTCAATAGCTACAAGCGTTTGGTGCCGGGCTTTGAAGCACCCACGCGCGTGACCTGGGCAATGCGTAACCATGCCGATCTGGTGCGAGTGCCAAGCGTTAAGCCAGGCCGTGAGAGCAGCCGCCGCGTGGAATATCGCTCACCCGACGGAGCCTGTAACCCCTACCTGGTGTTTGCCCTGCTGCTGGCGGCCGGCCTGGAAGGCATTAAGAAGAAATACTCTTTGCCGCCGGTCAGTGATGCGGAAGGCTCTGAAATCCTTCCCGACGATCTCAACGAAGCCATTCAAGCGGCCAGCCAGAGCGCCTTGGCTCGGCGGGTATTGGGGGATTCACTCTTTGACAAATTTATCGCCAACAAGCGCATGGAGTGGATGGAATATCGGGGACAGGTCCACGAATATGAGTTAGATCGCTATTTGAAAGTGTTGTAATACCAATCCCGGATATTAAGTTCCTATTCCGTATAAGATAGACCATCTCCTCTTCAGTCCGTCATCCTCGCGAACGCGGGGATCCAGAAGGTGGGGTTTTCCAGGCACGGAGGGTTGAAAATAAGCATAAACCCCATCAGATAAACAAAAAGCTGTGTACTGGATCCCCGCGTTCGAGGCTGTGTCAAAACTCAGGCTCAAAAAATAGGCCCAAAATTTTTTGCGTTTAAATGCCCGTGGTGGCATTTGTTTGGAGAGGGCAAGGTGTTTTGATCCCCCCCAAATGCAAGAAATCATTGTTTCTTTGAGTTTTGACACAGCCTCGTTCGCGAGGATGACGGGCTCAAAAGCTAACCGTTGACTTCAAAAATTCAGCGATTTATTACTCTCAAGCAAC
>DAITOV010000275.1:0-7123 GCA_036833945.1 Abditibacteriia bacterium
CGCGATCGGTGTCGTCCTCGTCCTGCTCCTCGGCGAGATCGACCTCTCGATCGGGTCGATGTACGGCCTGTCCGGCGCGGTGCTCGTCGTCCTCTTCGTCAACCAGGGGATGAGCGTCTGGATCGCGGTGCTCGCCGCGCTCGTCGCCGGTGCGGTGGTCGGGCTCGTCTACGGGTTGCTGTTCAACCGGTTCGGCGTGCCCAGCTTCGTCATCACCCTGGCCGGCCTGCTCGTGCTGCTCGGTCTGCAGATCCGCACGCTGGGCAAGGCTGCGTCACCGGGAACCTGCACTCCTTTGAGCGATTGGCTTGTGGCGTAGGACATCTGGGTATCGGGCTCGTATTGCGCGCCTTCGCCCAAATTCCAGCCTACCGGCGCGCCGTTCGCCCATGTGCGAAAGTCGCCATTTTGAAGGATGGTGGCTTGGTTTTGATTGGCCGGAGCGGCACTGGCTACGGTCTTTGATAGCGGCACGCACAGGGCGATGGGCAGGGCGATAAAAAACGTCAGGTATTTCGGAAAAGAGGAAAGGTTAAGCATGGGCGGCGGAAATTTTTATGAAAGATCGTTGTTAAGGAATGTAAGGGTTCCAGGCTCGCGAGCAGTAGCGAAGGGCGAAATTGGGTGCGCTCAAGTTGCAGTTGCCGCCGACATTGGGCGCTTCCTTGATAATTGCACCCCGTGGACGCCACTTCGCATGACCATCGGCATAGGCCGCCGTGCCGCCTTCGAGATGCGGAGTCACAATATCGTTGGTGGTGACGATGGCGTTGGAATAGACGCTGTAAGGATCGGTAGTGTAGTTATAGGGGCTGGTGTACTCCACCACGACCATAACCTCGGCGCTACGGGTTACCGCAGCGCTGCTGATGGGGATAGAGGGGGCGCTGGGACCGCCAAACATCGAGGTGTAGGTGGAGTAGCCGCTAAAGGCGACCGAGTAACCGTAGGTAGTTCTTTCCTGGCCGCGTGAGGGGCAGATGAAAATTTGCACGTTTTTAACGTAGGGATAAACGAAGTCCATCCAGGTGCGATAATGCCCGGCGACGGCCCCGCCGGGGTTAGGCGAAACCAGGAAAACCCCGCCCGGTTTACTGGTATCGGTTTCGATATCGGCGGGGTTGGCATAGCGGTCGTCGGCCCCGATGCCGCCCCAGAAGCGCGGATAGCGCTCATCGTAGTCCTGGGTGTATTGCATAATGCCGATGCCGATCTGCTTCATATTACTCAGGCACGAGGTGCGCCGCGCGTTTTCCCGTGCCCGTGAAAAAACGGGAAACAGGATAGCGGCGAGTATCGCTATGATAGCAATGACGACCAAAAGTTCGATGAGTGTAAAGCCCTGTGTTGATTTGAATTTGGATTGTGTCATGATGCACCTTGCTGAAGGAGATTTCACTTCGTGAATAAAGTTTCCAACGGACTCATCTTCTATTATTCCCCTTTCCTCATCTCGCGAAACGTCAATATTAGACCACAGCGTTCAAAATCTGCCGCATTTTAAGAGCGATTGCGGGTGCGGTAATCGCCTGCGGTCTGTCCGGTGCGGGCCAGGAATACGGTGCGGAAGTAGGAAGGAGTTTTGAAGCCCAGGAATCCGGCGATGGCACTGATGGTCCAATCGGAATCTTGCAAGAGAGTTTTGGCTTCCTTGATGCGATAGTCGGTGAGAAATTCGATGTAGGTTTGCCCGGTTTCCTCGCGCATGCGGCGCACGAACTGGGTGCGCGAGAGATGCATGGCACGGGCCGCTTCTTCCAGGGGCAGTTGCCGCCCGACATTTGCTTCGATGTAGCCCAGCAGCTCGTCTTTGAATTTGGCGCTTTCCTCGCGAGGTTGGTGAGGCCGGTAGGCCGGGCCAGGCGTGATGTACTTGCTTTCGTGAAACTCGCGTTGCAGCATTTGCCAGAAACCGGCCAGGAGCGTGGCGCTGATAGGGTTGGCTTGAATGGAAGATTCGATTTGTTCTTCCATGATGGTGCGCAAAAGAGCCGTCAACCGGCTGCTCTTGAAAAGATAGTTTTCCTTGTATTCCTCGCCGGGAACTTCGTCGCTGGAGCGGGTGATGACGCATTGCACGGCGTGCCGATAGAGGAGCAGGGTGAGGATTTCACAAGTCGAACCGGGCTGGTGATACGGCACCAGCGCCCCGTTGGTGATGGGCATACCGGGCGGCACTACGATAAAGAAACCTTCGTTGCAGCGGATGAGGTTATTGCCGAATTGAAATTTAAAAGGCCCGGTAATCACCGAAATCATTTTGTAGGATTCGGCTTCGCACATTTTGGCCTGGGGCCAGAGCGCACTGCAACCGCGCAAATTGTCATAATAGCGCTTATTTTTCACGATGACGCGTGAGCCGGTGATGGGCCGGCGGGAGAGTTGCACGCCTGGAGGTAGTGCGTTCTGTTTCATTTGCGGGCGCGCGACGATAAACCGTTCGTCGGCGTTTTGTTGCGACCAGGGAATGAGTTTGTGGCGCAGAATATCCGGGAATGAAACACGCATGTGAAATCTTCAAAAGTCTGCCCTCTGAACCGGGCAAATGCAATCTCTCATCGAGAGAACCTGTATTTATGGAACAACGCTCCAGGAGACTTCATCGAATCAGGATATAAATTTTGGCCTCAAACCGACCTCTGTTAGACTTTCCCACACGGCAAAGGAGCCTGTTTTATCATGCCTCAATCTTCTGAAAAGAACGAAATCGTCGAACTGCGCGAAGCGCCGCTGATTGCTTCTTCCACCGTAGTGCAGGAAGTCGCACTCTCCCGCTTCATGGCCGGTGGTAAATGGCGGCTGGTAGCGCGCTGGCTGGGGCTGGGCATTTTCCTTTTTGGTGCCGGTCTGCTGGCCTGGGTGTTCTGGCAGGCGCTTACCGGGTTTGGCAACTTCACCCGGCCCGATTACCTCTCGTTACAACTGCGCCGCGTGCAGGGCGATGGGGCTGGCGAAGCGGTGCTTTCGGGCATCATCGTTTTCGGCTC
Organism: Abditibacteriia bacterium; assembly: GCA_036833945.1. Classification (GTDB taxonomy): domain Bacteria; phylum Armatimonadota; class Abditibacteriia; order Abditibacteriales; family Abditibacteriaceae; genus DAITOV01. The sequence continues at coordinate 2,988 of DAITOV010000275.1, forward strand.
CGAATTCCTCCGTGTGCTCTATCTCCTCTTGTTAGGCTTCCTGGCCTCGGTCATCGCCGGGAAAGGTATCCAGTTCTTCGCTGCTTCCGAAGCTGTAATCGATGAAGCCGTAGTCGGGGAAGTAGAAACGCGTCTTTAAAGGCGCTGGGTGGCTGGGCACTGGGCGCTGGCACAAACCGAAACACTGCACGCCATGCCGCAGCAGTTATACGGGCATAAACTAAGATCTAAGATCCACGACCTAAGATCCAAGACCTAAGATCTAATTTGACCTAAGATCTAATTTAAGGAGTCTGGTTTGTTGTTTAAAAAGTTGAAGCTCCGGCTGCTGGCCGGGGTGTTGTTGGCCGGAGTTGTTGCAAGTGGCGTGAGTGGGGCCAATGCCCAGCAGGGTGGGGTGCAGGCGGCCAGTAATCCTAACCTTATTCCTCCGGTTCCCGTATTAGATCCCAACGCCACCATCTATCCGCGCTCGTCGCTGCACGATTTTTCCGATTTGGTGGAAGCCCCGGCCGGTAAGCGTGGATTCGTGGAATCGCGCAACGGCCATTTTTATTATCAGGATGGCACCCGCGCCCGTTTCTGGGGCATCAACGTCGCCAACACCAGTTTGCAGGAATCGGAAGCCGATATCGCGGCCATGATTCAAAACTTCCGCGCCGCCGGGTTTAACCTGGTGCGTTTGCACCATTTCGACGAGCGCGGTGGCATCATCGACCTCGCTGCTCCCGATTCGCGCCGCTTCCTACCCGAGCGCCTCAAGAAGCTGGACTACTGGATTTACAAAGCCAAGGAAGCCGGGCTATACGTCTATCTCGACTTGCTCGACTATCGCCGCTTCAAAGAGGGCGACGGCGTGCCCAACGCCGAAGCTATTGGCCGTGCCGCCCGTCCTTACAACGTCTTCGACCCGCGCCTGATCGAGCTGCAGAAAGAGTATGCGAAAATGCTGCTGAGCGATCACGTCAACGAATATACCGGCCTTTCCTATGCTCAAGACCCGGCAGTGGTGATGCTGGAAATCTACGACGAATCGGGCCTTTTCATGAAGCGCGGCGTGTGGCGTGAGATGCCCGAACCCTACGCCACCAACTTCAAGAAGCTGTGGAACGACTGGCTGCGCCAGCGTTATAAAAATACCCAAACCCTCTTGCATGCCTGGGCCGATGAAAAGGGCGTTTCGGCTTTAACCGAGGGCGAAAGCCTGGAGCGCGGCAATATCGAATTGCCGGTGATGACCTGGACGCCTAACCAGGTGCCGGAGAATCAACGCATCTATTCCATGCTGCCGCGCCGCAACGATGGCGCGGTGTTCGCCTATCACATCCACCGCGAGTATTTCCGCGATATGAAGCAGTATCTGCGCGGCATCGGAGTGCGGATACCGGTTTCGGTGACAGGCCGCTTCGACGACGTGGCCGATTTGAAATCGATCACCGACGAACTCGATTTCGTCGGCACCAACTTCTACTACGATCATCCCTACTGGGGCACGGGCAAGCCCGCCTGGCAGCCGCCTTCGTATTTCCATAACCAGGATCCGCTCACCGATATCGACGACCGCTCGATGGCCGCGCAGATGGCGTTGGCGCGCGTTAAAGGCTCACCGCTGGTGGTTCGCGAGTGGAACTACTGCTGGCCCAACGAAAACCGTGCCGCCGGTATCATCGAAGCGGCCAGCTATGCCGCTTTGCACGACCTGGACGCGATGATTCTCTTCGTCTACGAAACGCGGCCGACGGCGCGGGTTTCCTACTTCAATGTGCGCAGCGATCCCGCGCGCTGGGGGTTGTGTGGCATCGGGGCGGCGATTTTCCTGAAATACCTGGTATCGCCTTCCAAACACCGTATCGTCGTCCCCTATAACGCCGTCGATACCTTCACCTATACGCGTTACCACCAACCGATGTATGCGCTGGGTTGGACGATGCGTATGGAGAATGCCTTCTATGACAAGGTGTATCGAGGGAATCCCGAGACCGATCTTTTGATGATGCCCGGCCGTAGTGGTTATGGGCGGCTGGAAGGGGCACCGGCGATATTGCAGACCTCGAACCGCACGCGCGACCTGACTAATCGTTCTGCGGCGACGGCGGAATATTTAAGCGAATATAAACTGGAGGCCCGCCCGGGTGTCGATTTGGCGCTGGCTTATAACGGTACTCTCTACCCACCAGGCCGTCAGGTGCAGCGTAAGTTGGATTTCAGCCTTTCCGTCAAGCGCATCGAAGAGGCCGGATACAAGCCGATTGGCGTCAACCGTCAGTGGGGCGTGGCCAACGGCTTTATCGATAATAAGAACAAACGCCTGGTCTTTAGCAATTTGCAGGGTGAAGACACGGTGCGCGCCGCATTGGATGCGCTGCGACTGTTCCATGGTGTCAACGGTTCGCATTTAGCGCACGAGCAGAACGTGTTTGCCAGCGATACCGGCCAGTTGCGCCGCGATTCCGGTAATGGCCGTTTAACGATTTCCACGCCGCGCGTGCAAGTGTTGGCGGGTAATCTCAACGGGGTAAGCCGCACTGCCGTGCAGGGATTACAGGTGCAGAATCTCAAATATGGCACCATTGCGGCTTTGGCTTTAGATGGCAAATCGCTTGTAGAAAGCAAGCATTTTGTGGTAAAGATGGTGACAGGAGCACGCAATGCCGACGATGTAGCTGAACGTGACCCCCGTTTCATCAAGCAGGCGAACGGCCAGTCTCATATTACTGTTCTGGGCCGTGGCCCGGTTCTGACCGATGGCAAGAATAGCGCGGTGCCCGTTACCGTGACGGTGGGAAATCGCCCGCTGCTGGATGTTTATCTCAGTGGCGGCGGCTTTGAACTGGTTGTCAAAGGTGACGATTGGCAGTTCTACTGCGATACGCCGGGGACGCGTTTTGCAGTGCGCGAAGGTTTGCAGGGCGGCGGGGCACAGCGCGCCACTTTGGCCTCGCGTGGAGCGACTCAAAACGCTCCGCTGCAGCAGGTTATGGTCGATGGCAAAACCTCGTCGTTAGCCGTTGTACAGCAGCCCGGGAAGCTGACAGCGCAGTTCCCGCGTGGAGCGGCTTTTGTGCGAAGTGCATCGCGGTAAGAGAGAGATTAGCCTTACCGGGCATTTCGTTGTAAAATTGCCGTAACGAATTTTAGGAAGTACTTTTCACACAGAAATATATCAAGCCGTATTTTGGTGCAGAAAAATAGTAATCGTTATCGATTTCAAATAGGAACGCAGCCCATGAATCGTATTTCTTACCTTGTAGCAGTTGCCGCTCTGAGTGTTCCCGCCGTATGCACTCCCGTTCTGGCGAACACTGCTGCAAAAAAGCCGGTGGCAAAGAAAAAGCCCGCGGCTAAACCCGCACCGCAGAAGAATGCCGCCAAGCCGATTTCCAACTCGCGCTATTTGCCTTTAAGCGATTTAAAGAAGCTGCAGGCACAGCGTGTCAAAGAAAACAAAGCCGAACCCTTGCCGGTGCTGGCCCCGCTGATCGACGGCAAGAGCCTTAAGGGCCGCGACATGCGCGACCTGGCAACCAACCCGCCCGTCATCTCCGTACACGCCAAGGTGTCCGAAGTCGAAGCCGGTGTTGAGGCCAGTGCAGGCAGCATGAACGGTGAGCGTTTGGCACAGGCATTTCCGCAGCCGGGAACTGCTCCGGCTACAGTGAGCCGCACACCACGTCGTCCCGTCACCCCGCGTTGGGTGCGCTACCCGCTGGAGTTCCAGTTGGCCGGTATCGGCCTGGGCAGCAAGGCGGTCGATAAAGATCGCTTCAACCGCATCGACCGGTATGGCTTGTTTGCCATTCACGGCAACCCCACTGCAGTCGTGGTGCCCACGGCCGGTGGCGGAGCGGTTTCGGTGAATCAGCAGCCACCCGAAGTGGCTAGCCTCTTCCCCAACGATCCCGGTGGCGGCCTGCCGGACTGGGCAGCAGCCATTACCGTTCAACTCGATAACAACCACGTTCAGTGGCTCTATCGCCGTGAAACCTATTCGATGGGCTTCGTGGTCGATCGCTTGGGTTATGTCGATGCCATCGTGGTGGCCGGTATCCAGTCGCCGATTGCCCGCACCCAGTTGGAAGATCCGGTTCACACCGTGAAGCTGGGCGATGACTTGCGCAAGGTGCTCTATCGCTACG
>DAITOV010000276.1:0-7098 GCA_036833945.1 Abditibacteriia bacterium
AACTTCAGCATAAACCACACCTCACAAACGTGACTTATTAAACAGCTTCTAAGATTACGGCACAAAAGTGAGGAAGTTCCGATTCGGATCATATGGAACTGTCAGATTGGGAATTACAATGAGAAGGCTTGATGCTTCAAATCACTGAACAACTAACGGGTGCTTAGTAAAATAGAAAGAGCGATGAGAGTGGGCGATTTCAAGATTATACCCGGAAAGTTGTTCAGTTGTCTTTATGAATCGGGGTCAGGGAGGGCAATTGCGGGAATAACTCTAGTGATTTTTCTGACGGGGCTATTTGGAAATTATGTCCGGTCTTTTGATTACTTAGTGATGTTCTGGCCGGCCCATGCCTTTTTGATGGGCATGCTCATTCGCAATTTTCGCCTGGCGTCTCCTCCAACATTCATTAGCGCTTTTGCTGGTTTTGTCGCAGCCGATTTGCTGACGGGAAGCGGAGTGGTTTTGGCGGTGTGGTTAGCCGTTGCCAACCTTGTTTCGTCTTACACCGGCTTTCTCCTGTTTCGTAGGTTATCGCGTAACGATTCGCGGCTCAAGCAGCCTTTGTCCATCCTTTATCTTTTTCTGGCCTGTCTCGTGGCCGGAACAGCCTCAGGTGCGGTTGCCTGTTACTCCGCAACTGTTTACTTCAATAAAGATGTTGAGACATCTTTTATCTTCTGGTTCACGACAGAATTTGCCAACAGCATTTTATTACTTCCGGTGATGCTTTCGGCACCTTCGGCCAAACGTTTGTTGGGTCATTTGCATCGCAACCGCTCGTTTGAGTGGAGCAAACTTTTGCCGTGTATCGCCTTATTTTTGTCTGTGGTTGCATCCCTGAGTGTAAATGTACCGGTAGCGATTGCGTTTCCTCTACCGGCGTTGCTTTGGTGTGCTTTAAACTATAGCTTGTTCACAACCGCTTTGCTCACCATGATGCTTTGCTGGACGAAGCTGATTTTTACGGATTCCGACCTCTTATTTCCGCCGCTGACGGGAAACTACATTAATGCCATTTCTTCACTGTGTCTTGGGATCGCAATTTATGCCCTGGGTCCGTTCACCGTGGCCTCTATCAACCTTGCGCGGAATGAGTTCGTGAAGGAATTGGAGTTTATAGCGAACCACGACTTCCTCACCAAAGCCTTGGAGCGTGGTGCATTTACGCGTGATGGGAATACGGTGTTGAGTAAATTGAAGAAAACCGGTGAGCGGATTTCGATTTTAATTTTGGATATCGACCATTTCAAAGCCATTAACGACCGCTATGGGCACGCCGCTGGAGATTCAATTCTGGTGCAGGTAGCACAAAGGATTAAGGAAGATATTCGCACTGAAGATTTATTTGGCCGTATTGGCGGGGAAGAGTTTGCCATTCTCTTGTCGCATGCAAATTGGGAGGAGGCGCAAATGCTGGCCGGGCGAATCCTGAGGGGGATCGCCGACCAGCCGTTGCTGCTGGAATCTGATTCCGGCCTGAGAATTACCGTCAGCATTGGGCTGGCCAGCTATGCGGCATCTCCGGATCTCACGCTGGAAGAGTTGATGAAAACAGCCGATGACGCCCTTTACAAAGCCAAAGAGACCGGGCGCAACCGGGTTGTGAATGTCAGTTATGCCCCGGCATAGAAGAACCACGCGCGTGAGCGAGTGGATTGTTTTACCTTCTTGCTTATCTTCAGCATCCATACATCTTAGCAAAAAGCCTCTTCAATCCACTTGCTCACGCGCGTGGTTCTTCGGGTTACAAGCTCGCTGCATCGACCAGATATTTTCCCTGAATCAACTTCACATAGGCCGCTTGCGCATTGGCAACGGTTACTTCCTGCCCGCTGATTGTTTTGATTTCCAACGGCGTGCCATCGGCAGCGCAGAGGATGAGTTTGGCATTGTTCACGGCGCGCGCCAGGCGGATAGTGTGGTTAGCGCCATTTTTGTTTACGGTGAGAACTTTGGGTAATTGGGCGATGGCCGCCACGTCGGCGGCGCGCAGTTTGAGCGCGATAGCGTTGTTTTGCGGTGCGATTTCTTTTCCATTCAATAAGTCGAAATAGTGGTATCCGGCTTTGACGGGCGCAGCCAGTAGCGGCTCGTCCACGGTGAAGCCGCGCGCGTTGTAGAGCAGGGTGATGGTTTTGCCGCCGCCTGCGAAGCGGTTGGCATACACGCCCTGCGCCAGGCTGGGAGCGAGTGCGGCCACCTTGCGGCTATCGAAGGCATCGCTATTTTCCTTGAGGATGCGGTGATAGCGCGGCGGATGGGCGTGCATGCTGAACGATGCGCCGGTGGCATTCCAGAAGCGCCACTGTTGGCCGTGGGCACGACCGGTGGTATCGAGATCGTATTGTTTGTGCTCGGGGAAATAAAACCGCATCACGTTGAGCGGCACCGGGCGGAAGTTGTGAAAAACGTGCTGGGCCGATTCGTAATTGACCGAGCCATCGAGCGCGGCGGCCAGGTAATCGTAGCCGGGATATTCGGCTGTCAGCACGAAGTCGGGCTTGATCTTTTTTACCACGTCCTGGGTGCGGCGCGTAGCCACCGTCACGGCTTGCATCCAGGCGTTGTGACCCGGTTCGGCGAACAGGTGCTGATGCTGTGGGTTATGACACACATAGCCACGATGGCCGAATTCATCGAAACGGATGCCGTCCACGCCGGTATCGCGCACCAGGCGCGCGGTGAGGTTAACCACGAAATCCTGATACCACTGGTTGTCGAGGCACATGCACCAGCCGCCGTAGGAACCGACATAACCGGCCGGGGTTTTCTTCTCGCTCGAATAGCCGCCGGGTTTCCACAGCGGGTTCATCACCCCATATTTCGCGCCGTATTGCTGGCCTAACTTGGTGTTGTCATCAGCCAGAATAGGGTCAATGTAGAAAGTGGGAACCATGCCTTTATCGCGAATATCCTGAAGGTATTGGCGCAGTGCCGGGAGGCCGCCCCAGTCGGTGCTATATTCGTAGTCGCCACGGTTAAGCGGATATTCCAACTGGCCGGTGGCGGGGTTCACGACCCAGTAGCTTTTATATTCGCGGAAGAAACGTTCGCCCAGTTCTTCTTCCAGCTTATCCATCGGGGTTTGCCACGGCCCTTTTTTCGACCACTGCCACCACGACATCAACTCGATGATATCGCTTGGTTCTTTCACATAATCCATGCGCCATTTGCCGTCGCGAAAAGCCGGACTTTGGCCCCAACCGGCGGCCTGCATGTTCCACACGTCGCGGAGTTTGCCGGGGTGCGGCTGCCACTTCCATGCGCGGCGCGCCCAGGCGGCATAGGTCTGCATGGCGTTTTGCCAGTCGCCGGGGTGCATTTGCAGCAATGCATCGGGCGGCGAAAAACTTTTGCCCGGTTCACGCGTATATTTCAGGTATTCAAAAGTAGTGGCGATACCCGGCGCAGCGTCGAGCGTTTGTTGCCAGCCCATATCGGGTTCCATATAGCCGCCGGTGCCGGGCGAACGAACGTCGCGCAGCAGCGTGCCCTCGGCCACGGTGCGCTGGTTCTTGCGCATTAACACGCCTTTATAAAGCCCGGTTTCATCGAGGTTGCGCAGCAGCATTCCCGCGCCGCCCCCCGGCGAATAGAGCGAAACCATTTGCCACCAGGCGCTTTCGTCGCCGTAGTAGGTTTTCAAGTTGACATCGGCATTGGCAATCGCGCCGCCCCATAACGGAAAGAGGTAGTAGTCGCTGTCGCTATTTTCGGAAAGCTGTAAACCGCCCAGATGCGGAAACGCAGTTTTCCAGGAGAGGCTGGCCTGTGATGCGTTGGTCATCTTGAGGCCAAAGCGCAAGCCTTCGGGAGTAATGTTAAAGGTCAATTGCGCCGACATCGCCGGGGTGGGCAGCTTCAAATCGACAGCGACCTGCGTCGGGGAAACTTTGCGCACCTTCTCCACTGTCCAATCGGCTGCGCCGTAGCGTTTGCCTTCGATTTCGGTGAGGAATAGGCGCGTCTCCTGCGGATGTGCCAGCACGTTCTTTTGCAGATATTCGTTACGAAGCGAAGCCAGCTTCAAGCGCGGCGTGGTTTCAAAGCGCGCCGCCAGGGTGCCGTTTTGCAGCGTGAAACCTTTGGCATCGACCGTTGCTTCGGGCTTGCGTGCCAGTGCCTTACCACGCGGGGCTTGCATGCGCGGGGCCATGTCGATGCGATGCGCAATGCCGTCGCCCACGGGCAGGGCATAATCGAAACGCACTTGTTGCACTGTGCCCTGCACTTCCAGCCGCGAGATTGCCGAGGTTTTATGCAGCAGTTCGCTACTCAGCTTGTCGCTGCTACCACTGCTTTTAGCTTCGATTTCCTTGTCGTTCTCATCGAACCATTTCAAGGTGGGAGCGGTGCCTTGATAGTCGATGCTCACGCGCAGCGGCTGGCCGCTATCGAAGCGGTAGGAATCGACTTCGAAACGCAGCGCCTCGCCCTTGGCTTCGCGATAACCGATGAGTTTCCCGGAGTCGTCGAGGCGTTGCGGCGTCCAGGTGGCCTGGCTTTGCGGCACTTCATTGAGAAGCAGCAGGCGCACCATATATTCACCGGTTGCCTTTATGGTGTTGAGTTCGCTCGACCAGCTTTGTCCGCTGTTCTGACTGGAACGGCTTTGCCCTTTGGAGAGGGAATTATCGATGCCGATGTAGAGAAAATCGTCGTTTTTGGGAGAAGGCATTTTACGGAAGATGAAGCTGTTGGCCCCCGGTTTGAGGTCGCCCACAGGAATGGTGAAATCGTGCCATTTCCAGGTGAGAAGCTCTTTGGCCGAAGCGCGCGCGGGCAGCGCGGGATCGTTATTCTGGTAGCGGTGCGGCTTGCCGTTGACCACCAGTTCGAAGGCTTCATCCAGCCCGTTGGCGGGTTTGCCTCCGGCAGCGGAGTTGTCTTGCAAAGTCATGAAGACGCGGAGCCGCGCTTGTTTCACACCGGTGAGAGCGTTGGCGGGAATGGTGAGGATTTTTTCCGTCCAGTATTCGGTGTTGTTCTGGTGCGAAGTGCCCATCGAGCTACCGCCCCAGGCGTCGTTATCGGAGGCGAGTTCGAGGTAGTTGGGCGAGGTGTTTTGAGCAAAGGCGGTGTGACAGGTGAGCGCGGTTAAGCCGCAATAGAGGCTATGGCGGAGGAATTTTTTAGTGATCTTCATTTGTTTGAGCTTAGACCTTAGATTTTAGAACTTAGGGGGTAACCGGGCGTTGAAATAAGCGGTTATCTTAATAAGTCCGTCATCCTCGCGAATGCGGGGATCCAGTACATGGCATGTCAATAGAAGTAGAGCGTAACGGCAATTTAAAAAATGAAAACAGATTTACTGAGTTACTTTATTGATAAACACCAAATCAAAAAGCTGTGTACTGGATCCCCGCGTTCGCGAGGATGACGAGCTTCCACAGTTACGTCCTATCAAGATAACAAGCTATGCAATAAGTAGGAACGGTGTAAGATAGTCGCTACTGCTGCGCCTTCACCGCATTCTGCACAGCCTCTTTCCATTGCCCTTCTTCGGCAGGCACGATAATCAGTTTGGCCTGCCAGCGGTGGGTGGAATCTTTCGACAATGCCCGCTTGGAAACCGGCTGGTAGTACTGTTTATGATAGGAGGCATGTACGTTCCAATAACCGTGGCGAATGTTTTCTCCCTGCTGCGAACCTTCGGGAAAAATCGTGAGCGCGGCAACCTTGTGGACAGGATTATAGATCGAAGTCCACTGCACGTTATCGAGCAGTTCCCATTTCTTGTCGGCGCTGGTGAAATCGCCTTCGCGCAGGGTGTCTTTAGTGGTTTTAGCCATCCACTGCGTGGTCTGGGTGGTCCACTGGAACATGAAGGCGTAGATCTGGTCGAGCATGATTTCGTCGTTTACTTTCAGGTCTTGCTCGCATTCCAGCACGCCGTTTTTCAGACGCAGCACGCTTTTGAGGTCGGTTCCGGCCAGGTTCGATTCCTTGACCAGTTCCACCACATCGCCTTTTACCGTGCCGCCATTGGAGTGATCGACAGCTTTGCCATCGACGGTGAGCTTCACGGTTTGCACCTGTTCGCGCCCGCCTTCGGTGTGGCCCGAACCCACGAATTTGCCCGCGCCCAGATTGAACACCAACCCGCTGTGGCTGCCGGGGTTGGTGAGCGGGTTGCCTTTGTAGCGGATTTCGTCATAGGTCCACGCCCGCGCCGGGAGGATGTGCAGCGCCAGGTCGCCCGATTCTAAAGTGATCGGCGGCGCTTTCATCGCTTCGGTGAGGGCGGGTTGGGCCTGTGCCACAGGCAGAGTCAATAAAGTGGCGCAAAGGGTGAGGCAATAAAGGGCGAGGTTTTTCATAAGCGCTGTGGAGGTTATAGTACACGTTCCTGGAGAGACGCGATTTATCGCGTCTGGACGTATTCGTTTGTGAAGCCTTGAGTTTGGTAAGAGGCTCAGACGCGATAAATCGCGTCTCTACGGGTGCTTATATGGCGTCTGTTTCCTTAATTCTGGTAGGCAGGATTCCATTTCACCCAAACCGGGTCGCTGGCGCTGGCAGCATTGGAGGTGACCCAGCCATCGCGTTTGAGAGACTTCACATGACCATCGACGAACGCCATGCCGAAGGTTTCGAGATGGCGGGGAAGAGGTGGGTTGTCGTTGTCGCCGGTGACACCTGGCTGGCACTGCAAATCGGCTATTTCCTGAGTATTAACGGTACTGACCTGGCAGTTGGTGTCGGGATCGGATACGTAGTAAGAAGTGTCCACTATGACAGGGGTAACAGCAACTTGAGGCACAGCCGCCAGCTTCCGACCTGCTGTAGTAGATAAGCCACTTAGAGCAGCGTTGTAACCGTAACTGATACGGAAATCGTAACCACCTCTATAAAGTTGAAGATAGCTGGCGCTGATGCTGGGGCAATTGAAAACTTGCACACTTTTTACATAGGGGTGAATAATATGCATCCACAAATGCAGGTAGGCTCCGTTGGCATCGGCTGACGAACCGGAATTAATACCGGTTTCCAGAAGTAGCGGCCCACGAATGGCGGTATTGGGTAAATGCTCGTCGTAATCCTGGGTATATTGCAAAACTCCCATTGCCATCTGCTTCAAATTACTCTGGCAAC
>DAITOV010000277.1:0-7071 GCA_036833945.1 Abditibacteriia bacterium
GCGCGACCCAGAGATACATTCCGCCATCCAGGTTCGCGGTTCCCAAAGTCAAAGCATGGTATTTTCCATCTCCCTGCAAGGGGAACTTGACTTCATTCACGCGCTTGCGGTTGGTGACGTCGTAAATTCCACCCTGAATGCCGATGCCTTCGGCTGTGGCGCCTTCGTTCATTTCAACGCGCGCCACGGCTACCACTTTCCACGGCGATCCTTTGAGCAAATCGCTGCCGACATTGGTTCCCAGCCACAATTTTATCGCCCAGCCATTGGTCGCCCCATCGACACGAGCCACTTGTCGGTCGGAAGCCTGGCTGTCTTCGACAATTTTTCCATAGCGGCTGGAAAGGTCGAATTCGCCTTGTTGGAAATCAAAAACCTCACCGTAGGCAGCATTTTTGACAAAAGCGGGCAACGGGGCATCCACGGTGTTCGAGGCATTTTCCAGGTTGGTCAAGAATTGTATAGCGCTGGTTTCGCCAAAACGGCTCACTCCCCGCTCGGTGATTTTTTGCTTCCATTGTTGAAACATTTCTGCCGGATTAGACGGCCCCAGATAATCTTTTTTATAATGCGCGGCTTGCGCCTTTAGCGTGCGCCAACGCAGCAACCACACTAAGTCGATTGATATTCTTTCGGTTTCAATGCGTTTGAGCAGGACGGGGTCATTTTTCACTGCCTTTTCGGCTGCGTCAAATAACCGGGTCGCCTCGTTCATCACTTCAAGATTTAAGAACGTAAAATCACCGGTAAACGTAGATAACACTTTATCCCGTGGATACGCATCGTTCACCAACTGCAAATAGCGCTCGAAGTAGGGAGCCGCTGCGCCAAAGTAACCCGTTAAAAATTCTTGCTGCAACTGTTTTTGGTCCAGGTGAGGATTCCACAACAATTTACTGATGAGATAATTGCGCAGGGGAACGAAGTCGCCCACGTCGTTCGTGTGGGAATTGCCCTGCTGGAACACTCCCGTCACTTTGTGCCCGGCAAAAAAGCGCAGGTCATCGCCAATAGTCGATAAGTTCGGATGCGGAAGCAGGAAGTAGGAAAAATTCGTCACATAATTCCAGATGAACAACTGATGGGAAATTTGTTCCCACTTCAAGACATTATCGCGCACGGCGGCATTCTTATCGCTGTTGAGAGGATGCGCATAATCGGAATTGATGGGGGCCAGGCGAATAAGAACGTTTTTCGCCGGCTTGATGGTTTTGGGAGGCTGCTCGCTGTAATGATAGGCCAGGGTTTCCACCAGAAAATCGGGATACTTCTCGTGGATTTTTGCTGCCACTTTATTGACGAAATCAATCAGCGGAGCCGCAGGCGAGCCTTCCTTGCGGATTAATTCTTCCGCGTATTCATCGCGGCAAAAACCGTCGTAATTGTCGTTTTGCGAAATGGAAATATAGCCGGCACCGGGATTTTTCTCGATCCATTGCAGCGCGTTTTTCGTGAGTTCTTCGAGCACACCCGGATTGCCCAGGCACAAATCGGTCTTTTGCGCCGGAGGAACGGGCGAACCTTTAGCCGCGGGTTTATAGCCATTTGACGGGTCACTATACCACTCGGGATGGGTGGCAAAATACTTTTTCAGTGGCAGCAGTTGGCTGAAAGTGTGTACCCAACCCAGAATCTCATAATGCCCGCCCCAGGCCTCGCTTTGCGGCTGGCGATTGCCATTTAAGCGCATTATAGTAGCAAACTCTTCGTCCTTATAGGATACGGCTGAATTGAACTGGCGATAGGCGAACGGCGGTGTGTAAACCACATTTTGCGGCTCTAACTGCAACGTCTGTTTTGTTGGAATCTGATACGCACCCGGCCACCAGAACCGGCACCCCGCCTCTTCCAGGAACTGGAAAACCGCGTACAGCGAACCACGCGGCCGTGCCCCGGCAAGAACCAGGTTTTTGCCGATGGATTGAATGACGATGCTGTCTTTGCCCAGGTTATTCCAATCGACGTTAGGAACCAGTGCCCTTGCACGCGTGCCGTTGCCAACAAGAATTTGCGGTGAATCGGCGCTCGCCTCGCTTTCAGTTTTAACGAGTAATTGCGCCCCGGTCATTTGCCCGAAGTATTTTTGCAATTGAACGGCCGCATTTTTTTCCGCCGCTATCGCATCGTTAGCGATGACGATGGAATATTCACTCTTTCCGTTTTGAGCTAATTGCAGAGGTTGCGCGTTCACCGAGAACGCATACAATGCCATGAATAAGGCACATAAAGAAATTAAGACACTTTTTTGAGACATAAGAACTTCCCCAATTCTATAAACCCAACTTCTTGAAATTAATCCCTTACCGGGGGAGCGAGAGATCATCGTAACCTAACTCCTCCCCCTCAGGGGGAGGTTGGGTGGGGGATTTGAAGCGTAAGAATGAATAAGGCTCTTTTGCTAAACCTTTGTCTGCGGTTCAGTCTTCATCGTTACTAATACTCGCCGACTCCCTCCCCCAACCCCTCCCTGAGGGGAGGGGAGGGGAGGGGAGTTCGTACTGCTCCGCCTATGAGATAAGTCTCGGAATTAATTTTAATCCCGATCCCACATACTATTCGCCGTGTTATAAGCTGCCACTACGGGGCGCGATTTCAACCATTTGACATGCCCATCGACAAAGGTGAAATTGCAGCCTTCCAAATGAATATCGCTGGGCAGGCGGTCGGTCGTTGCAGGATCCAGCACATAATTGTTAGTCGCGTTTAAGCCCGTATCTCCCAGCATAATCGTCTCCGCAGGGCGATTGAAGGCCGCTAACGATACGCCCATTCTTTCATAGGCCGCTCCGCCGGGAACGAGCTCAGTCAAACCGCGATAATTGTAGCCATAGGAAATGTTACTCGCCGTCGGTTCGGCGCCGGAATTCTTGTTGGAGCTGGGACAAAAGAAGATCTGGAAATTCTTGACATAGGGCTGGACGACGTACACCCACTGGTTTGTTAGTCCGCTGCCTGAAATCCAATGTGCGGGCACCCGTTCGTCATAATCCTGGGCATACTGAAAAATAGCCAATGCCAGGTTCTTTTGATTGCTCGAACAACTTGCTCTCCTGGCATTTTCCCGGGCACGGGCAAAGACCGGAAAAAGAATGGACGCAAGAATTGATATTATGGCAATAACGACTAATAGTTCTATCAAAGTGAATGCTTTTCGTTTGTTTGCCGGCATCAAGCTCAACTCCTTCTGGTTAATACTTTAACTATACCCTAACAGTCGCTCTTTCAAACCAATAAATCAGATCAATCACCCCTAAATCGAATCTATCTGCTTTTCTTCAAACGTTCCTGTTCACGGTATTGGTTGGGCGTCAGGTTTAAATTCTGGCGAAAAAGGAGAATGCAATGGTTAGAAGAAATGCCGATGTGGTGACTGATTTGCTGCACGGATAAATCGCTTTCCCGGAGCAGGACTTTGGCAGCGTCCAGACGCAATTGCTTAAGGTATTCGTTGAAGGTCATACCAACGACTTTCTGGAATTGACGTGTAAAATGGGCGCGCGACATATAAACGTAAGCTGAAATCCGGTCGATGGTCAGTTTTTCATGCAGATGGTTTTTCATGTATTCTACAGCCCGCACAATGGGAAGATCCCTCTCCGCCGCTTCGGTGGGTCCGCTGCCCCAAAAGGTGTAATCCTGCGACAACGATTTAAATATGCGCTCTTGCTGCACGTTGCGCAGCAACAAAGCCAGGCAAGCCATGATCAAGCTGTTGGCCACTGTTTTATAATGCGGTGGCTGCAAGAGCATTTCTTCGGTTAATTCCTGTAGATACAGGCGGCCTTTCGGGCTAAGTACATGGCTTGCATCACTCAACACGTGGCGCGGGCCATAGGTTTTATGGTTGAGCCAGCACACTACTCCACCCTGCCATTCGCGCAAAGACAGCATTTTGACATGCGTGTTGTTTTGCCCTTCTTCAATACACAAATGCGAACCGTCGGGGTAGGGCGTTCCGGGTGGAATTAAAAAGGCGTGGCTTTGCCTGCAATGCAAAACATAGTCGCCAAAGGGAATCGCCACATTGCCTTCGACTACGAAACCCAGCACTGCGGTCGTGGTAGTGTGCAAACCGTCTTCGGGCCAGTTGGCTGTGATGAGGGTACTTTTCTTTTTGACTGCAACCCTCGCTCCGCAATATGGCCGGGGTGAAAGATACACATTCTGGGGCAATTCATCTTTGCGCTGTTGCATCTCCTTTAATGTCGGTAGAGCAACGATGAGATGATCGATTCCGTATTGCTGCACCCACGGCACGACTTGATGCTGCAAAACGCGCAGTAACGATGAAGTATGTTTCGCCTCTTTCATGAGTCGAGTGAAGTATACAATCTCAGGAATGCGCTCCAGGTGATACAAATAAAGGGGAAAGCGTCCTGCCCGGATCGTCCTCGGTTTCCTTGTCCTACAGCAAACAGCCATCGTCTGCGGTCCGCTTCAGAAAAAATTTTCCAAAAAAATGTTTAGAAACCGCAATAAATGGGTACAATATCCTCACTGTAGGCCAACAGTTCAAAAAGTGTCGGCCAATACTTCACGATTATGGCTTCTTCACCGCCGGTAAAAACTCCACGCTATATCGAGCTTGCCAATACCTTCCGCTTGCAGATCGAGCAAGGTATTTTACGGCCAGGCGACCGCCTGCCTTCGTTCGTGCAGATTCGCGAGCAATACGGCGTGACAGCGGCCACGGTCGAACGAATCTACAAACATCTCGAAAAAGATAACCTGGTAATACGTGAGCAGGGACGCGGCACTTTTGTCAAAGAGCCGGAGACTTTGCCGCGCACCGGGGTCATCGGTATCTACGGTGTCACCACGGCCCAGCATCCCTACTTCGTGCCGCTCATCGACGGTTGGCAAAGTGCGGCGGCTAAAGCCGGGATGGAACTGCTGCTGCTCCATAATGACACTCCGCTTGAGCCGGGTAAAGTAGACGGAGTTTTAAGCTGCGACACCGGCTTTTTCAAACAGCATAAGTTCGATCTTATTCCGGCGGGTATGCCTTGTGTCACCGCCACCATCAACGCTCCCAACTATGTGAGTGTCATCGGCGACGAATACCAGGCGGCCTACGACCTCACCCAATATCTGCTGCAATTGGGGCATCGCCGTATTGCCTACATGTATGATCCCTACCTAGCACCGCGCCTGCTGGGCTACCGCAACGCCATGCGCGATGCGGGCATCGAAGTGCAGGAAAGCTGGCTGCGCACCGTAGCCTACGACCTGACACCGGAATGCACCTACAGCTCGGCTAGCCACATGAGAATGCAGCAGTGGCTCACCCAGGATTGGGAACAACTGGGCTGCACGGCATTGATGGCCCATAATGACGACACCGCAATGGGTGTCATCCTCGCCTTGAGCGAAGCCGGTTACAGCGTGCCCCATCAGGTGAGCGTGACCGGGTTCGACGGCACTGCGCCCGGCCGATATTTTTCACCGTCGCTCACCGGCGCGGCCATGCCGTTGCGCGATATCGGCCTCGCGGCGATGGAACTTCTCTTACGCATGATGGAAGGCGAAACCATGCAGCCTTCCACTGTTGTTTTGCCATTGCAACTCATTGAAGGTGCATCGACGGCACCTCCTGCCCATATTGCGTCGAGCTAAATTCTATTCCGGGAGTAAGAAATGCAACCCATTGAATTTCCGTTGGAAACGCCAGGTGCCAACGCGCACAGTCAGATCAGCAATAACGACGCAATTATCGCAATCTCACACCCCAAAGTCCGTGGCTTCACTCTTATAGAACTCCTCGTCGTTATTGCGATCATATCTCTCCTCGCTTCCATTTTGTTTCCCGTTTTTGCGCGAGCGCGGGAAAATGCCCGCCGCGCTTCCTGCATGAGTAACCTTAAGCAATGGGGTTTGGCCCAAATGCAATACACCCAGGATTACGACGAGACCTTCTCGGGTGCTCGCAAGCGAGTGAACGGCGCTTCTGTAATCTGGGTGGAACTGGTCGAGCCCTATAGCAAAAGTCGGAAAATGGAACTCTGTCCTAACGGTACTTTTAACGATTCCGGTCGAGAGTATCCCTCTTACGGACTCAATACCAACCTGGGTTTTGATGACAGCATCGTCAAACTCGCAGCCGTTCAAGAGCCGTCAGCAACCGTCATGCTCGGCGATTCCTGGGCCGGCTTACCCAGCCCGAGCCAGAACCTGGGCTATTACTACCTGTCCCCGCCCAGCAGCATCGCCTATGCCTGTGCCTGTTCAAACTGGTACACCATGACCCAGCCCTCGAATTCAGCCTGGAATGGCCGTCTGACGCAACGGCATTTCGACGGAGCCAACGTGGTCTATGTCGATGGCCATGCCAAATGGTCAAAGCTACCCGGCCCCCTCACTCAAAACGACTCGCTCTGGAATTTGAATTAAAACCGGTATCGCCTTTGTCATTATTTAGCTGAGAGAGTGACACAAATTTAACAGGCTCCCCCTCACCCCCGACCCCTCTCCCAGAACAGGAGAGGGGAACACGAACCGCCGCGCTTCACTCTGTGTGGTGTGCCGAAGTAGATGCAGCGTGCCCCCTCGCCCCTTCGGGGAGAGGGCTGGGGTGAGGGAAAAAGGCATCTTAATTTCGTTTCACCTCATCCATACAACCTATGAAACCTTTTCCCGTTATCACCCTGGCCAGCCTGTGCATTGCAGCATCGCTTCCAGCCCAGGCCCAACCAACGAACCTGGCCCTCGGCAAACCCGCCACTTTCAACGCAATGCCGAATTACTGGGGTTCAACCGACCCCGACGACGCCAAACAGATCACCGACGGCAAATACAGCAGCATCGGTGAATTGCAACAGGTTGAAAATACCCGCGCCATCTGGGTGCAAAAAGGCACCGTGGGCTGGTTTAGCACCATGCCGGTGGTCATCACTATCGACCTGGGAAAAGTCCAGCCGATTTCCGGCCTTTCTTTCAGCACCGCTGCCGGTATCAGCGATGTGAAATGGCCACGGGCAATCGTGATGGCTGTCAGCGACGACAACAAAACCTGGCATGATGCCGGAGCACTCACCCAACTGGCCCGCAAAAACGGTTTGCCTCCTGCCACTG
>DAITOV010000278.1:0-7027 GCA_036833945.1 Abditibacteriia bacterium
GTGCGTGAGAAGACCAAAATCGTGCACCTCGACCAGAGCCTGCTCAATCGTCCGGTGAACGAAGGCTTCTCCGGCGGCGAAAAGAAGCGTTGTGAAATCTTCCAGATGGCGGTTTTGGAACCGACGCTGGCGATTCTCGATGAAACCGACTCTGGCCTCGACATCGACGCTTTGAAAATCGTGGCCGATGGTGTGAACCAGTTGCACACCGAAGAAAAAGCCACTTTGGTTATCACCCATTACCAGCGTCTGCTCGACTACATTGTGCCGGATTACGTTCACGTTCTTTACAACGGCCGCATCGTGAAGTCGGGCGGTAAAGAGTTAGCCCTCGAACTTGAACAGAAGGGCTACGACTGGATTAAAGCCAGCGCAGACAACACGAATAACAACGGAGTTGCGCAGGATCCAACGGCGGAGAACTAATGAGTACGGCCACTTTGACTAAAAAACCAAGCAAGACCCAGGCAGCGCATGAGCGCTGGCAGGAGATCATTGCTTCGACTTCTTTCGAAGACGAGCCGCAGTGGTTGCAGGAACGCCGCGCCACGGCGCGGGAGTTCTTTGCGCGCACCGATTTCCCCACCCGCCGCGATGAAGAGTGGAAATATGTCGATGCCGCTCCATTTGCCAACATCGTGCTGGAAGACAAATTCCAGCAAGACCCCAACGCCTTCGTCGATGGCATCAAGCGTTTTCTCTTCGATGAAGAAACCTGCTGCCGCCTGGTGTTCGTGAACGGGCGCTATTCCGACGACCTTTCGTGTATCTGCGATGCTTCGCCCGGCATGACAGTGCGGCCGTTCAGTGAGATTTTGCAGAACGACCCCGGCCTGTTGGAGAAGCATCTGGGACAGTATGCCGATATTGAAGCCAACGTTTTCGTGGCGCTCAATACCGCCCTGTTTGCCGATGGCGCCTATGTGAAAATCGACGACGAAGCGGTTTGCGAGCGTCCCTTGCAGATTCTCTTCGTGGCGACCGCGCCGCACGGCCCGCATGTGTGCATGCCGCGCATCATCATCGAAGCCGGTGCCGGAAGCGAATCGACTATTGCCGAAAGTTACGTTTCGCCGCGTCCCGATTTCTACAGCCGCAACGCCGTGACCGAAGTCGTGCTTGGCCCCAACGCCAAGGTCGATCACTACAAACAGCAGATGGAAAGCGAAAACGCTTTGCACGTCGCTACCATGCAGGTGCAGGCGGCGCGCGATGCCAAGTTCTTCTCGCACTCGTTTGCCTTCGGCGGGCGCATCGCCCGCAGCGATGCCAATGCCGTGATGCAGGGCGAAAATTGCGAAGTGACGCTGAACGGCCTGTATCTGGGCATGGGTGAGCAGGTGATCGACAATCACACCGTGATGGATCACGCCATGCCGCACTGTCGCAGCTTCGAGGTGTATTCGGGTATTCTCGATGGCAAGTCGCGCGGTGTTTTCAACGGCAAGATTTTCGTGCGTGAAGATGCCCAAAAAACCGATGCCAAGCAGACCAACCGTGCCTTGCTGCTTTCCAATGAAGCCGAAATCGACACCAAGCCGCAGTTGGAAATCTTTGCTGACGATGTGAAGTGTACCCACGGTGCGACCATCGGCCAGTTAGATGAAGCCGCCTTGTTCTACCTGCGTGCTCGCGGTATTGCCGAAGCCGATGCCCGCGACATCCTCATCGGTGCATTCGCCAGCGATATTCTTAACAATGTGAAGGTAGAAGCGTTGCAAAGCCGTTTGCAGCACGAACTGCTGACGCGTTTGCGCCGTACGCTCGATTAATTTGCGAACCCAGAACGTGAGCGACGGGCTGGCGTAGGTGCTCGAATAACTATAAAGTACGCCCGTTGCCCACGCCCTGGGTTCGCAAACCTGTTGTAATTGACATGGAATAGGGAGTAAGTAGGACGAAAGCCTGACACTCCGTCATTTTGTAAGCCGGGGAAGTTGGAGAGAAGCCTCACACTCCGTCATCCTCGCGAAGGCGGGGATCCAGTACACAGCTTATTGTATTGAAGGCTGCCTAAACGCTCTCCGTGGTTAGCCGATAATCGGGTTGAGAATAAGCAATAAGCCGATACACTAACCTCGATGCCCTGTACTGGATCCCCGCCTTCGCGAGGATGACGGACTTAAAAGACAAGGCCTTGGCGTTATACTTCAGTTACCTCCCGTATTCCGTCTCCCGTATTCCTAAAAAGCCATGACCATCCTCGATATCCCCGCCATCCGCGCACAGTTCCCCATCCTTCAAACCCAGGCGCGCGGTAAGCCGCTGGTGTATCTCGATAACGCCGCCACCACGCAAAAGCCGCGCGCTGTGATCGACTCTCTGGTCAACTACTACGAGCAGTCCAACGCCAACATCCATCGCGGCGTGCACTACCTCTCCGAAAAAGCCACCGAGGAATACGAAGGCGCGCGCGAAACGGTGCAGAAGTTCCTCAACGCCCGCGCTTCGCACGAAATCATCTACACCCGCGGCACCACCGAAGCCATCAACCTGGTCGCTGCCACCTACGGCCGTGCCAACGTGCAGGCGGGCGATGAAATCATCGTTTCCGAGCTGGAGCACCACTCCAACATCGTGCCGTGGCAGATTCTCTGTCAGGAAAAAGGCGCTACCCTGCGCGTCATTCCCATCGACGACAGCGGCGAGCTGCGCCTCGATGAATACGACAAACTGCTCAGCGAAAAAACCAAAATCGTCGCTGTGAACTATGTCTCCAACGCGCTGGGCACCATCAACCCGGTGCGCGAGATCATCGCCAAAGCCCACGCCGTGGGCGCGAAGGTACTCATCGACGGCGCACAGTCCTCGGCCCATATTAAGGTCGATGTGCAAGAGCTCGACTGCGATTTCTACACTCTGTCGGGCCATAAGATCTACGCGCCCACCGGCATCGGCGTACTCTATGGCAAAACCGAGCTGCTCGAAGCCATGCCGCCGTATCAGGGTGGGGGAGATATGATCTCGCATGTGAGCTGGTCGCGGACCGAGTGGAACGCCTTGCCCTATAAGTTTGAAGCGGGCACGCCGCACATTGAAGGCGGCATCGGCCTGGGCGTGGCGCTCGATTGGGTCAGCGCAATCGGTCTCGATGCCATCGCCGCCCACGAACACGAACTGCTCACCGTCGCCACGGAAAAAGCGCAGGAGATTGAAGGCTTGAAGCTTTTTGGCACCGCGCGCGAGAAGGCCGGGGTGCTGTCGTTCACCATCGAGGGCGCACACCCCACCGACGTGGGCATGATTCTCGATTCGCAGGGCGTGGCGATTCGCACCGGCCACCACTGCGCCCAGCCGGTGATGGACCGCTACGGCGTGCCCGCCACGGCGCGCGCTTCGTTTGCGGTTTATAACACGCTCGAAGATGTAGACAGGTTTATCGCCGCGCTCCAGAAGGCGCGCGAGTTTTTATCGTAATTAAAGCGAACGGGCCTTGCCCTTATCCGTCCGGCAAAGGGAGCTGTTTGTAAGGCAAAGCTTGAGATTATCATGACATCAACCCCGCAAGAAGAAGCCCGGGAGCTGGTCGAAACTTTTGAAATGTTCGACGAGTGGGAAGACCGCTACCGCTTCCTCATCGACCTGGGCCGCGAACTGCCGCCCTTCGACGAGGCCGAAAAAACCGATATCAACAAAGTGCACGGCTGCCAGAGCAACGTGTGGCTGGTGGCCAACGCGCGCCAGGAGGGTGGGGCACAACTCATCGACTTCCTGGCCGATAGCGATGCCCACATCGTGCGCGGGCTGATCGCGATTCTGCGCCGCGTTTATTCGGGCCGCACCGCCGGGGAGATTCTGGCCTTCGATATCGACGGCCTCATGAAGCAGTTGGGGCTCGATCAGCACCTCTCCATCAGCCGCCGCAACGGCCTCTCGGGCATGGTCGCCCGCATCAAGAACCTGGCCGCCGAGTTGGCGCCCCAGTCGGGAGTGTTGTCGTCGTGAGCGAAGAAAAGCGCGCCAGCGCAGCAGGGAAAATTATGAGCGATATTTTGAGCCTGGGCGACGAACCCTCGCCCCGCGAACCCAATTCACCCATCACCGAGGCCAATGCCGAAGGCGGCACCATCCACGACGACATCCTGCGCGAGCGGATCATCGAAGAGTTCCTCACCATCTTCGACCCCGAAATCCCCGTCAACATCTACGAACTGGGCCTCATCTACGACCTGGTAGTGGAAGACGGCAACGTGTGGATCAAAATGACCCTCACCTCCCCCGCCTGCCCCGTAGCCGGCACGCTGCCCGTGGAAGTCGAAAACAAAGCCGCCGCGGTGCCGGGTGTGAAGAATGTGGAGTTGGAGTTGGTTTGGGACCCGCCGTATACGATGGATATGATGTCGGAAGCAGCGCGGTTGCAGTTGGGGTTGTTGTGGTGAGGGAAGAAAATTTCCGTCTTAACAATTGCCACAGCGTCGGTTTTTCGCTATAATTTACGGAGTTGTTTTCTAGCGTCGGCCCGTTCGTCTAGAGGCCTAGGACATCAGATTCTCATTCTGAAGATCAGGGGTTCGAATCCCCTACGGGCTATTAAAAGTTTTGTTTTTTTTGCGCCAAAAGTGGAATGTCTTTATAAAACTGGTTTTTTTGTCCCTTCCACTCCTTCCTTCTAGTCTCACCCATTCAGATTCACACTATTACTTCGAATCGGATGCTTTATTAGAATTGTCTCTAGTGCAGCCGTAGTTGCCTCATATTACACACCTTTCTAATTAGCATTGATCACTCTGTGAGTAAATCTCTTGGCTTAGATTTATAATATATATTATAAATTCCCCAAATACATGGTATAATCAGCGCATATTAACGCCTTGTCCATATCGAAGGATCAGTTTGGAGGTAACATTGAAATCAAATGTTTCTGTCATAATGCTTCGGTGGTTTTTCCTAAATTTAGTTTTTCCACTTCTTCCTGTAGGTGTCATTGCGCTACTTTTAACATTTGGAAAACAGGATATAAATTGGTCGCAGTTTACGGACTTCCTGTTCTTTTCGGTCATATTAACCGTATCAGCACTTAACGATCTAATTTCAGTTCAAGATTCTTGGAAAGATGATGTCTTATGGAATACCATGTTTTTGGGCAATATTCTTGGTATGTTGACGTCCGCTTTACTTTACGGGGCGCAACTCTACGTTATACATGGTCTTTCTAATAATCATGATTTTGTACCCATATTTCGTAATTCAATTCACCCCTTCTCTATTGTTCTAGCAATCTGCTGTGCCGCTGCTGGTTTAATTTGTAAATATTTTACAGCAAGAACAGAAGGCAGATTATGAATTTTATAGTTCTATTATTCCAACTGATCGCTACCGTCGGTATCATATCTACACTAATTGTTTTTGTGATCGTATTAAAAGCACTTCTAAATAAAGAAGAAGATAAATATAAGCAGGACTACAGTGAGTTCATAGAGCAAAAACGAAGAGTTGAAAACAAAATAAAGGGGAACAAGTTCAATGGCCACAAAAACGATTAGAGATCTAATTTATGTCGATAATGAGAGGGTTCATTCACTATACTCTCAAGTATTTGGTGGAATTGCCGATCTGGTGGTTAAATCTCATTTTAACTCTATCAATCGTCAGGATACCAACTCGTCGATAAAGCAAGCATTTTCTCCTTCACTCGAGACTAACGTTCTCGAAAGTTCTTCACAGACAGAAAATACCGTATTACACGATGAATTATATAGACGATTGGAACTAAAAATTAAAAACTCCATCGTTGAAATTGAAGACATTAATGCTAACAATTTTCGTTCGAAACTTCAAAATACATTTTTAATAAAGATTCGTGGAAAAGCTGAAATTGAGGATTATGAACGCCTTGCTGCATTTACAAAGCGATTTAATAAATTAGCCGAAGCCATTGTTTATTCTAATATAGCTAGTGATAGCACTGTAAATGTGTTACTTCGAAAAACTGAACTAATAGAAGACTTAGAGGATCAACTTAAGTGTACTAATAGTGGAGATAAACAAAATAAAGAAAGAATTACATCCGAATTAAATATAGTCAAGAAATTTCGAGAACCCCATTTGATTTTGAGGCTATTGCAACAAGAATCAGGGATGCGAATTGATCCGCAAATCTTAGATTATTATTCGGATTGGTTCGAATTCTTTCATCCTAAAGGTTTTGAAATTACAATTATGCCGTTAAATGCTGACGGAGTGGTATTCCGTGGAGTTCTCGACAGAAATGAATTGAGGTTATCTCCCGAATATTTAAGATCATTATTTGGTAATTATGTAGATTCAGAATGGGTTATGGTAGGACAAGTTACATATCTTCCAGATACCGTAATTCCTGAGATAGCAGATGATGATCAATTAACTATCGATTTAAATAATTCTTCTGACTCTGAACAAAAAACCGATAGTGCTGATGAAACGTCTGTTAAAGACCCATTAATACCTGTTTTAGAGAAAATTAAACGTAATGCAAAAAATGATAACGTGGCGTCATTGCGTGATCCTGTTAACGGGTTAGCTAAACGTGCTGCTTACTTTGATAGAATGTTCTTTGAAAGTGCCAAGCGTAAGGAGATTATTATGAGACCTTTAGCTATTTATCGTGAGTTTGATGTTGAGATCGACGAAGAATCAGAACCGACAAGTGATGCCCCATTGTAATAATTTATGTTAGGCAAGACTAGTATTTTAGTGGCTTAGGATTCAATTAAATAAAATCTATATTAAAAGAACTAGTTATAAAATGGATTGGACATAGATAATTCAACCTTGCTGTTGCGTTGTTATAAGAAATTCGATATTGAAATCACAAAAATCTACCACGTCGGAAATATTTAAAACTAAAGAATTACCTATACACTGTATTTATCCTATATTTCACTTTTCTATTGTCTGGGTGCCATAATTCAAGGCAATCTACCAGACATATGTAAACTTTGAGTGGACGTGGCAGAGTGAAATTGTTCAAAGCGCCGGGATAATGGCGAACTGAGAATAGGAGGTCGTCGAGAAGGTTGAATGACAGACCCTTCAGGTCATAAATTCT
>DAITOV010000279.1:0-6974 GCA_036833945.1 Abditibacteriia bacterium
AAAGCAAGTCCGCCAAAGAACCAGGACGCCCGGTCTTCAACGCCATGATCGAAAGAATCCGCAAAGGGGAAGCCGATTCTATCCTCTGTTGGAAATTGGACCGCCTGGCCCGTAACCCCATTGACGCCGCCACGCTCCGTTGGATGATGCGGCAGGGCCATCTTAAGGAAATTCGCACGCCGTATCAGGTCTATAGTCCCGACGATAACGCCGTGATTGCTGCCGTCGAAAGCGCCATGGCCGAGCAATATATCATCGACCTCAAGAAAGGGGTGGAACGCGGCATGCGCAGCAAATGCGAAAAGGGCGGCTTCCCGTTTATGGCTCCCCAAGGCTATTACAATGACCGGGGGAACCAAGCAGTAGAAAAGGATTTGGAGCGATTTCCTTTATTGCAAAAGGCCTGGCGGCTTCTTATTTCCGAGCAATACACCGTCTATGAAATCCATCGCTTGTTGGTCGATGAGTGGGGTTATCGTAGCCGCACCAACGGCGTTAATCCCACGGGAAAGCTGACTTGTTCCGGACTCTACAAAATATTCCGTAACAGTTTCTACAAAGGGGAGTTTCGATTCCAGGGCGTGACTTACCGTCATAAATTCCCGCCCATGGTCACAGCCGAAGAGTGGGACAAGGCCCAGGCGGTTTTGAACCGCAGAGCGCGCAAAGGCAAAACCCGCCACAAGCATTGTTATACGGGGCTTATCACCTGTGCCAGCTGCGGATATTCCGTGACAGCTGAAATCACTAAGGGCCACACCTATTACCATTGCGCCAACCGCCTGGGCATTTGCACCAAGAAAGGCATCCGCGAAGAAGCGATTACGCACCATATCGACAATCTTTTAGAAAGCGTCATGCTTGACACCGAATTCGAAGAGTTCGCCCTGCGCGTGCGAGACGAACTGAAGAACGAGCATGCGGCGGAACGACAGGCGATTGAACGCTCCCAGCAAGAATCCTTGCAGGGCATCGCCAAACAGAAGGAGGCGCTCCTCTCACTATATTTGGCCGGACACCTGACCCAGGACGAGTATGGCACCAAAAAAGCGGAATTGTCACAGCAGGAGGCTTCATTGAAGCTGAAGAATGGCAACGAAGATGATCCGCGAAATGCTGACGAAACACTCCGTAACGTGATTCGCTTCACCGCGCGGGCCAAATCGCTTTTTCAGCAGGGAACCCCTGATTTCAAGCGTCATATCGCCCGGAGCGTGGCGAACGGTTACGTGCTGAATAATGGCCAGGAGTTAAAGGTCGAATTGCATCCGTTACTGGTGCCGGTTCGAACTTCGTGGAAAAAGCAGTGGCGTGAATTTCAAAAAATCGAACCTTTGAAAAACAGCTCTGGTAAATTAAAAAAACCCCTTTCGGGGCCTGAGTTTCAACAGTGGTGCGCCACCTTGCTCAAATATCGACAGCATTTGGAACGGAGCGGAGCGGTATTTCCTTCATTAATGCACAAACTTGACTGAATTGGCAAACAGACGAGCGTGCTCACAACGCTGCTTATCATGTTTTTGTATCCACCTAACGTAGAAGTATGTACACCCAGATCCCAGTAAATAGAAAGCTCTTATATCGTCACATTTCCACTTGCGGACAAAGTGATCAGGCCAACAATTGGCATCGCCCCGCTCAAATATAAAAAGACATCTCGCAACAACCAGATTTTGGTCGTTCCCGATAAGGAAGCGGCTGCCAAGGTTGCGCTGACTTTCGAATTGGCAGCACAAGGGAAATCATTTCGAGAGATATTGAAAAGATTGAACGCTGAAGGACTGCGGTCCAACCTTGAGAACGGCCTTGCGCTCTCCTCATTGCACAATATGCTGACAAATCTGTTCTAGGTCGGCGATTTCCGCACTGTTAGGAATTCCTGGCACGGAAACCACCTGCCGCTCGTTAGCAAAACACTTTTTTAGGCGCGACCAGCGGCAGTTGAAAGACAAAGGGAATAAGGTCCCCTTTCGCCAGCTTACGGAAGGACTAATTCGTTTTTCTCGTTCTACGCCTCTTCGGGTGAGCAACCGCCGCACCCTACGACTTCACATGCCAAGTCCGTGGGGTATTTTTCGTTCAATCGCGACCTCAAAGGGGCTGTGATCCACTTGAATCCTTTTTCCAAAACCTGGTTGCAATTTTCCTTGATTAATTACAATAGCAGGATTTTTATGGTAGAATGTCCTGATAATTTTCATGAGAGATTTTACATAAAGACATCCAAAATATACTGATATGTGAGTATTGCCATGATCCCCATTGATCGTTTCTCTGCTAGCGCGCAAAGCCTTGGTTATATGTATCAACCACGTCTCGCTTTGCTTAAACTGCTTGAATTGCCTGAATCCACATCTATCTTGATTGAGAAGGAAGACGACATTGAATTTATCGAAATTGATGGGAAGAAAAGTTTGGCCTCACTAAAACACAAAGCAAAGGGAGATCGTTTAACGGATCTATCAGTAGATTTTTGGAAATCTGTTCGTATTTGGCTCAAACGATACATATCCGAAGGAAAATTGACTTCTAATCTTAACTTTTTCCTATTTACGACTGCAACTATTTCGGAAACTTCTTTTTTACAACATTTCTTGATTGAACATTCTAACAATAGTAATCGTGCAGACATCCGTTTAAATGGAGCTAACAGCAGTCTTAACCAATCAAAATCCCCATTGATTAAGTCGATTTTAACCGAATTTGATAATTTAAGCGAAGCCGAAAAAGCTGACTTTCTCTTACGTATAGTTATATTAGATAACAGTTCTCGAATAGAGGACATTCCCACACTCATCAAAAATCAACACATGCGCAGTATCAGGCGAGAGTGCCGAGATTTTGTCTTTCAACGGCTTGAAGGTTGGTGGAATGACATCATAATAGACATTCTATCCCAAAAAAATCCTGCACCTATTTCTAGCTATGATGTCTCGGATAAACTTTCTGCATTCGCCCAAGAATATACAACGGATAATTTACCAATCACATACCAAGGCAAAGAACCTTCGACTGAAATTGACATTCAAAAAGATCCACGTCGTTTTGTCCTGCAGTTGCGAGAGATTGATATTACTGCAAACAGAATTCGCAATGCTATATTGGACTATTACAGGGCATACAATCAGCGTTCAGCATGGGCTCGCGAGAAACTTTTAGTTTTAGGAGAAATTGAAAAATATGAAGAACGTTTAATTGATGAATGGACACGTTATAGGGATATAACCTTTGAAAATCTCGACGAGAACAGTACTGAAGATTGTTTTCTTGAGGCAGGCAAAGAACTATACAAATGGGTTGATATAAATAGTATAAATATAGCTTCGCTTCGCATTAGAGAGCGCGTGACCGAACCATACGTTATTCGAGGTGGTTTTCATATTCTTGCAAACTCTCAGCCTACACCAAAAGTATATTGGCATCCTCACTTTTTTAAACGCATCAACAATCTACCGGAGGCAACTGAGTGAAACCTTGGGACCAAAGACCATTCGAGATTCGCAATTTATTTAATCCTGCTTTCTGTGCGCTTATTCTTTCCAGGTCATTTCAGGGTTATGAGGAAGAAAACAGAATGGGCATGCCATTTTCTCTTTCTTTATTAGTATTGCCTTTATGCTTACACAAATATTCTCGTGAATCCTTCTCTAAACATAATCGTAGTTATCTACTGAATATTATAGAAAAGAATCCCGAATTATTAGTGGGATTTGCTAACCGAACACGTGAAACATTACCATATACACTTGAAGCATTAGGATTGCTAATGGAAAGAGAATGTTTCGTAGTGTCAGAAGAAGGGCGGATGCAAACTGTATCAAATAAAGTGCGCAAATCGGTCACTGGGACTAATGAGTCTATTATGTGCCAAAGAGTAGCTCGTTACATTGGAAAAGAATTTGCGCGTATCTCCGATCGAGTAACAATTTATACCACATTCGGGGTGCGTCCATGAAAATTAAATCTATTCATATTTACAGTCATGACCGTCAACGTCGTGACTTACAATTTAAAATAAATGGCCTTAATATTATTACGGGGCGTTCATCTACAGGAAAATCTGCAATATCAAATATTATTGAATATTGCATGGGACGTTCAACGTTTAATATTCCTGAAGGTACTATCCGCGACAAAGTGGCTTGGTTCGCTGTCATATACCAATTTCCTCAGGAGCAAGTTCTAATAGCAAAACCAACCCCTAACAAAGGCAATCAAAGTTGTAGTACAGCTATGATCCGTAGGGGGACAGACCTTCGAATTCCTACCTACGAAGATTTAGCCGTTAATGCGCAAGACGATGCTGTGGTGGAGCTTCTATCTAGATTACTTGGGATACCAGAAAACCGCACTGAGGTGGCAATAGAACACAGTCGCGATAGTTATAAAGCCAGTATAAAGCATACATATTACTATCTTTTTCAAAAACAAGGTCTGGTCGCAAATGGTGACCAGCTATTCTATCGGCAGAATGAAGATTTTCAGCCACAGGCAATCCGTGATACGCTTCCTCTTTTTCTTGGCATATCTTCTAACGAAAGATATACGCTCGAAGCTCAACTACGCTTTGAACAAAGAGAACTAAGGATTAAATCGAAGCTACTTGAACAAGCACGCGATACCATCAACGCTTCTCAACAAAAAGGTATAAGTCTATTCTCTGAAGCCAAGGCAGTTGGAATAATTAATACATCGGACCGGTCGGATACTATAGATGGAATAATTGAATCATTAAGAATTGCATTGCAATGGAAGCCCAGTGCAGTCCCTAATGATGATGGGGATCGGATTTCTAATTTAGAAGCAGAAATTAGTCAGTTGCGTAGAGAACGTCGTGATCTACAAACCAGGATTGATGCAGCTACTCAATTTTCAAAAAAAGCCTCTGGTTTTGAGAATGAAGTTTTAGAGCAAATTGATAGATTAGATTCGATCAAAGCATTCCCGAAAAACCCTCAAAATGGTGAGTGGCAATGGCCTTTCTGTGAGAAAGATTTAGGTATCGATTCACCTATCGCTACTTTATTGCTGCGCGAACTAGAAACTTTGAATGCCGAACTGTCTATTGTTACAGGTCAACGTCCTAAGCTTGAGGCACATCTCGTAGAGTTAAGTAATACAGTGCAGGATGCCATATCCGCAATCAACAACAAGGAAGAGGAATTGGCTGCGGCTATAGCAGCCAATGAAATCATAGCAGAAATGGGAGCCCGCAATAATGCGGCCGCACGCGTTGTCGGTCGTATCAGTTTGTTTTTAGAAAATTTAGTTTCTGATGAAGAAATAACTTTATTAGAAACAGAATATGCGCGCCAGAAAGCCAAAGTAGAAGAATTAGAGAAACGTATTCAGGCTGACGATAGCGATGAGCGTCTCATTTCAATTTTAAATAATATCTCATCGCACATATCTCAATACATCCGTGATTTTCAAGCCGAATTCGGCGTATATCCTGCACGATTTGATCTTAAACATTTGACAATCATATTTGACCGACCTGAACGACCAGTTTTTATGAATCGAACTGGTGGAGGAGAGAATCATTTGGCATATCATCTTTCTGCCTTACTTGGGTTGCATCTCTTCTTTGCCAAAAATAATCGTCCAACTCCTCATTTTTTGCTTATAGATCAACCCACCCAAGTTTATTTCCCTTCTGAAGACATCTATAAAAGCGCGGATGGATCTGTACAAAAAACGGAGGAAGACGCCGATTTAACGGCTGTCCGCCGATTATTTGAATTATTATTCAAGTTCACACAAGAAGATGTTCCAGGTTTTCAAATTATTGTAACGGAGCATGCTAATCTTGGGACTTCATGGTTTCAGGAAGCATTAATTGAATCCCCCTGGGCTAAGCCTCCTGCACTCGTCCCAGAAGATTGGCCGATAGGATAAAAGTTCATGTTCATACAGAGTATGGACAATCACATTGATTTCTCACTCACGCCGCTTCCACTTTGAGACGTGAGCTTGTGGTTTTCATATAAAGCCGGGGATTTGTTGCTGTGTCGCATCCGCTTTCAAGCGCAACTTTAATCAGACATCCTCAATCGCTGCAGAGTATTTTTGGAAAAAATGAGTCAGGGGAATCCCTATTGCTCGACAAAATTCCACGAGTTGGGCGACATCCACACGGTTATGCCCACGTTCACACTTGGCGACGAAACTCTGAGACCGCCCCATTCGCTTCGCTACATCGCGTTGCGTAAGGCCCGCCTCTTCTCTTGCTGCACGTAAATGCACAAGAAATACCTGATATTCGTGCGAGTAAACGCTCTTAGCCACATAAACAGCATATTGGCTCATTAGACATGAGTCGTAATAGGACTCAAAATGTTTTATACTGTCTTACGTTTTTATCTTTATAAACACATCGTCCCTCAACCCATTGACATCATGAATATTTCCATGCTATCGTGGTGCATTCCCCAGAAGGGGCGCACCACGGAGCTGTTATCTATCGGCTCCAATCCACAATATCGAGGTGAATACCATGCAGGTTCTTCTGAACCAACCGCCGTTATCTGCCGCTAACGCAGCAATGCTGATTTCCGCCGCTGTGCCGCAATTGCCGTCACAAATCCGCGTCGTCCGTTTCGACAGCGAAGCCGAAGCCAGGCCGCTGCTGTCGCTCTTCGAGCGCATCGCCAGGGAACAAAGTTGGAAGCCGGGTAAACAACTGCGCGCTTATCCCGATTCCGCCGTCTATTTCGGTTTGGAGGTAAACGGTCAGTTAGCCGGTGGCTTGCAGTTGGTTCGCGGCAATGCTCATGAAGGATTGCCCTGCCTCACGGTCTGGCCGGAGTTGGACTTACAGGGCCGGAGCGATGTTGCCGATATTGCCCTGCTGGCACTCGATCCTAAGATTCGTGGCCGCCAGGAGTTGTTCTGGCTGCTGTGCATCGAGATGTGGCGCTACTGCCGCGTTCACGGTATCGATTCGCTCTGGGTCGAGGTCACGCCAACCAATC
>DAITOV010000280.1:0-6953 GCA_036833945.1 Abditibacteriia bacterium
TCTACGAAGACCCGGAATTGCTGCATTCCATGCAGGTTGCCGAAGCGCGCTGGCAACAGCAAGCCGAAAACGATGGCGTTGCCGTGCCCATCGCCACTGTGGTGTGGCTGGCAGCCGATGGCTACTGGCTTTCGAAAGTATTCGGCTTTAAAGCGGCTTACAGCGTGCCGGAAAAGCTGCAGGAAATCCGGCAAACCTTACTGAATTTGATTGAATCCGGGCTGCTTGAAAACAGGGTGGCCCCTGAGTTGGAATCGCTATGAATACCACAGAGACTCCCGCCCCCACTTTGGCAGTGGAAGCGGAATACTCTCCTGGGCCGAACTGGCAGCGGCGTTACTGGACGATTTTCCTGGGCCAGGCCATCTCGATGGTCGGTTCGGCGGTGACGCAATTCGTGCTGATCTGGTGGATTACCACCACCACGGGCAGCGCCTCTGCACTGGCCGGGGCCGGGCTGGCGGCGCTCTTGCCTCAGGCATTGCTTGGCCCGCTGGGCGGCACTTTTGCCGACCGTTATAACCGCCGCGTTTTGATGATCGGTGCCGACTTCATCAGCGCCCTGTGCATGGGCGTGCTGATCATTCTCTTTGCTACCGGCGATGTGGAAATTTGGCATGTCTATTTAATGATGTTCATTCGCAGTAGCATGCAGGCGTTTCAGTCTCCGGCGGCTTCGGCCAGTGTGGCGATGCTGGTGCCGCCCGAGTTTCTGGCGCGCGCCTCCGGCTATAACCAGTCGATGCTGGGCATCATGACCATCGCTGCCGCTCCTCTGGGCGCACTGGCAATGGGTCTCATGCCGCTCAGTGCGGCCTTATCCATCGATCTGGTGACAGCCGTGCTGGGTATCGTGCCGTTGTTTTTCTATAAGATTCCCCAACACCATGCGCCCAAGGAAGACCGCCAAAGCGTGTGGACGGAATTCAACGAGGGTGTCTCGCTGGTGTGGGATAACGTTGGCTTACGCCACCTTTACATCCTGTTCGGCATTACGCTGATGGTACTGATGCCCACTTTCACCATGGTGCCGCTTTTGGTGAAGCAATATTTCAATGGCGGTGCCGGGCATGTGGCAGTGATGGAAGGGTTAGCCGGTGTCGGCATGATCGCGGGCGGCTTGCTGGTGGTAGCTCTCAACCCCAAACGCCGCTTGCTCACGACGCTGTGGGGCTTTTCGCTGTGTTGTTTGCTTTTGGGGCTGACGGCTTTAGCTCCGTCCGGAATGTTCTGGTTAGCGGTGGTGCTGTGGGCACTGAGCGGCATCGCTTTTTCCTACGGCAACGCGCCGATGGTAGCCGTCATTCAAAGTATCGTGCCCAATCAACTGCAGGGACGCGTGCTGGCGCTCATGAGCACCCTCGTCGGCTTCCTCACCCCCCTGGGCCTGGTATTCTTCGGTTTCCTGGCCGAAGCTATCGGCGTGAAGTGGGTATTCGTTATCTGCGGCTTCGCTGCGACGGCGGTTAATTTGTTTGGCTTTCTTTCCAAGGCCTTGTTGCGGTTGGATGAGAAACAGTAAGCTACTCTTAATCCTTGAAGAACCACGCGCGTAAGCGAGTGGATATCTCGGCCTTTTCGCTTATCCCGACATCCCTGTGGCCTGGTAAAAGGCTTCCCCAATCCACTTGCTCACGCGCGTGGTTCTTCATTAATGTCTTACTTTCTCATCAGGGGGAATGAAGCATGTTAAGCATCCGTCGTTCTCGCAGTTTGTGGGCCGTATCCTGTCTGCTATTGCTGGGCAGCGGTTACTTAGCTGCCGCGCCTTACACGCCCAAACCCGGCAGCCCCGAACGCAAAGCCATCCTCGACGCCCTGCGCGTGCCGGTAGAACGCGAAGCGCGCCAGAAAGTGGTGTTCCACGGCGTTTCCATCAAAGTCGAAAAAGGCTGGGCTTTTGTCCACGCCATCAGCATGGACAAAGCCGGTAAAAAAGCCGTGCTAGGCGACCTCGATACCGGTGGTCTCTTGCGCAAACAAAACGGCCGCTGGAAAGTGCTGCACTGGGGCGTGGCGGGGGATATTGGCGTGGTGTGCGATGCGGCTAAGAAATATCCGAATGCGCCCAAAGCTATTTTTGGCGGGGCGCTGGGTGGGTGTTGAAGCCAAGTTTCGTAACTCCATCTCACACGGTTGCCCTTTGCGTAGAACAGGGGACAATGCGCGCTCTGAAGGCTAGTAACCATTACAAAACCTGTTTTAGTGACTAATACGATAACTGGAATACGTGAGATGAGGCTCCATGCCCCTTTTTTCTTGATTTTCTGTGATAATTATTATTAATTAATTGAACTTAACCGATAAATAATATTTTGGGAAAATAGCCAATGATGTGTGTCATAATCAGGGCAGTAGTTGAACTATAATTCACAAAGGAAGAGGCATGAAAAAAATTGTAGCTACTGGTATTGCCCTTTGCAGCGTAATAGTAGGTGGAGAGTTACTACCTGCATTTGCTGGCTATTGGGAAGAAGTTCCTAATCCTTATGACAATAATTGGGGATCTACGAACTGGAAGACTGAGGCGAATGAGCGATGGGTGGGAAAAATTAATTATGATCAGCATGTTCCAGTTACAACAAGGCGGCAGGCGGAATTGGATTGGGTGGGCGACCTTTTTCAACTTTCAGGCGTCACTAATATCCCTTATCCTTCGGGAGACAATATAGTAAGGGGTTATAAGCATGTTATTAAGAATGAAAGTATTGGAAAAATTCGTAGTAAATTTAAATGGCATCCTGATATTGATTGGGAAACCGGTCTCCCTGACGAAAACGATACCCCTCCTAGCGAATTAATATTGGTTATTCAAGCCGGGGGCTGGGCACTCGCAGGCAGTGATGTTTCAGATAACCTGCGTAATACCAGTAAAGAACATGTCAGTGTGAGTGCTTTTGGTGAACAAAGTAAACCAGAAGATAATGAAGATATTTTTAGTGATGGTTGGCAAACAGGTGCTAGTCTAAACTTAAAAAAATTGTACCGCATTCCCACTTATGGTCAAACTGAAGTTTGGGGCCCGTGGGTTTATTTATCTGCAAAAGCAAATGTTGATGGAGAACGTGTAATTGTTCATGATGATGGTAATGGGAGTTGGGAAGAGCCGTTGGAAGGTTACACCTCACTCGCAATAAATTACGATGCTCAGATTGACGAACGCAAAGTAAAAATTACTAGCCCTACAATCGAAGCTTCGTACGGAAAAGAGAATACATGGCTGAATACGAATCCCACTGCAAATGTTTATCGTGAGGATACTCCTGAACCACCAGCTGAAGGTCCATATAGCATCCGGCATGAGAGAGGAGAAAATGATTCAATTTCAACAACGTCTGTCGTATATTGGGGCAATACTTTTGTAGATGCACGACCGGTAAATCCTCTTCCTCCCGGATATTGTTGGATATTTCGTGGAAATTTTGTTGCTGATATTAATCAAGCATGGACGAATCCAACATTTACGTGGGGCTATACTGGAGATGGCGCGGCTTTACCTGCGAGTCTGTATGCAGAAAGTGGGTATTCACCGGATAGGATTGTGCCTGCATCTGATTCTCGTTATGGAGGATTACTACAAGGGGATGATAAGGCTCATTTAGTTGTGGATTTTCATGCTACTAGTAATGGAGATTATTCTAATGCCGTTAATTTTATTGGTCCTCCTTTAGCAGACATAGGTTCGAATTTTCCCAAACAGGGAAGAGTTAAGTTGGATGTGAGTGACACGGATGGTGCTACTGCGAATAGGACATTCGATATTACGTGGCATTTACCCGTTGAAAATTGGCAGCCCGATTCTAATAATCCACCGACACCTGCTCCTAATGAGTTGTTTCCCGACCCTGGTAAAACGTCTTTGAATAACTCTGTAGGAGGGCCTAACGACGCATTTTTCTTTCAAATGCCCCCGTTAAAAGTCGAAGCGGATACAGAGACAAACCCTCAAATTGTATCGGCAGCTCTGAGTTGGGGTTCTGCTTCTGTTCCAATTATTGGACATCTTACAGGAGCTTCTGCTTTGACAGGACCATATGGATGGGGAATAGCTTCTTTAATGGCACTTGGAGCGAATGTTGCGAGTTTAAGTGCAGATCCAGAGCCAGAACCAATGCAGTCAGAATCCGTGACAGCAAATTATGCTGAATTTAAATCGGCTATTGAACTGCAGATAGCAATAAATGCTGATCCGGAACTGTATGAAGATAATTTGCCCAGAGTGAATGCAAGCCCAGCTACTCTTTTAGCAATTAAGGATCAATTTAAAGCAGATAATCAATGGGAATTAGATCCTTACTTTAATCCTCAATCTCAGTTAACACCCACAACCGTAACAGCAGTTGCAGGCCGTTATCGGTTTCATAATTATTTTCTTGGAGATAAGTATGATTTGAATGGTTACGTGGGACAAATTCCAGGCCATTTAATCACAAGTAATGGAGCTAAATTTCATGTTTTTACCTGGACTGTAACTGCCGAACCAGAAGACTGAAGAAAAATAACAATTCGGGAGAAAATGATGAAGCAACGTATTGTCACATTTTTATTACTGATAACATTAGTTCCAAGTATTGTCGTTTGGGCTGCCGATACTAATGTCGGCAAAGAAGGTAACGAGGCTTATATGAAGGCGTTACGCTTTCGTGTCTGGACACAAAAAGATTGGACCGCATGGACAAGTCAAAAATGGGATAAGGATGACCAGTCTTATTTGAAAATTCAAGCAGAAATTGAACAGCTTATCGAACAGGGTAAACTCACTCCCGAAGAATTGGCAAAGTATAAGGTAATTGGTGAACAAACACTTAGTAATCCACAGATAGTTTTCCGGTGGGCTTATGCGGCAGAGCGTCTAGCTGCTAGTACCGATAAATCAAAGGATAAGTTAACTTTTCGGGATGGAGTATCTCAGGCTTTGTTAAAAGCTCCCTTTCCCGATACATATTCCTATGCCCGCATTCGTTTTTTGAGTCAGATGAAAAGTAATCATTTCATCAATGATATTAAAGCTGCAGGCGAACGACTATTACTCCATAATCCTAATGATTATGAAGTAAAATATAATATGACACGTATTCTGAGCTGGAGTCCTGAGCCTGAGCAACAAGTCAAAGCATTCGAATATGCTCAGGATTTAGTAAAGCTTAGGCCATTCTATCCATCATCTCATGCCATTCTAGGCGCGAGATATTTGGATCGTTGGCGGCAAATTGGAAGCCAGATTGATGCAAATAAAGCAATTGCGGCTTATCAGAAATATTTGGAGCTAGCGTCTGCTAACGCAGATTTCCGTGATTCCGCACAACATACTATCAAAATGATTCAGAATGAACTAGCACAGTAAAAGAAAATTTAAATTACATCTTCTAATATCGAAAACGCATCCCGGTTCGTTAAATCAACATGCAGTGGTGTCACCGCGATATATCCGTTCTTCACCGCCAGAATATCAGTATCTGCGGGTTCTTCACGATCAATAACTTCGCCGCCGCGCCAGTAATAAGTCCCGATCTGCGGAGCTTCATAACGGGTAATATCTCCCTTATAGCGGCGGCTGCCCTGGGCGGTGATGCGCACACCGGCGATTTGTTCGGGCGGCAGGTTGGGGACGTTGACGTTGACGAAGGTATCCACGGGCAGGGTGAGGCCGTTCAGCTTCACGGCGAACTCGGCGCAAAACGAAGCGGCGGCGCGCCAGTCGGCGTTGCCCCAGTCGGTCAGTGAAATCGCCATCGCCGGGATGCCGTTGAGCATGCCTTCCATAGCTCCGGCGACGGTGCCCGAATAGTGCACGTCGTCGCCCAGGTTGGGGCCGAGGTTGATTCCGCTCACCACGAGGTCGGGCATGCCGAAACCGGCGGCAGGCATTAGTTGCAGCAGAGCCAGCGGCACGCAGTCGGCGGGGGTGCCGTTGGAGGTATGGGCGATGCCATCGGCGGTATGCACGGTATGGGCGCGTAGCGCCTTGTGCATGGTGATGCCGTGCGAAACAGCACTGCGCGGCCGGTCGGGCACGCACACGAACACTTCAGCAACCTCTTTCAAAGCGCGCCAGGCGGCGTGCAGGCCGTCGGCGTAGATACCATCGTCGTTGGTGAGCAGAATCTTCATAACGAAATAAGGGGACTACTTTTTATAGTATTCGGTT
This sequence comes from Abditibacteriia bacterium, assembly GCA_036833945.1. Taxonomy (GTDB): domain Bacteria; phylum Armatimonadota; class Abditibacteriia; order Abditibacteriales; family Abditibacteriaceae; genus DAITOV01. The sequence continues at coordinate 6,149 of DAITOV010000280.1, forward strand.
CCGCCCTGAGCAGTTGCAGCCTGGCCGTTGCGCTGGGCGAATTCGGAGAGGGAGTTGTTGGCGTAGGTATTGATGGCGGCAACGTCGCCACCCATTCCCAGGAACTGGTAGCCTTCGGAAATAATTTCATCCATCAGTGCTACAGGTGCGGGCGTTCCGGCAAACTTACCGTGTTTGCGGGCGGCTTCGGCTACACGGCGGCGCGCTTCGACCACTTTTGGATGAGTGATATCGCCCGCTTCGCCAATAGCATGCGAATAGTCGCCGGGGCCAAAGAACAAAATGTCGTAGCCTGGCAGGGCAGCAATGGCATCGAGTTCTTCCATGGGTTCGGGGTCTTCGATCTGCAACATGATGAAACGGTTTTCGTTAGCGTATTGCAAGTAGTCGGCCATGCCCACGTTGCAGTAGGCCCCGTCGGCGTTGCCGCCATCAAGGGCACGGCGTCCCTGGGGATGGAAGCGGGTGCGATACACGACTTCCCTGGCATCTTCCAGGCTCATGATATGGGGTACCATCAGGCCGCTGGCATCGAGTTCGAGCGGCACGCTGTATTCCGAATAAGAGCCACGGCGCACGCGCACCATAGAATCGGCCTGCTGCGATTTCACGGCATAAATCTGATTCTGGATCAGGCTCCAGTCGTTGGCGGTGTGTTCGATATCGAGCCAGATGCAATCATAGCCCTTGAGCGCGGCGAATTCGGCAAGACGCACGCTGTCCATATTCACTTTGAAGCAACTGACCAGCTTGCCGGCACGAAGGTTATCGAGAACACGACTGGGACGCATTTGCATGGGAGTTT
>DAITOV010000281.1:0-6940 GCA_036833945.1 Abditibacteriia bacterium
GTTGGAAAAATCATCGGGCGATTCCTGGAGAAATTTTTCGAGATACTTGCTGCCCAGGGCATCGACACTGATATGAATGACGCGCAATTGCTCTTGCGCACTCACTTTCGTCCCATTCTGGCAGCCCACAACCAGCAAAACCAGCAGCACTGCCACAGCTTTCATGAGACGGCTCATCTTGAAAGAGCCAACGGTAAAATTGTTCGGAGAAGTTTTCATGATTCGGTTATCGACTGCGCAACTCCTCCCCCTCAGGGGGAGGTTGGGTGGGGGATTTGAAGCTTAATACTGAACTATGAATTATGAGCCGGACTTTCACTGTTCATCATTCATCGTTACTACTACTCTCCGACTCCCTCCCCAACCCCTCCCTGAGGGAGGGGAGTTTGCTGCGCGTGTAACAATGTGCGAAACGGAGAATAATTTTCAGTCTTGGTTCTACAGCACACCGTAAATCTTAAACCACACAGATTAATCACTCATTAAAAAGCAAAAAAGCCGGAGCGCTTAAAGCGCTCCGACTCCATATTCACTGCTTTACTCGTTCGATTCGCCCGGCTCTTCGACCGGTGCTTGCGGCAACATCGAAGCAGTGTCAGATTCCGGCAGAAGCTGGACGGCGGCTTGTGTCCGCAGTCCCAATCCCCACAGACTGATGAAGCCCAGGGCGGCATCGGAATCGAACTTGTCGCCGGTGTCGTAAGTCGCCAGTTCATACTGGTAGAGCGACTTGGGGCTCTTGCGGCCGACCACGATGGAGAAGCCCTTGAACAGCTTCACGCGCACCGTGCCTGAAACGTGGCGCTGGCTCGATTCGACGAAAGCGCGCAAATCCTGATGCAGGCTGGAGAACCAGAGGCCGTTGTAGATCATCTCGGAAATCTGGTTGGAGACCTGTGCCTTGAAACGGGCCTGATCGCGCGAGAGCGTCATATCTTCGAGCGCCTGATGGGCCTGATGCAAAACCACGGCGGCGGGCGATTCGTAGATTTCACGGCTCTTGATGCCGACCAAACGGTTTTCCACGTGGTCGATACGACCCACGCCATGCTCACCGGCAATATCGTTGAGGCGCTGCACCAAAGTGACACCATCGAGCTCTTCACCGTCTAATGCAACCGGGATACCCTTTTCAAACTCGATTTCGATGTACTGCGGGGTGTTGGGCGCATCTTCGGGGTTCTTGGTCCACAACCACACTTCGTTGGGTGGCTCGGCCCAAGGGTCTTCCAAAATTCCGGCTTCAATGGAACGGCCCCACATGTTGACATCGGTGGAATAAGGTGAATCGACAGTGGCCGGAATCGGGATGTTGTTCTGGCGAGCGTATTCGATTTCTTCGGGACGCGACATCTTCCATTCACGCACCGGAGCGATGATCTGCAAGCTGGGGTCGAGCGCCTTCACCGAAACATCGAGACGGACCTGATCGTTGCCCTTGCCGGTGCAGCCGTGAGCCACAGCGGTGGCACCGTGCTCGTGAGCCACATCGACCAGCAATTTGGCGATGAGCGGGCGGCCAATAGCGGTAGCGAGAGGATACTCTTTCTCGTAGATCGCACCGGCCTGGAGTGCCGGGAAAGCGAAGTATTTGAGGAACAGGTCGCGGCCATCGACCACCAGGGCATCGACAGCGCCAACGTTCAGCGCGCGCTGGCGAATCTCTGCCAGGTTGCGTTCGCTACCCAGGTCGATGGTCAACGCGACGACTTCCATGCCGTCGTACTTTTCCGGAATCCACTTAATGGCGACCGAGGTGTCGAGACCACCCGAATACGCCAGAATCACTTTTTTCTTGCTCAACTGTTTTTCTCCCTGTTATTATCCACGCCTTCCTGCTCTTGCATTTTCTGCAATTGCGCTTCAACTTTCAATTCGTTTTTCCTCATCTCTTGCTGCAACCCGGCGATGCGCTCGGAGATGGCGTTGAGACGACGCATAATCGCCGCTGCCAACCCCAGCACAAGAAACACCAAAATTACGAGTATGAAGAATTTGATCATTTTGAACGGCTGGTCTTGGGTCTTTGGGCTTTGGGCTTAGGTAACCATAAGCGTAAGGACTTCAGGCCGGTTTTAATTTACACAAAACTACAACCCGTCATCATCGCGGGCATATGTAGGGGCTCCCCTTGTGGGTGCCCGGTACATTCCAGACAGTGCATCATGTTAATCGAGCTGCTACGTTGCGGGCACCCACAAGGGGAGTCCCTACATACGATACGACAAACTCAATATCCGGTTTCTTGATTAGGATACAACCAAACCGCCTATCTTAAACCTAACCAAGCCTCTAGCCCCCAGTCTCCAGCCTCACCCCAACAAATGCAACAACACCGCTTTCTGCGCATGCAAACGATTCTCCGCCTGCTCGAACACCTTCGACTGTGGCGATTCCATCACGTCATGCGTAATCTCTTCGCCCCGATGCGCGGGCAGGCAATGCAGCACGATAGCACCGTCGTTGGCTTTGGCCATCAGTTCGGCGTTGACCTGATAGGGCGGAAACACTTTCAAGCGCTTTTCGGTTTCTTCTTCCTGGCCCATCGAAGTCCACACGTCGGTGTAAACCGCATCGGCATCTTTCACAGCTACTGCGGGGTCGTTAGTGATCTCGATTTCGCCTTCCTCGCGTGCCTTATCCACCCATTCCTGCGGCATTTCGTAGCCTTCAGGTGTGGCGGCGGCAAAGCGCACGCCCAGCTTGGCACATAGCAGCATCAGCGAATGACTGACGTTATTGCCATCGCCGACATAGGCGATTTTGCGGTTTTCCAGCCCCCGGTTTTCATCCAACGTCAGCAAATCGGCCAGTGCCTGACAAGGGTGTTCCACATCACTGAGGGCATTGATGACCGGCACTTTCGAGTATCCGGCAAACTCCACCAGGGCTTCATGCGAAAACACACGCGCCACGATGCCATCGCACATGCTCGCCAGAACGCGCGCCACATCGGCCACACTCTCACGCTTGCCCAGCCCCACTTCCTGCGGCGACAGATAAACCGGATGCCCGCCCAGATGGGTGATACCGACATCAAACGAAACACGCGTGCGCAGACTGGGCTTTTCAAAGATCATCCCCAGCGTCTTGCCGACCAGATACTCCCGCTGATGAGCGCGACGGGAATGAAACTCGTCTTTCAACCGATCGGCCTCAGCCAGTAAAAACCGGGCTTCATCCCGCGTAATGTCGTTAATGGAAAGTAAATGTTTCATGTTTTTAAATTCACCACAGAGGACACAGAGGGCACAGAGATTTTTTAGATGAAAATACAGTATGGAGAATGTTTTTGTCCAACTTCAATTTACCATTAAAGTATTAATGTTCTTTAACTCTCTCTTTCTCTGTGTCCTCAGTGTCCTCTGTGGTTAAACCGTCGTTCTTGCCTGTTCTAGTTTATCGATGGCCTCGTCTACGTCGCTTTGGGTGATGCACAGCGGGGGCAGGAAGCGCAGCACGTCGTCGCCGACGGCGTTGAAGACGAAGCCGTTTTCCAGGGAGGCTTTCATGATGTCTTTGGCGACCGGCTTTGAAAGCTGGGCTGAAAGCATCAGGCCGCGTCCGCGCACTTCGGCGATGAGGCCGTTTTCGCTGCCCCACTCGCGCAGGCGGCGGGCGAAGTATTCGCCTTGCACCAATGCGTTCTGCACCAACTCTTCTTCTTCGAGCGCTTCGAGCGTGGCTACAGCGGCAGCGCAGCTCAGGAAGTTGCCGCCGAAGGTGCAGCCGTGGGTGCCGGGGGAAAGAGCCGTGGCGACTTCATCGGTTGCCAGCAGCGCACCAATCGGCACACCGTTGCCCAGGCCCTTGGCAAGGGTGATGACATCCGGCGTGACGCCGCTCCATTCGTGGGCGAAGAACTTACCGGTGCGGCCGATGCCGCACTGCACTTCGTCGAAGATCAAGAGCACGCCATGCTCATCGCACAGCTCGCGCACCGCGCGTAAATACTCATCATCGGCGGGACGGATACCGCTCTCGCCTTGAATCGGTTCGAGAATGATAGCGGCCGTCTGCTCGTTGATGACGCTGCTGAGCGCTTCGATATCGTTGAGCGGAACATAATAAAACCCTTCCGGCATGGGGCCAAAGCCCTCGTGGTATTTGGGTTGGCCGGTGGCGGAGAGGCCGCCGTAGGTGCGACCGTGGAAGCCGTCCAGGGCGCTGATGATTTCAAAACGCCCGGTGCCTTTGTTGTGCTGCCACTTGCGGGCAATCTTGATGGCCGCTTCGTTGGCTTCGGTGCCGCTGTTGCAGAAGAAGGCCCGCTTGCCGCCCGAAAGTTCATTGAGCTTTTCAGCTAACTTCACCTGCGGCTCGATGTAGAACATATTCGAGGTATGCAGCAGGGTATTGGCCTGATGGGTGATGGCAGCAGCCACTTTGGGGTGGCTGTGGCCCAATGTCACAACGGCGATGCCGCCCAGAAAATCGAGATACTCCTTCCCGCTCTCATCCCAAAGGCGCGCGCCGCTACCTCGCTTAAACGCCACCGGCAGGCGTCCATAATTCTGGATGCCGCATCGGGCGTCGATAGCTTGAAGCTCTTCGAGCGTTGCTGGCGCAACGGGTTTTTGGTCTTGGGTCTTTGGTCTTTGATTTTCCAGTGACCGAGGAGGGATTTCTTCGATTTGTAGTGACATTTTCTTCTTCTGTGTCTAATCCTTTATTATTGGGTAATCATGGTGCCGCAACCATTGTCGCTAAACAGCTCGACCAGCAACGCGTGCGGCTCGCGTCCATCGACGATGTGCGCGCGCTCCACGCCTTTGTTCACAGCGTGGGTGCAGCAACGCACTTTGGGAATCATGCCTCCGGCGATGGTGCCGTCGGCGATCAGTCCTTCCACTTCATCCACCGTCAGCGAAGGGATCAGACTGCCCTTATCGTTCACATCGCGCAGCACACCGGCCACGTCGGTGAGGAAGAGCACCTTCACCGCGCCAATCGCTCCGGCAATGGCCCCGGCGGCGTAGTCGGCGTTCACGTTATAAGTCTGGCCATCGGCACCCGGTGCCACCGGCGTGACCACCGGCACGAAGCCTTCACGCGCCAGGCTGTTGAGCAGACGGGCATCGACGTGCTCGATTTCACCGACCAGGCCCCAATCGGCCTCGCCCTGGAACTTGGTGGCACGCAGCAGGTTGCCGTCCTTACCCGAAAGCCCCACCGCAGGAGCACCGTGCGTGCCCAGCCAATGAGCGATGGACTTTCCGATTTGCCCCAGCACCATTTCGGTGATGCGCATGGTAGGCTCATCGGTAACGCGCATGCCCAGCAAGAACTGCGGCTCGATGCCGACTTGCTTGCACATCGCCGAAACTTCCGGCCCGCCGCCGTGTACGACCACGACCTTCACGCCGACATAATGCAGCAGCGCAATATCGCCCATCACGGCCGCTTTGAGCTTTTCATCGGTCATGGCCGCGCCACCGTATTTAATGACGATGGTTTGCCCGCTCAGGCGGCGAATATAAGGAAGCGCCTGTGATATAATCTGCGCGCGAGTGGCGGCATCGTGGCTGGAAGAATCGGGGATGCTCATTTGAATATTATTATCAGGAAACACGGTAGTGTAGAGAGTTTGTGACGATTTTACAAACAGAAAACCCTAACTATGAACGATGAATGATGAACGCTGAATTCCGGCAACCATAGCCTGACGCTATAACGCAAACCTAATCTGCTTTTCCTCTTCGCTCAGGCGGGCATAGGACACAGCATATTGATGAGTCACAGTCATAAACCGCTTATCCTGAACCCCACTTCATCATTCATCATTCCACATTCATCGTTCCTAAAATTATGCCCTCCCGCATCCTCCTCACCACCTACGGTTCCCTGGGCGATTTGCATCCCTTCCTCTCCATCGCACTCGAATTAAAGGCGCGCGGACACCGGCCGGTTATCGCGACTTCCAGCCTGTATAGACCAAACGTGGAAGAACTGGGAATCGAATTTCACCCCATCGCCCCCGACATGACACCGCCCGAGGAATGGAACGCCGCCAGTATCAGCACTATGCATAGCAAGAAAGGACCGGAATTGTTCATTCGCTATGTGATGATGCCGGCTCTTCGGCAATCCTACGCCGATTTACTGCCCGTCATGCGTGAGGCCGATCTCACCGTTTCACAGCGCCTTATCATGGCGGCACCGCTCTGCGCACAGGTCTTGCAAAAACGGTGGCTCTCTGCGGCACTGTCACCAGTGGCATTTGGTTCGACGACCGATCCTTGCTATTTTCCCGGCTCACCGCTCAACCAAAAGCTCCGCGCCACCCCCTACTCGCGGAGGATTTTCAAGGCCTGGGCGCGCATGATCAGCTCGCGCTGGGTAAGAGAAGTCGCCCGTTTTCGCGCTGAACTGGGCCTGCCGCGCGGCCCGCATCCACTCTCTGAAGCCTCGCTTTCGCCTCACGGCGTGCTGGCGCTGTTTTCCAGGCAATTAGCCGCCCCCCAACCCGACTGGCCCCAGAATACGATTCAAACAGGCACTTGCTTCCACAACTCGGCCGAACAGAACAACTCCTCCAGCACACTGGCACCCGAAATAGAAGCTTTCCTTCAAAAAGGCGAAGCACCGGTTATTTTCACCCTGGGTTCAGCAACGGTCTACCTGCCCGGCAATTTTTATGTCACTGCCGTCGAAGCCATTCGCAGCTTGAATAAACGCGCCCTCTTGCTGATCGGCCCCGAGACGAATCGTCCGGCCAACCTTCCGCAAAATGATGAGCAAATTGCCGCTTTTGAGTATGCGCCGTTTAGTAAATTGTTTGGACGCGGCTCAGTCGTGGTGCATCAAGGCGGTGCAGGCACCACCGGACAGGTGCTGCAAGCCGGTTTACCCAGTCTCGTCATGCCGCAGGTAAACGACCAGTTCGATAATGCCATGCGCATGCAACGAAGAGGAGCCTCACGCATGATGACGCGCACCG
>DAITOV010000282.1:0-6931 GCA_036833945.1 Abditibacteriia bacterium
CAACGCATTGAGTTTCTGCGCAAAGGACTCGACCATCTCAAGCTCACCCGCGACGTATTGCGACTGGGTTATGCCGAAAAGCTCACCCCCGCAGAGCAAGCGCTGTATCTGGCACAGACCACGGAACTGCAGGAGATGCGCCGCAAACTGACGGCAGAGCATGTGCTGTGGGGCGAAATGCAGAACTGGTATGAAGCCCGCTACGGCATCCCCACCGAACCGGGACGCGCCCGCGCCAAAATCGAACGCATCGAAGACGCCTGAAGAACCACGCGCGTGAGCAAGTGGACTGGTGAAGCGTTACAAGCTATCGTCAACTCCTGGTAAGTAGGTAGTAGATGGTAGGCAGCATACAGGAAGGCAACCGGACGTTACCGTCGGCTTACTTTTTCCTTGTCGTTAATAGTGCCAACTTGCGACGAAGTTTGCGCAGCCGAAGGCTTTGCGTGCTATGGAACGAAGAAGATTAATCAGGCCGCACAAATCCTGCTCAACCCGGCTTACTCACGCGCGCGGTTCTTCATTTAAACGCCGTGGCAAAATACACCGCCACCGCAATCAGCCCGAAGGCGACCCAGTGGTTCCACTTCATCGATTCGCCCAGCACATTGACCGCGAACAAGATGAACATGGAAATCGAGATCACTTCCTGAATCAACTTGAGCTGTGTCGCCGAAAGCGTTTGGTAGCCGATGCGATTGGCGGGCACCTGGAAACAATACTCGAAAAATGCGATGCCCCAACTGATGAGGATAATCGCGATCAACGGCGTGGCGTTGCCCTTGAAAAACTTCAAATGCCCATACCAGGCCAGCGTCATAAACAAGTTGGAAAGAATGAGAAGGCCAATGGCGATTGCGGTGGACATTTGATGAATTAAAAATGGAAAGTTGAGAATGGAAAATGGGAAAGGCAGGGGGAATTTTATATTCTCCCTGCCTTTTTGCCACGTAGCGGTTTTCTCTGCACATTTAGCGGCAAGGCGCACTTCCCAGGTACAAGGCGAAAAAGATGTTCACAGGGTATAATCACCCGAGGCTTCTCCAGAAGGTAATAGATATTTAAAGGGAGATTCAGAATGGAGATAGCATTTCTTCGAGATGCGTATATTGCAATCGTATTCGCTTTATTTTTTCGAACATATTCGCATTTCGCCGATACTCGCTCTGCTTTGAAAGCCGGAGAGAACTCTCCAGAAAAACGTAGCGGTAAGCTATCGCTGTTTGTCGACGCAATCTACAACATCCTCTATTACATAGCTATCCCGGCAGCATTTTTCTATGCGATTTATGTCGTTAAAATTGACTATGCTCTCCATAGAGGAGAAGCGAAAGCGCAACTTCTATACATTATTGAGTTTTATACCCTGGCGTTAGCTCTACTCGTGGTGGCAGCAGATTTGATAATCGATAATAGAAAGAGAATAGCCAGTAACGAAATCTATCAGGTCGGACAATTAGCACTCACAATCGTCTATAAAGTGCTTATAGGCTATCTTTTTTACTGGTATATCATTTTATATTCGCCCTGGCCTACTCTTAAAAGGGAACAAGAATTTGATGGCCTCTGGATACCCATGTCTCCGCAAGCAATTTCACACTTGTTTGTATTGTCAAGTATTATCGTTTTTTGTGGTTCATACTTCTATTACAAAAATGAAAGTAAGAAACGTGAAATTTGACTTTAGGCTTCGTTGCGTCTCCTAACTCACCACCCAGCAAAGCGCACTTCCCAAACACAGGCAAAATAGTAGCATACCCGCTCCGCAGCCCTTGCCCTGCACTGTCTGAAACCGGTGCGGCTGCTCGCGACGCAGGTTGGCTTCCATCAATTCGACCGCATCCTTGGCTTCTTTAAGCCCTACCCCGCTCGCCTCACGGTAGAGTTTGATGGCGTCAATCTTCTGTCCGGCGAAGATCATGCCGTGCAGTTGCGCTAACTGGTCGTCGGGCGAAGCCATACTGGCCGGTGGCGGCGTGGAATTAACCGGCAACGAAATCGGTGCGCCGTTGCGCATGGATTCTTCCATCGCATCGACAGTATCTTTCGCTTCTTTGAGGCCGACATTGGTCGTTTCGCGGTAGAGCTTGATGGCTTCGATTTTCCGGCCGGTGGCGATGAGGTCGCGCAGTGCAGAGAGTTTGTCGTCGGAAGGGAGGTTCATCATAGTTTTATTTGAGATTGTTCATCACGCTTTTCCAAGGACCTGATAGTAAGGATTCGTTGCGAAGTTGCCTTTTTACGTGTCGTTATGAATTTTTCCCCAGTTTGTTGCCTGATATTCATCTTTAATAAGTCGGACAATCAAATTCAGTAATTTTTCGGTTTCCTGGTTTGTCTGGAACCGAAGCCGCATCCAGCGAGATTTTTTTGACCTATCAGGATGATATTTTGAATCTTGCAACGGAGTAATCTCTTCTCGCTTAATAAATGCCAGTGATAATCTCACATCGATTTCTTCATGATCGTGAAAATGAGCGATTTCTTTACCCCGATAAAACACGCACATTAAGTCGGAATTTTTCCATAGCTCGACCTTTACTTCAGGCAATGCCCGGAGTTCTTCTTCAAGCCAATTTCGTAATTTCATATTCTATTCATGCTCTAAAATATTCACCAACTTCCCCAACGGATCTCTCACAAAAAACCGGCGCACGCCCCACGGCTCGTTTGCCGGGCCGTATTCGATGGCAATGCCTGCGGCTTGCACGCGACGCAGGGCTTCTTCCACGTCATCGACCTCAATCGAAAGATCGGGCACCGGTGTGTCGGAGCCGCCTTGCGAGGCGATGCCCACCTGCACTGTCATATGGGAATTGTTGGCGTAAGTGCGCAGCCAGCCGTGATCCATGACGATTTCTAAGCCTAAAATATCGCGGTAGAAGCTGTCGGCTTGCGCGGGGTCAGGCGTGGGAATATTGGCAACGATGCGTTGGACTTTCATAAGAACTCGCTCATTTGTATCTTACATCAAAGCACCTTAACAAATGAGGTGTGGGGGGGGCCTTTTGGAGTGCGGTGACTTGTCACCGCGTCGTGTCGATGCATCGTAGGAACGAAGACTTCGTTGTTTATGGGTCGCCAGCATTCTATTACGCTTGTGCCGGCAGGATACCGGCGGTCCATAGGGGAGCGGATAAAACTTCGATGTTTGAGAAAATTATTATGCCTTCGCGGTGACGAGTCACCGTACTCCAAAAAAGAACAGCCCGGCATCTTTTGGATGCCGGGCTGCTTTACTTCCCTATCGGATTAATCCCTCACATTAATCCTTTGCTCATCGGAAATGGCGCGCACTTCCGGGGCGTACATCGCGTAGCCGTTGGTAGGCAGCGCGTGGAACTTGCCGGGGATTTCGGCGCGCATGCGGTAGCGTAGCACGCGGGTGCCTTGCGGCAGGCGATCCACGAAGAGTGCTACTTTTTCATCGCGCAGCTCCACGTTGCTGGAAAGGCCGTTGCCCCACGAACCGCCGGAGCGGATATCGACTGGTTCGAGACCGGCGGCTTTCATATCTTCAAAGACCAGATACTCGTAGTCATTGGAAGAATCGATTGTCAATTCCACCTCCACCAGGTCGCCGCTTTGCAGGGTGTCGCCGTCGCGGATTTCGGTACGGTCGTATTCCGGTTCCTGCGGCTGCACAGGAATCGGACGGGGCAAGCCAATGACGCGGCGTGCAACAGCCGGTGCGGCTGAAGTAGCGCCGGGCTGGGTTGGCTTAGTGGCTTCTTCGTCCTGAGCCTTGCGGGTCAGCTTGAAGTAGCGACGCTTGATGGCCATTTCGTTGCCCGAAGCTTTGATAGGCTCTTCGAGGCTGAAATACTCGGTTGCTGCCGTCCAGTAGACATTGCCTTTGCCGATCTTTTCAATCGTCAGCGTGTTGTCGCCGTCTTCCAGGAACAGCTCGCCGGTAATAAAGCGATTATCAAAATACAGCGCGTTCTCGGCATTCACGCGATAGGTCTTGGTGAGCTTGCCATTGAGGTTGACGCAGATGGTGTAATCGACTTCCAGTTCCTTATTGACACGGACGTAATCGGCCAGAGCATAGACCGACATTGCCGTATCCTTGGTGCTGCGCCAGTGGTTGCTACGCGATTGTTGCGTGAGCCACTTCATCAGCATCGGGGCCATTTTGTTTTGCGGATCGACTTGCAAGAACGCACGCAGCGCCCAGGCGTTGGTTTCCACATCGTTGTTCCACCAGCACCAGTATTCACGGCCCATCTGCCAGCGGGCGGTGCCGTTGGCTTCATCAATGCGGGCGGTATTTTCCAGGTTGCGCACCAGCACTCCGGCTTTTTCCTTCTCGCCGGTGTTCCACAATGCCATCGCCAGCAGCGACTTCGAGTAGGCGGTGAGGCGTTCGCGCTGGGTATAGAGGCGTCCGCTCACAATGGTTGCTACATCGTTTGGCAGCTTACCGCGCTGCGACAGGCTGTAGCCCATCCAGGTGAGAAGATGAATGTTGTCTTCATCTTTCATCTGCTTTTCGAGGTAGGCGTAGCCACGGCTGAGCACATCTTCGCGCACCTTTACTTCAGCGGCTTTGGCGGTTGCCAGGCCGTAGACGACATAGGCGCTCATGTATTCATCGGAATAGGAAGAGCCCTGCCACCAGCCCCAGCCGCAATCGGGACGCTGCATGTTGTAGATGCGGTTCAGGCCGTCGCGAATCATCTCGTCGAGCAGCTTCTGGTCGAACATAGGGTTCTTCGGATGACCGAACATCCCTAACCTTGATGCCATCCTATCTAAGTCCCGTGAATTGGGCATGCCCTTGGGATAGGTATAGCCCGAGTTCTTCACCCGATCGCCAATCGGAGCGGCTTTGGCTTCGGCTTCATAAGCCTCGGCGCGGGCGCGCAACGTGGTGAGGTTGATACCGGAATCGACCAGCGTCTTTTGCACCACCACGCTGGGCAGGAAGCGCGACATTGTCTGCTCCACGCAACCGTAGGGGTAGTCCATCAGGTAGGGCAAGGCGTCCATCATGGTGGCGGCCAGGCTGGGGTTGAGCTGCACGTTGAGTGAAGTCGAACCGAACTTGCGCTCCTTGGGCACGTTGATTTTGATGGTCTGCTTGTTGCCCTTATCGCCTTCGCGGATGATGCCGCTTTGCGAGGTGAAGCGCTGCACGCCATGCACCAGCACGGGGAAGCTCAGCTTCACGGCATCCGATTCGGCATCGCTTTGCGCCGTCATCTGGATTTCGGTTTTGCCTTCGCGCACCACATCGACCGTCCAGTTGACGCGGGTTTCTTCACCGGCTTTGACCGTGATCCAGCCTTCGAGCGCTTCGAGGTTTTCACCAACCGATTCGCGGGCGATTTTGGTGCGGTTGAGCTGCAGCTCTTCGCCCAGCTTGAGAGTGACTTTAATCTTCTTATCGGTCTTGAGGTAGTTGTGCACGTTGGCACTCAGCACCACCTGGTCGCGTTCGGTGAAGAAACGCGGGGCTTGCATGCGCACCAGCACATCTTTCTTGGTTTCGACGGTGGTTTCACCGGCGCCAACTTGAGAGGTCTGCGTGAGGCCACGTGCCAACCCCTGCCACTGGGTGAGCGAATCGGGGAAGGTCACTTCCACCTGCGCGGTGCCGTTTTCAGTGACGACGGCAGGCGACCAGAACGCGGTTTCGGAGAAGTTGGAGCGCACCTGGGCTTCAGCTAATGCTCCGCCAGAGTCTGCATCCATTTCGCTCGCAACGGCTGATTTTTCCCTCCGCATGTCCATCTGACTTTCGACTGCAGGTGCCGGTGCCGCCGCATAAAGCATGTCAGGACCGGCTGGGCCAGCAGCTCCAACCATTCCGCCAATACCGGTATCCGATGATCTGAAAAGTCGAGTGACTCCACCTGCGTAATCATGACGATAACGCACACCCGGATAACCACCATACCAACCAAACCCACCCGGCTGGAGGTTGAGCAAGCCCAGTTCATCGGGCAGTTCCCAACCGTGCGTTTCGTAATTCGGATATTTCACATCATCTTCGGCATGGCCTTGCGGCTGGCCGCTGCGGTGGGAATCGAGATTGGTCGAAATCGCGCGGCGCTCGCCATAATAGAAGGTGCGGATATCGGGTGCGTAGCTCTTCTGAATATAGAAGAGGCTGGCATCGACCATCGCTACCGAAACTTCGGCGCGGGCCGGGTTGCCCTTCCAGTCGGTTGCTTTAATGGTGAACTTACCGGTTTCGCCCGGCTTGTATTGCGCTTTGTCACCGGTCACGGAAACGTTAATGAGCTGACGGGTCGGTGGCACGAATACTTCTTGCGTGTTCTGGTACACCTCGTAGTTCTTCACCGCCGCCGCGCCCAGGGCGAAGTTGGGCACATGCTGCTTGGTGATAGGAATCGAAAGCGTCTTGCTCTTACCTTCGATGAACACCAACTCGCGCTTGAGAATTTCGCCACCGGCTTCTTGAGTGAAGAGCACGGTAGTATCGGGCTGGTCGGCTACTAAGAGCACTTTGGCGGTATCGCCTTCTTCATAGTAGCGGTTTTCCAGCACAATCGTTACGCCTTGCTGGCGGAACGAAGTGGTCTTCATGTTAGGGCCGTTCACCCACACGTTGGTGGAGGCTTTCACGTCTTTGTTCCAGTCGTCGGTCGCTTCGTAGGCGATGCGGAACTGGCCTTCGCCATCGTTGTGCCAGGTCCAGAAAAGACGGCCTTTGTCATCGGTTTTCACCGTTTCTTCAAAGACTTTTTCTTCCTTGTTACCCGGCAACTGTTTGTAAACCACCATCTTGCCGGAAGCTGCTTTGGGCTTATCGTTGGCATCTTGGGTGACCAGTTCCACCTGCACCTGATCGCCGGTCTGGTAGAAGCCTTTCTTCACATCGAGGAAGGCGAAGTATTGCTGGTTGGCGACCTTCACGCTGCCCTGCCCTTCGATGGTGCGGCGCGAGGCATCGGTCGCT
>DAITOV010000283.1:0-6910 GCA_036833945.1 Abditibacteriia bacterium
GGTTGAGCGTAATGCCGTTATTATCGAACTGGCAATTGGCGATTTCAATGGTGCCGTCCACCGCTTTATCCACCTCTTTGGAAATAGTGGAAATGACGCCCTGAAGGTTGCCCTTGAAGCGTGAATTCTTCAGGGTGATGGAAACCGGAATCGAGGTTTTGTTCATGAATACCAGATAGACATCGAAGCCGCCGGCGAAATTGTTCGCGAACTCGCTGTCTTCCACCACGCAGTTCACCAGGCGCTGCTCAGGATAGTTCGGCTCGAAATCGATACCGCCATCAGGCCCGGTGCCCTTGGTGTTGTTGAATTTGCAGCGTCGCATCACCAGGTCTTCTACGCTGATAACCGCCATCCCCAGGCGATAGTTGGCGTCGAAGTTCATGTCTTCCACCAGCACGTTCTTGTTGTAGCCATTGCGGCTGGCTCCCAGATAGAGGCCGTCGCCGCCGGTTTCGCGCACTGTCAATCCGCGGATGATGACGTCGCGGCTATCGATGTAACTGATGCCGTGGCGCCATTCGGCTTTCTTGTAGAGCTTGGGGTTGGCATAGTCGTCGCGCTGCATACGCAGGGTCGCTCCCTTACGGCCGGTGAGGGTGCTGTTTTGCACGTTACGGCCAATCAGCAGACAGTCGTTGGTGCCTAAAAAGGCACCTTTTTTGGCCTGCACTATCACATTCTCTTCAAAGATAATTTCCTGGTTGGAAGCCAGCTCAATGGGCTTGCTCACAATCCAGTCTGTCCCCATGTTATCGACGATTATCTTGGAAGCGCCCGAGTTGATGGCATCTTGCAGCGCCTGCGTGGAATCTTCGGCATTGAAGCCCCACCAACTGGCGTGGGCGGTGGCGAGGGTTTTCGCTTTTACTGCGGCAATTTTAGCTTGATCCGCTTGCTTGATAAGAGGGGCCTGCGCAAAAGCAGCAGGCGTGAAAAGGCCGGTGCCCAGTGCAATTGCGAGAGCTAATTTGATGGTGGAAGAGTTTTTCATGATGATGGAAACCAATGTATTGTTTTATCGGGAAAGTAACATCGTTCCCGAATTCGTCGAAAGAATAGGCGTCAGGGGAGCATACACTCCCACCGTCACCAGCCACACTGCATCCGAGGCTTCCAACGCCCACTGTTCCGATTGCGAGGCGTCGGTTCTGGTGGCGGAAAAGAGTTCCATTTGATTGGTCAAATTCTTCTCCTGCACCTTTTTACCCTGGCCATCGATAAGCGCGACTTTCGCCTGCGAATCGGTGGAAACACTCAATGTAAACGATTTGACACCGGCGGGCACCTGGAAATAGACGCGGCCCTGGGGGCGGAGAAAAACGACCTTGTCCTGTGCCGCGATACCGTTGCCGCGATGAGAGGAATTCACATCGATTTTCTGTGAAAAACTACTTTTACGGACGATACGATAAAACCCGGTTTCGGTTGCGGTGAAGGAAAGAGGAAATATGGTGCCGTCCAGCGGCAGTTTATAGACCTGCAAGGTTTTGCCCTGCGGGTCTTGCAGCTCGACTTCGGTCAGGCGCTCATACACCTTACTGACACGCAGATTGACGGTGATACGTTGCCCGGCCTGGGCGTATTGCAGGAATTGAAAAGCGCCCTGGAGGAAGAAGCTGTCGTTGCCGGTTCTGGGTGCGTCTTGCGCGGGAATTTGCAGGGCAGCCGGAGTGAGAGCCTGCGGCTGCAGGTTATTGATAGTCTTTGCCCATTCTTGTAATTCGCTGACGAATGCAGGCAGATTGTAAGGCGTTTTTTGACCGTTGCGCTCAACCAGCACGGTGCCGTCGATTTCCCTGGCATCGGCGATGCGAACCTGGAAAGCCGGTGCAATCGCCCGCGCGCTACCCGCAGGAATGAGCGTTGTATCCTTGAAATGCAGGCCACCGATTACCCCGTTTTCGGCATGAATATTGGCGTTTAAAACCACTGGATTGCGTTTTTTTTCACTTGCGGCGGAGCAATCGACCACGCTATCGTTAAATTGATAATGCACTCCGTTCACGACCGGGTTATATATCAGGATATTATCCTGCCGGAAGGAACAGTCGTTGAATGTCACCCGGCCACGCACCGCTTCGGTCTGCTTTTCGGTGGCGACCAACAAAGCGCCTTCCTTATTGCCTGTGGTAGAGCAGCGGTTGAAGGTCATCGAGATCGGTTTGGTGGTGGCATCGAAGCGTCCAGCGTAAATATGGATACCGGCTCCTTCACTGTTGTTATTGAATTCGCTGTCCTCGACGACAATGTTGACTAAACGTTGCTCGGCGAAATTAGGCTCGAAGTCGATCCCCGCATTGGGCCCGGTGCCTTTGGTATCGTTGAATTTAGAGCGGCGAATGGTGAGGTCTTCCACGCTGATAACCCCCATGCCCAGGCGGTGGTTATCCACGAAATTCATATCCTCCACTAAAATATTCTTGTTGTAACCGGTGCGCGTTCCTCCCAGGTAAAGCCCGTCGCCGCCGGTTTGTGTCACCGTCAGGTTGCGCAGGGTGATATTGGCACAGTCGGTCAGGCTGATGCCCATGCGCCATTCCGATTTTTCATAAAGAGCAGGGTTCTGATAATCCTTTTTACGCATCCGCAACACGGCCTTGCCCTCGCCGCGTAGAACGAGATTACTCACCTTCGTGCCGGTGAAGAGTGAATCGTTTTTGCCGTGAAAACAATCGGCCTTGGCCTGAATGACCACGCCGTCGGCAAAAACGATCTCCTGATTAGAGGCTAATTGAATGGGCTTGTTGATAATCCAGTCGCTGCCCATGTTATCGACGATGAGCCTGGCCGCTCCCGAATTAATGGCGTTTTGTAGTGCGTCGGTGGAGTCGGCGGCATCGAAGCCCCACCAACTGGCCTGGGCCGTATTGAGCTTGCCTGCCTTGACGGCGGCTATTTTCTCGGTGTTGAGAGGCGTCGCGGCATGAACTGTCGGTAAGGCGATGCCCGCTGCCAGGTTGAGGCTGAGGAGAAGAGGAATAACTTTTTTCATGATCGGTAAAGGGGGTGGATGATTACTTAATCGATAAATGGGTTCCAGAAAGGATTGGCATACATGCTATTGGGATTGGAGCCATAGGAGACATAGACGGTATAAGGGCCGATGATCGAGGAGCGCTTGCGCCACTTGACATGCCCGTCGGCAAACGCAACGTTGGTGCCGTCGAAATGGGGAACCACCGTTGAAAGGTCGGCGGCAGGGACGGTGACGTAGCGATAAGGGAGATTCTGGTGATTGTAAATATCCAGATTATCTATGAGCATCCCCACCTCTGCCGGGCGCTTAATGTCTGCTAAAGCGTTGCCGATACTATTCGCGACTGGCCTTCCATAACGATCGTTTTCATAACCATTGATCGCTCCACTATAACCGTAGGATGCAGCATTGAGCTTGCGCCCGGTCGCGGTGCGCGAATCGGGCTGAGAAGGGCATTCAAAGATCTGGACGTTTTTGACATAGGGAAAAATCAAGTCCATCCAGGAAATGTAATTTTGCCCGCCAAACGAGAATCTTCTTCCCGGCCAACCGGTTTTGGTTTGCACGATATAAGGCCCGCCGTGAGGGCCTTCCAATACACTGGGATACCTTTCATCGTAATCCTGGGTGTATTGCATAATTCCCAAACTTATTTGTTTGAGGTTGCTTAGACAACTGGCGCGGCGGGCGTTTTCACGGGCACGGGCAAAAACCGGGAACAGGATGGATGTGAGAATAGCTATGATGGTAATAGCGACCAATAATTCTATGAGTGTGAAACCTATCCGGTGCTTGTGAGTTGATGTCTTCATGATATTGTCCTCCGTGTGGTTACAGAATGAGTCGTATATTTTGGTATTATACCCACTTTGCTCCCCACTCAAACCGATTTTGAATGCGAAAAACCGACTCCAATAAAACTACTTGAATGTAATTGGTAATTTTGATTCAACTAATCGAGTGAAGTCGTCCAATGACGCCACTGGGCTTTACCGGGGCCGACAACTGCCGACTTTTTCATTGATTTAACGTGCCCGTCCACGAACAAAATGTTGACCGTATCGAGGTGGCGGTCGGAGATGCGTCGGGCATATTCACCTGTTCCGTCGCCGGGCGAAACTACGTCATACCCGGAAGTGAAGGTGGTGCCGAACGCATCGGTGACGTGAATCGTGCCGCTGGCATCCTCTACAGCGGCGGTCGAAGTGGCCGAATTCAAATAATGGAGACTCACACCACAATTTGCCGTGCAGGCTTCGGTGATGCCGCCGTAGGGAGTGCCGAGTTCTTCACCCACGTAATAGAGGCTGCGATATGAAATACCATAGGACATGCTGCCCTGTGCTGTGCAACCGCCAGTGTAGGCAGTGCCGTGGCTGGGGCAATTAAATATTTGCCAGTTCTTGACGTATGGCTCTATGAAGGTTGCCCAGGCCGCGTATGTGGCACTACACGTCGTGCGGTAGGGAGCACCGTAGTTGCGATGGGAGAAATATTTTTCGTCATAATCCTGGGTATATTGCATGATGGCCAGGCCAATTTGCTTGAGATTGCTCTGGCAACTGCTGCGCCGGGCATTTTCGCGGGCACGGGCAAAAACCGGGAATAAAATAGCGGCCAGGATAGCTATGATAGCTATGACGACCAATAATTCTATAAGGGTAAAAGCAGTGCGATGCTTGGAAATATACATATGATTGTCCTCCACCGGCTATCAATACGGCAATGCTGTAGTATTATACCCATTCCCAAGGGCACTCAAACCAAACTCGCAGTGCAAAGTTCGATTAAGACAAAAGTACATGAATAAAATTGTTAATCAAGAAGTCTTTCTGACTCTTTGTCGAAATTTGCTGGGACTCACGCCGGTAATGCGTTTGAAACTGTGGCCGAATGAATCCTGGCTCTGATAGCCCACCAGGCTGGCAACATCACTTATTCGCTCTTTATCGGCACTTAAGATTTCACAGGCCACTTTGATGCGTAAATGAGTGATGAACTTTTTCAGGGTTGTGCCCTGGTTCTTGGCGAAGACCTGGTTGAGGTAATAGCCGGAGACTTCAAATCTTTGGGCGATTCCACCGACGGTGAGCGGGAGATTCAAATGATTTTGAATATAATCGACCACTTGCAAACACAAAATATCCTGTTGGCGCATGGCCGGGGAAATCGAGGCGAAATCGACTGGTTCAAGCCAGCAACTATTACTGATCGCAGGCCGGCTTTGCAGTAGATGAAAATGCAGTCGTTGCATGATCGCCAGTAGCAGGTTCTGGCTGCTGGCCCGGTTGCTGTTATGGCACAAATCTTCGTAATACAGATCGGCTAACTGGAGCAGCGATTGGTCGGAGATCTGCAAGCGATGTGAGGCTTCCGAGGTCATTAAATGCCGGTAAGTGTGGCTCAGCGTTATGTCCTTGTCGAAAAATACCATGATGCTCTGGTAGCTGTCCTGCGCCAGCTCGGAATAAAACCCACCCGATTCACGGGGGCAATAATCGGCATACAGCAGGGTGACCGGGGCGACGGTTTTCAGTATCTGCACCGCCGGTGGCACTTCCTTGCCCATTTGTCTCATCTGGGCGGCGTGGCTCTCTCTGATACCGACCTTGCGATGCGTGCTGCCGCTGTAGATAAATTCCAGGCGCAAACCACGTGTTGCCAGCAGTTGGTGATCGGGCCAGTTCCGCCGGATATCCAGGACGCTATAGGCATTGTCAGGCAGATATTCGGTATGGAGAACTTTCATTTCAAATCCGCCAAAGTCGAAGGGAGGCGCAGCCAGCAACTGGGAAACGAGCTGGGTTTTGAGCATGGGCAACGCATGTTCTTCCAGTGCACCGATGAGTTTTTTGCGAATCTTGGGAGCAAACGGCATAGGTTGAGTTTGGGGAGATCATGGTCGTAACGCAAGCCGTTATCGTGAGAGCGAACCCCTACAAAAACAGTTGCCTTGTCTCCTTTCGGGAACCTGTTTTGCCCTTATTTGAACGAACACGGTAAAATTGCTCCCAACCATCGTTTTTCTTTCTATGAGAACATCTTCCTCTGTCGATTTCAATTCACTCGATGAACTCTGGCGTGTGCGCCATGAGGGTGTGCGCCTGGTCGCACTGGAACGCCAACTCGATGCTGCCGTGAGAACAAAACCAGAATATGGTGTGCTGTGGCGCGGTGCGCGACTGGCGCATTTTCAGGGACTGATGGCTAAAGACGATAAAACCGCGCTGGCCCACTTCGATTTGGGCCGAAGCCTCGCCCAGCGCGCCGTGGAAGACAACCACCACGATGTCGAAGGCCACTACTGGTGGGGCATCAACCTGCTGGAAGCCTCGCGTCGCAGCGGCTTCCTGCATGGGCCGGGCCAGTTGCGGAGCGCCCAAACCCACATTGAGCGTGCCATGAACCAGGACGAAACCTACTATTTCGCCGGTCCGGTGCGTGCTATAGCCCGTATTACCCACGTCAAGCCACTCATTCTGGGTGGCAGCATCGACCGCGCCCTCGATATGCACGGCCGTGCCCTGCAAATCGCGCCGCACAATTCTACCGGCCTGCTCCACTATGCCGAAACCCTGATGGCCGACCAGCAAAAAGCCCTGGCGCGCCAGATTCTCCACCAAATCATCAATGCCCCTGCCGACCCGGAATGGATCGCCGAACAAGCCCTCGACCGTCAAACCGCCCAAACCCGCATCGCTGAATTGGACGCTTCTCATTAGGGATTCACCCCAGAGGACGCAGAGAGTTTTTAAGGTGAGTTATATTGTCGTATCCAGTCCCTATATATTAAGGATAAGATTATGAATGATAATCAGCATTTCCTGCGTGAAGCCATAGAACTGGCCCGTGAAAACGCGAAAAACGGTGGCCGGCCTTTTGGCGCGGTCATCGTTCGTGATGGGGAAATTCTTGCGCGTGGCGTTAATG
>DAITOV010000284.1:0-6825 GCA_036833945.1 Abditibacteriia bacterium
AGGTGCCGCGCCCCAGTTCAGGCCGCGCACGATGGGATGGTTGCCGTTGGCAACCTCCGGCTTGAAGGTACTTGCCTGCGCGCGTGAGCTGAAGTTGTTCCAATCGGTTTTCAAAGCTTCCACACCAAAACGCGCGGGAAGCACCTGCTCGAAAGGCGTTCCGTCGAGCAGGGCGGTGTGCCACTTCCAGGAAGCCAGATAGCCCAGCCCGCCGCCTTTTTGCACGAATTGCTGCACACCATCTATAAAACGTGGCGACATCGAAAAGCCTGTCGTATCGCCGACCAGCAACACATCGAACTGGCTCAAAAAATTGGCATCGACATACTGCAAGCCTTCGTAGCTATCGAGATGGGTGAAAGTGAATTTCCCGGGTGCGGCTTTATCGGCCTGCGCGGCGATGAACCGCCCGCGCATCGGCTTTTTCGTATTGTTCCAGACTTGCTGATACCAGGCCTGGCTCTTCCAGTCTCCGGTGATGAGCAGCACGCGCGTGGTGGCGCGCGGCGTGGCCGTTGAAGCCTGCTGGGCCTGGCTGCAACCGGCTAAGGTGGCGAGGATGGGGAAAATGCAGAAGAGAAGCAATCGAAGTTTCATAGGGAAATTCACCTGATAAAACTTTAACCCATATAGACGGGGAGCATGCAAGCGACCCGTAGAGACGCGATTTATCGCGTCTGGGTATGTCCGCTGGCGAAGCATGGGGTTAGGAAAAAGGCTCAGACGCGATAAATCGCGTCTCTACATGTCCGTCAATGATGCCGGAATTTTACAACTGATAACACCATTCCATCACATCGGAAAAACGGTATTGCTCCAGTCGCCCGAAAAGCTCATGACGCATCAGCCGGGCTTTACTCAGCGCAGGTGAAGTAAGCCCGCACAAGAAGCGCGCTACCTGACGGGGGTCGGCCAGGGCTTCATGGTGTTCGGCTTGCAAAGGATGCAGTTGCTCGATTCTCACCAGCGAATCAATCTCCGGCAGCGGCTGGGCTGGCGGCAACGTAGCAGCTTGCCCGGTTTTGCAGAAGGTGCAGTGGCCGCACGGTTGCTCCCTTATTTCACCGAAGTGCGCCACCAGCGCATTCGTCTGGCAGCCGGGATGCTCTACCAAACGCAGAATAGCGGCGATCCGCTCAATCTCGTTGGCTTCGCGCTGGGCGAAACGGGAAGTCAGTGAATCGACCAAGCTATCGGTATCTTCAGCCTGGTGCAGCCGTGTGAAGCGCTTGCGAGCATCGGCGGCCTTAACCAGGGCGACGCCTTTTTCTTCCAGCATTTCCATGGCGCGCACGATATGCTTGCGGTCGCAGCCTAACTGCTCGCTGGCGGTGGCGGGGTCGATTTTCCACCAGATGCGCCCCTGCTTGGAAACGCCAAACAGCTCGCGTAAGAACTTTTGCGCTTTTTCGCTGAATGCCGCAAACATGGCTTCCAAATTTTTATGGGGCCGCACTTCGTAACCGGCGTAGAATGGTGTGCCCTGCTTCAACACGCCATCGAGTTCGAGATAAGTGAGGCAGGTCTTGAGCACCAGTGGGCGCAAGTCGTGGCGGGCGGAGAGTTCGTATTCCGAAACCGAAAAATCCATCCCCGAATTCAGCATCTCTTCGACGAACCCGTACAGCGCATCTTCGGTGGGGGTATCGCCATAAACGAAATTTTCCAGGGTGGGAACATCGTCCGGGCAGGCCAGTAGCTCTACTGTCGAAGGCAGGCCGTCGCGCCCGGCGCGGCCGATTTCTTGCGAGTAGTTTTCCAAACCTTTGGGCAAATTGTAGTGATAAACATAGCGCACATCGCTTTTATCGATGCCCATGCCGAAGGCAATAGTTGCGACCACAACACGGTCGCTGCCTTGCATCCACCAGTCCTGCACCTCGTGGCGCGCTTCGCTCTCCATCCCGGCGTGGTAGGGACGGGCCTCGATGCCGTTTTGTGTGAGGAAATCGGCCAGTTGTTGCGCGGTTTTTTGTAGCGTGACGTAAACAATCGTCGCACCGGGTTTGCGGCGTTGCAAGCGGTTGAGCAGGAACGCTTCCCGCTGAGGCCCTTCAACCGGTGACAGGCAAAGGTTAAGGTTGGGCCGATAGAAGCCGGTGTTGATGGAGGCGTTTTGTGGAATCTCAAAGCCCTTGCAAATCGAGGCTGCCACTTCAGGCGTGGCGGTAGCAGTGAGCGCCAGAATGCGGGTTATCTGTAAGTCGCTCACAATCTGGGCCAGCTTGAGATAATCGGGACGGAAATTATGGCCCCATTCCGAGATACAGTGCGCTTCATCGACGGCAAACAGCGCGATGTTGGCGCGCCGCAATGTCTCAAGAAAACGTTCGTTATTGAAGCGTTCAGGCGCGACGTACAGCAGCTTGAGTTCGCCATTGCGCAAGGCATCCTGCACGTCGCGGGTTTGTTGCCATTCGAGGCTGGAATCGAGCCGCTCGGCCCGGATGCCGCGCGATTGAAGAAAATCGATCTGGTCTTTCATCAACGCGATGAGCGGCGAAACCACAATGGTGGTGCCTTCAAGCGCCAGGGCAGGGAGTTGATAGCAAAGCGATTTACCGCCGCCGGTAGGGAAAACAGCCAGGGCGCGGCCAGCGCCGAGAAGTTCTTCGACCACGGCGCGTTGGCCGTCACGAAAATCGTCGAAGCCGAAAACGGATTTGAGGAGGGCGTCGATGTTTTCGGGCATGGGGAATACCGTAGAAATTTCCAGGGCCAATGTAGGGGCTCCCCTTGTGGGTGCCCGCAACATAACAGCCCGATTAACAAGATACGCTATCTCATACGTACCGGGCACCCACAAGGGGAGCCCCTATGTTGGCTTCAGTTGCTTGTATTCCAACTCTCACCCGTCAACCGCTCATACGCCTCAAAATACTTCTCCGCTGTGCGCTGTGCCACTTCTGCGGGCAGTTCCGGGGCGGGCGGGTTCTTGTCCCAATCGAGGGTTTCCAGGTAATTGCGGACATACTGCTTGTCGAACGAATCCTGCGAGCGGCCCACGCCATATTTCTCCACGTCCCAGAAACGCGAGGAATCGGGAGTCAAGATTTCATCGCACAGAATCAGTTCATCATTTACCAGACCGAACTCGAACTTGGTATCGGCGATAATCACGCCGCGCTCCAGCGCGTAGTTGGCGGCGAAGGAATAGAGTTTGAGCGTCAGCTCGCGCAATTGCTCGGCGCGCTCCTGGCCGATGATGTTGGCGGTTTCTTCAAACGCAATCGGCTCGTCGTGGCCGGTTTCGGCTTTGGTGGAAGGCGTGAAAATCGGTTCGGCCAGTTTCTCGCTTTCCTGTAAACCGGCGGGGAGGGCAATGCCGCTCACGCTGCCGGTGGCCTGGTAATCTTTCCAACCGCTGCCGGTGATGTAGCCGCGCGCCACGCATTCGATGGGTAGAATGTCCGCGCGTTCCACCAACGAAGCACGGCCCTGCCAATCGGCGATTTCGTTGTAGGGAGCGGGGAAATCGGCCACGTTGGAAGAGATGAGGTGGTTCTTGATGAGGTGGCCGGTTTTTTCGAACCAGAACAGTGAAAGCTGGGTCAGCACCTTGCCCTTATCGGGGATGGGGGTGGGAATGATGCAATCGAAGGCCGAGATGCGGTCGGAGGCGACGATGATGAGGTTTTCCCCGGCTTCGTAGACGTCGCGGACTTTGCCACTGCGGAAAGGTTGGATATTCATAAGGTTATTTAGGGTCAAGCGGAATAAAGTTCGAGGTCTTAGTGGGGTCGCTATTTTTGCCACGCGTGGCGATGAGCCGAATCAGTTCCATGCCGTTCTCAACCTCGCGTGTGCTCAAATTCAGCTCGCCTCCACGCCATTTCAAAGCCAATTTGCCATTCACGATCTCGGTACTTTCGATTTCGCTCCACGCGACAACCTCGGTTTTTTTCTGCGCGTTGGTAATCTGTAAACCGTTTTCATCGACCCCGATTTCTGCGTTTTGCGACCGATTGGCCTTTACTTCCAATTGCACCATAGTGCGTGCCAGCAGGAACAATACGCCCAGCCCCAGGCCGATCATCAACCCGCGCAATCCGGCTTCGGTGGTGCGCGCCGCCAGTGTGGCGGCAACCGCCAGGCTGATGACGGTGCCGGCCAGTTGAATGATGAAACCGCGCTGTTCTTCTTGCGAGGGCGGGAAGTAGCGGAAGGTTGGCATCGTATTGGGTCTTTGATCTTTGCTCTTGGATCTTAGGCAACCAAAGCGTTAAAACAATGTTTTTAAAAGCCGATGGCTTTTAATACGGCTTTGTTTTCGGCGGGCACGACGATGGGTTCGCCGCCGATCTGGATGGCGGTGTTGGGGTCTTTCAAACCGTGGCCGGTGACCACAGAAACCACGACCGGCTTGCGGCCCAGTTCCTGGCGGGCCTGGGCGAAGAATCCTTCTCTGGAAAGCTGGGCGATACCGGCCAAAGGTGCAGCCGAAGCCGGTTCACCGAAGATGCCGCTGAGCGCCGCAGTAGTTTTCTGAGCCTTGAGAATTTCGGCATCGCTCACCATGTTGATGAAACCGCCGCTTTCATCGCGCACTGCGATAGCTTCATCGCCGCGCGCCGGGTTGCCGATGCGGATGGCTGTGGCCACGGTTTCGGGCTTATCGACGCGGTGGCCCAGCACCAGCGGCGCGGAACCGGCGGCCTGAAAGCCGATCATGCGGGGCAGGCTGTCGATGCGGCCTTCGCTGTGATACTGCTTGTAACCCTGCCAGTAGGCGGTGATGTTTCCGGCGTTGCCCACCGGGATGGCGTGGAAATCGGGCGCTTTGCCCAGGAAATCGCAAACCTCGAACGCCCCGGTTTTCTGGCCTTCCAGACGGTAGGGGTTAAGCGAGTTGAGCATCGCAATCGGGTAATTGGCGGTGAGGTCGCGCACAATATCGAGTGCGTCGTCGAAGTTGCCTTCCACAGCCAGCACGGTTGCGCCTTCCACCAGCGCCTGGGCCAGTTTGCCTAATGCAATAGCGTTGCGCGGCAACAGCACCACGCAGCGAATACCGGCCACCGCGCAATAAGCCGCGGCGCTGGCCGAAGTGTTGCCGGTAGAGGCGCAAATGGCGACCTGCGCGCCGTCTTCAGCGGCTTTAGAAACCGCCATCGTCATGCCGCGATCTTTAAAGCTGCCGGTGGGGTTGGCACCCTCGAATTTGAGAAACAGTTCGATATCGGGCGCAATCTCGGCGGCCAACCGGGGGGCGGCTACCAGCGGCGTGTCGCCTTCACACAGGGTGATGACGGGAGTGCTGTCGGAAACCGAGAGATACTCGCGGTAGGAGTGGATCAATCCGCGCCACAGGGTCGGGTTTTGGCGCATGGCAGGCAAGGCAGATTCAGCGGAACTCATAAATAGACTATGTAAGTAGGAATTAACTATAAAACCTTATCAGAAGAGGCCGTTTCCGGCAGCGCCAAAGCGATGACGGTCAGGGGGCCGCGCATGAGAGGAGGTTCGTTTGCAGTAACGATGCTCAAATCGCCGCCGGGAGAAACGGTAAAGAGCGGCAAAAGCTTACGCAAATCGCTTTCTTCATACTGTTCGAAAGAGATTTGTTCTTCCAGTAGCACTGTCACCACTTCCGCTCCTGCCTGGAAGTGGGCATCGAGCCACTTGTAGGAGGCGCGCACGTCGAACAGCAGGCGGCCATGCTGATGCTCTCCCATCGCTTGTTTGCGCTTATCGGCGGTGTTGTGTGGGGGAAGTTGAAAAGTGCGTGCCCGTCCGAATTCGCCCGCATAGCGCAAACAGGCCAGGGCGTTGACTTCTTCATTGGAGGTCATGGTCAGCAGAATGCCCAGTCCTTCGCGATCGGCAGTTTCAATGGCCGTGGACGACTGCACGTTGGCATGGAGCGCCGGGATATTCTCGGCGTGGGCGGCTTGAACATTTTCCTGGCGTGTATCGGCCAGCCACACGCTTTGTCCGGCACGGATGAGCGCCGCTGCAATCTGCCGCGCCCAATCATGCGCACCGGCAATCAGTAGACCGCGCGGCACGGGTTTGGTGAGCTTGAGCTTGCGTGCCAAAGGCGGCGCACTGAGGCCGTAGACCAGCACGGTGCCCACAATGACGATAACGGTAATGGGCGCTAATTGCTCGGCCCCGGGCACACCGCGTTCTTGCAGCCGCAACGAAAAGATAGAAGCGATGGAAGCCGCCACGATACCGCGCGGTGCCATCCAGGCCAGGAAAAGGCGCTCGCTGGTGGTGAGGCGAGAACGCCACGTCGCCACAGCTACGCTGGCCGGGCGTGCCACCAGAATAAGGACTGCTAAGAAGAACAATGGCGCATAACCGGCACCGGTGAGGTCGGTGAGCGAAAGCCGGGCAGAGAGCAGAATAAAGAGGCCCGAAAGCAGCAGCACGCGCAAGGTCTCTTTGAATTCGGCGATATGGTGAATCGAAACCCAGCGCTGGTTCGCCAGCGCCACACCCATCACTACCACAGCCAGCAACCCCGATTCGGCTTGCACATGATTGGCCGCCACGAAAGTGGAAAGCACAATCGCCAGTGCCGCGCCGTTTTGCAGGTCGTCGGGAATCCAGTGCTTACGCAAGGGAACCATCAAAAAGAGCGTGCCCAGCAAGCCCGCACCGGCACCGCTGATGAGGGTGGAGAGCACGCCGGTCACGATATGGGTGGGGGCGTTGAGCACGTTCCCGGCGACCACAGCTTCGTAGAGCAACACCGTCAGCGTGGCACCGATAGGGTCGATGACGATGCCTTCCCATTTTAAAATCGCGCCGGAGGTGCCCTGTGGACGAATATGGTTGAGCAGCGGCGCAATCACGGTGGGGCCGGTAACCACAAGT
>DAITOV010000285.1:0-6822 GCA_036833945.1 Abditibacteriia bacterium
CAAAATACTCCCACACTGCGGGCACGGCGACGCTGTAACCTTGTGTATTGGGCATCAACTGATCCATCAAGGTAATGGCATCCTGGTTCTTTTGCTGATCGGGACGCTTCCAGACCGGGTCGGAAAGCAATGTCATTTCCGGGGCGCCGGCTTTAATGGCACGTGCCCAATCGGCTATCACATCGTCTTGCCAGTCTCCCTGTAAACCGGGTTCATCGTGTATTAATAAAGAAAGTTTGCCCGGAGCAATATTCTTCGATTTCAGGTGGGCAATCACTGCCTTGGCCCAGTTGCCCAGGCGTGCATTGAACACCGTGGTGCCACGAGCAGCACCGGCAAAAGTTTCCTTTTCCTTGGCACTGACAAAGACAAAGAAATTCCGGGCGTGGGGCCACTCGGCCACCCACTGATCAAAATCAGTGAAGCTCAGCGGAGCTTTCAATTGATTATTCGCATCGAAGTCGTTGGCTGTGGGCCAGGGCAAAATCGAGCGTCCCGCCCAGGGCGAATCCACATAATGCGACTTCATCAGCTCGAACGCCGCCGGATAATTTTTAGTGTTCACTCCCCTGCTGGCCGAGCCACGCATCGATTTAGGGTCGGTGTAATCCCATGCACACAGCGAAAGGCGCGGGCGTTGCATGGCAATAGGCGAAACAGCCAAACGCAAAGGAACGTTTTCGCCATCCACCGCCAGAGTGCTGCTGTAATTGCCCGGTGCCAGTTTCGAGGAATCGACCGTCAACCAAACCTTACCGGTGAAACCGGCGGGAACTTTAATTGCGTAGCGGCCTTGAACGTTTGCTACCGGCAGCAACGCATCCGCGATCGGAGTGCCCTGATAGGTATCCGTCCAGGCTGCGGTTGCAACTTGTAGCCAACCGGCCTGCGCGTTGCGCGGCGGGTTTTGCAGTTGCAATTGCACGGTTTTTTCACTGCCGCTGGCGTTGGTCAATAGCAGCGCATCGGAGCGAAATTGATTACGCAACATGGAAAACTGCAACTCCGCCTGCCCTTTTTCCGGCTTGGCCAACAGCGGCAACCAGGCATAACGATGCTGCTTCCAAACCGTCAGCGGCTTCACGCCCTGCGCCGCTAAAAGCTCTCCGTATACCGCCATGACATCGCGATGTTCCGAGTTGATAGGCAGTAGTGTTTTCCCACCACCCTCGGCGAATTCCTGCCGGTCGTTCTTCGCAGCCGCTTTAGCCAAACGCGCTTCCAGGACGCCCTTTTTCGCCACCGGGAGTGTCGATTCCCCTAACAATTCCCACAGGGTTTTGATATCGGCATCGAGACGGCGCTGCTCGAAGTTGCTCACAATGGAAGCCGCCGCCAGATCTTTCATTTCCGCCGTGTCTGCCAGTTCCTTACCGCCCACGGCCCGATTTAGCCAGGCATCATCGCCGGAATACACTTCGATTTCATCCATCACCGTATAAGGAGTTTGCAGAATGGAAAAAGCGATATAGCGGCCTCTCGTCTGAAGATCGCGCGTAGCAAAGCGAAACTTCGAATAGCCCTCAAGCTTCGGCACCCCATTCTTGCGGGAGAGGCTCATCAGGTTGCCCTGGTAATGCCAGGCTTTACCGTCGTCACTCACCGCGATGCCCACGAAAGCGGGAAACTGCACCCCCGCCGCGCCAGCGGCGGTGCTCAGGGACACACCCGAAATCGGGCTGACTTTCTCCAGGTCGATGGTGACCACGATCGGGTCCTTGCCCGCCCGCCAGGTGATAGAACCCGGTTGCACCCACAGGCTGGCGGTTTGATGCTGGGCATCGAAGGCCGCGCCTGCATATTTGCCATCAGCCAATTGAGCCGGGTTTTTATCCTTGGTGAGAGCATAATTGGAAGGCGTGCTGGTTGTGACTTTTTTGTCTAAAGCGATGTTGGTCTGGGCAATAGCACAATGACTGCTCATTGAAGCGGCAGCCAGTGCAACGATAAGTGTCGCAGGTACTTTCATATTTCAATTCCTGTTTTTAATTTTTAACGATATTAAAGAGCTTCTGCCGATCGGCCCAGGCCTGCGTACTCATCATGAGCTTCACATGCCCATCAGCATAAAGGTAATTGCCACCGCCCTGGAAATTTTTTGGTTCACCGGCGATTGAGGTTGCAGCAGTATTATAGAATGGGCCTACCTGCCCACCATGTAGCACTGGCAGCAAGCCTCGCTGGCGCGCCCAGAGATACAAGCCATTGCCCTGGTAGCCATTGCTGGCCGGGTCACCGGCAAGGATTGTCTGAGCAGGTTCGGATACTTCAGCCAGGGTAACGCCAATAGCCCCACTGGGCGTACAAGGTGTCCCCGCTGTATAACCAAAGCCATTGCCTGTTGCGCCGGTAGTATCCATTCCACAAATATTCCATCCATAACCACCACTGTACAAGCGGGCCGAAGCCGAGCGAATTTCCCCGGCAGTGGGGCAAATCCAAACCTGGTCGTTCTTAACATACGGTTCCAGTAAGCGATAAAAATATCCACCGGTATACATAGTCCCCATCGGATACTTTTCATCGTAGTCCTGAACATACATCATCACAGCCATGCCAATCTGCTTGAGATTCGACTGACACGCCGCCTTGCGCGCCTGCTCGCGCGCCCTGGCAAAGACGGGGAACAGTATCGACGCCAGGATAGCTATAATAGCTATTACGACAAGCAATTCTATCAGAGTAAAGGCTCGCTGCGGCCCTCCAGCTCTCTTTTCATTCACAAACATGTCACTCTCCTTGTTCACTACAGTTCAGACCCAATCCGCAATACCGATTCCCCTTCGCGTATTTTCGCTTGCAGAGAAATCTCGCGCGGGGTCTGCACTCCGCTACGGATTTGCTCGCACAATACTTTAATCGCCTCGTAACCAATATCGTGTAAGGGCGCCACCATCGAGGTCAGGCGCGGCCGCGCCAAGTCACAAATATCGGTGCCATCGAAACCAATCACGCTCACATCGCCAGGCACATTAAAGCCTGCTTCCTGCAAAGTTTGCATCACGCCAATGGCAACGTGATCGTTCTGAGCGACAATGGCAGTGCAATTCAAATCACACCAATTTTCATCCAGCCAAACACGCATGTTAAGCCGTCCCCATTCCAGATAGTTAAACATTTGCTTCGGGCACATTTTCGGAGGGAGGCGCAGCCAGGCAGGATCGATAGCAATACCCGCTTCTTGTAAAGCGGCCTGATAACCGCCCCGGCGCTGAATGGGAATATCCGTCCACTCTTCCATCAGGCAGGCGATGCGTCGGTGCCCGCGTTCAATGAGATAATTTGTAGCCGCCCGTGAACCGGAAAAATCATCGACTGTGACAGCAGTCAACTCATGGGCATGTTGCAACGCGATAACTTGAGGCACCTGGGGGGGAATTCCCATTGCATATGCTTCCAATTTGTCGCAACAAAACAAAATACCGTCAACTTGCTGTAGATCGCTTTCCTCACCTCCATCCACCAAGACGATCTTCATGCCCTGCTCTTGGCTGCTGGCGCGCATGCCTTCCAACAAAATCTGCGTGTAGGGCGAATTGTAGTTGGGCGTTTGATAGGCCGAGTGCAAAATCAAGCCAATATTCCCGGTGCGTGCCAACTCACGCGGCGCGACATAAGTGCCGCTTCGCGGTTTGCGAATTACAAGATGTTCCCGTTCCAACCGTGCATACACCCGCTCGGAGGTCGCAGGCATGGCTCCGTGTTGGGCACGCAATTCCGAAAACGACGGCAACCGTTCGCCTGGCTTCAACTCGCCCGACAAAATTTGCTGCTGGATCTGGGTATAGATCTGCAAATATTTCGGCTCTGGTTTTTTCGTATCGGTATTTGTCATATCTATATTTTTAAAACTGTCATATATCAGTTCGCATATTATACACCCAAATGATGAGTCTTAAACCTATTTTTTTAATTTTTTCGCATTGAGGAACTACGCGTATGAGTAAGTGAATTCAGTAGGAGTTGAAAGTTACCATACACTCGGCAAAGGGCAACGATACCCTTAAAGCCCGGTCAGGAGGCAATAAACCACATCAATCCGGCTTGCTTACGCGCGAGGTTCCTCAATGCAACAAAAACAGCGGACTGCACCTGATGCAATCCGCTGTTTTCTTTTGTTAGGTATTAGTTAATGACCGGCAAGGCTACCCCGCCCTGCTTTTCCACGCCGTTTGGCAACTCGCGTTCGCCGTCTTCATACTGGCGCATGGTCTGGGTGATACGCATGGAGCAGAACTTGGGGCCGCACATCGAGCAGAACTTGGCGCTCTTGAAAGCATCGTCGGGCAGCTCTTCATCGTGCATCTTGCGTGCGGTTTCGGGGTCAAGCGACAGTTCGAACTGCTTGTTCCAGTCGAACTCGAAACGGGCCTTGGAGAGCGCATCGTCGCGATCCTGCGCGCCCTTGCGTCCACGGGCGATGTCGGCGGCGTGGGCGGCGATCTTGTAGGCGATCACGCCCTGGCGCACGTCGTCTTTGTTGGGCAGGCCGAGGTGTTCTTTGGGCGTCACGTAGCACAGCATGGCGGCACCGGCCTGACCGGCAATGGCCGCACCGATGGCGCTGGTGATGTGGTCGTAGCCTGGTGCGATATCGGTGACGAGCGGCCCCAGCACGTAGAACGGAGCTTCGTGGCAGACGCGGGCTTCGCGCTCGATGTTCATGGCGACCAGGTGCATCGGGATATGGCCGGGGCCTTCAATCATCACTTGCACGTCGTGCTTCCAGGCTTTGAGGGTGAGTTCGCCCAGAACGTCTAACTCGGCAAACTGCGCTTCGTCGTTGGCATCGGCCAGGCTGCCGGGACGCAGGCCGTCGCCCAGCGAGAAGCTGACGTCATACTTCTTGAAGATTTCGCAGATTTCGTCAAAGTGGGTGTAGAGGAAGTTTTCCTGATGATGCGCCGTCATCCACTGCGCCAGGATGGAACCGCCGCGCGACACGATGCCGGTGGTGCGGTTGCGGGTGAGGGGCACGTGACGCAAAAGCGTTCCGGCGTGAATGGTCATGTAGTCCACGCCCTGCTGCGCCTGCTTTTCGATGGTTTCGAGCATGTGCTCGATGGTGAGGTCTTCCACGCGCGAAACGCTTTCGAGCGCCTGGTAGATGGGCACGGTGCCGATGGGCACCGGGGAGTTCTGGATGTTGGAGATACGAATCGCATCCAGGTCGCCGCCGGTGGAAAGGTCCATCACAGTATCAGCGCCCAAACCGACTGCGGTGCGCAGCTTTTCCAACTCGGTATCGAGATCGGAAGTGGTGGACGAGTTGCCGATGTTGGCGTTGATTTTACATTTGCTGCCCACGCCAATCGCCATCGGTTCGAGGCAGGTGTGGTTGATGTTGGCGGGGATAATCATGCGTCCGCGTGCGATTTCGGAGCGGATGAATTCGGGGGAAAGGTCTTCGCGCTGCGCTACGTATTCCATTTCCTCGGTGATTTCACCTTTGCGCGCGTAGTGCATCTGGCTATAGTTACCGCCGCCTTGTTCCAGGCGACGCTTGATCCATTCGGTTCTCATGAAAGGGGGAAAGGCTCCTCAAGATTTTGACTGACAATTTATTATAGCAATGCTCGGAAATCAGCGGTTTGGAGGGGCACATAGCCCCTCCCCCACAGGGGGAGGTTGGGTGGGGGATTTGAAGTAAAACGTATAGGAAATGCTGAACGAATATTTCATCATTCAAGATTCGTTATTACTCTCGAAATCCCTCCCCCGGCCCCTCCCTGTGGGAGGGGAGCTTTATAGCGAACGCCACTTCTGTGTCTTTTGCGCCTTTTCGTGGCTATCCTCTTTCTATGAAAAACAAACCGGCCAGGGCAATATGCCCCGGCCGGAATTGCATCACAGAGATTCCTTACTGCGGCATACCAACAAGGTTCACCTCTGCCCCGTCAATATAAATCTCGGCATCCTTTTCGATCCCTGTCACATCAACGGCATACTGCAACGACATCGTATCCGTGACGCCGAGCAACTCGCGCAAGTTGAACGGCACGATATAAGTTTGCCAGCCGCCGTGGTTGATTTTGAAAGTCGCACCAGGCAAGTTGCCACCGCGCTGGCGGCCGAACTGGTTGATCGCCCGCAGTGAGAGTTTCACTTTGGCCTGGGTTGGCGTTTTGGAATAAATGTGAATCGCAGCGTAATAATTCCCGACTTGATAAGGAATGTTCTGCCTCAGCGAAACATACTCACCGGTCGCGAACAAACTGCGCTCATCGCTTTGTTTTTCATCCGCCGAAAACTTCGCCCCTTCTACCAGCCACGGCTGCAAGGCACCCTCGAATGAGGCATCGTCCAGCAACTGCTTCGCGTTGCCATCGGCCGCCGCCAGCACCTGCCGGGCTACTGCCGAAGCGCTGCTCACCAGTGGCACATCCTGGCCGGTATCGAGCAAGCGCATCGGCACCGGCGAAGGCTGCGGCTGATTGGCGAGCTTTTCCAGCTCGGCCCGCACCTGCTGGCTACGGCCCACCCACGGCAGCAGGCTCCACAGGGAATTGGTGCCCCAATCTGCACCGTGGGTATATTCCCATTGCGTCAGGCGAAAGGCCGGATAACCATACAACGCATCGTGGCGCATATTGCTGAGCAACGTCAAACGGTTCTGCGTCTGCTCGATGGCTTCCAGGCTACGTTGCAATAATTGTACTGCTTTATCTTCAGTCGGCAGATCGGCTTGCTTCCAGTATTCATCGCCTTTGCAGGCAATGATTGAAGCCCTATAGAACTGCCACATCTCACGCAGCTTCTCGGCGCGTTGGCGTTGCAGCGGCGTTTGGGCCTTTGCGACGGCCTCGTTCATAAACCGATCCG
>DAITOV010000286.1:0-6791 GCA_036833945.1 Abditibacteriia bacterium
AATAATTGGTCAGGCTTTCATCCACCCACGGCGCGCGCTGGGCATCGCTGCCCACGCCCATCGCCCACCATTGATGGGCCACTTCATGGGCGATTGTGGTTTCGAGCAACGAGTCCATAATCGCCTTTTGGCCACCGAGCAGCCCGCCGAGC
The DNA here is from genome assembly GCA_036833945.1 of Abditibacteriia bacterium. Lineage (GTDB taxonomy): Bacteria > Armatimonadota > Abditibacteriia > Abditibacteriales > Abditibacteriaceae > DAITOV01. The sequence continues at coordinate 153 of DAITOV010000286.1, forward strand.
ATATCGGTAGCCGGATTCGCTGGAGCGGCATTCTCTTCGGCCTGTTCGGGAAAAAGCTGGCCCATCATCTGGTCGATATTCCCCATCCCAAGCGAAGCGGTCAATTGCTCCATTTGTTTGCCCATATCATCGAACAGGAAAGAGGCAATGGAAACTAGGCCGGAGAATTCCATCCCTCCGGCTCCGCCCCGCATGGGGCCTTCGACTACTTTAAATTCTGTGTAGGGATAGGCACCAAAACGTTTGCTAAAAATTCGCAGGGCATTGATCGTAATATCTAGTGCCGCATCGACTTTGGCCTCGCGCGCTTTGGTGACATGGGCAGAAACTACAATCGTTTTCCCATCAATTTCGATACGCTGCGATTTGCTGACGAAGTCGGAACTGGCGAGAATTGCAAAATCTCGCACTCCAATCGCAGAGAACATGTGGCTATTCACATCCGCTTTACTCTCACCGGTAGCGACGACGTTAAGGATTTGGGATTGTGGCAATTGGACGGAGAAATCACTCACTTCCGAAAAACCGACATCCCCGACACCGCCAGGTGCTTCGTCAATCCATTTACCGCCCTGTCGCACAGCCAATGAGGGATACCAGAACGAACCGAGCGATAAAACACCATTGCCGTAGGAGTAGACACCGTAATCAGGTTCTTTCTTGGTTTGGCTTGCTCCGCCGCCGAGTAATGAGCCTAAGTCCATGCCGCCCATAGCTTCCATCAATCCGCCGCTCCCGGCCGGAGCGCGCGGCACGACGCCTCGCCATTTAATATCAAGAAGAGCGGAGGAATTTTGCGGTCGGGGAAATTTAACACGTAAAACGGCACCATCCAATGTAAAATCCACCGGCGTCCCATTTAATTTCACTTCATCAATGGCAATGTTTTTATGTAAGCCGTCGTTGCCCGTCACTCCCGGCGCATTAGCGTAAATGAAGAATACAGCGTCATCCAACGACTCACCCTGCGCAACGGGAACGGTGATTTTCCCATTCGCAGTAAAGGTGAGGAGTTGGTAATCGAGATTCAGTTGAAGATCGTAACGCGGGCGCGCCTGGGCAACGCCCAAGACAACCAGCCAAACGCAGAGCGTGGCGAGAGATTTCGGAAGGAGCAAACGGCGTCGCATAAAGAAATTCTACCACGCCGGGCACTGTTCTTTCTGCATTTTATGGCCCGTCTGTGCGAAATGAGACAGCCGGCAAATTGGAATCATTAACCAGATTGGTATCCGGATTGTTCTTCCAGGCATACCGCACTGCAACCGGCTGAGGCACAATATCATTCCAGACAACAACTGTTTCTCCCTGTATAACGGCCTGGGCATCGAACCATTTGCCATCTTGGCCCCGAACAGCGAAGCCTTTCGCATTGGCCTGGGCTACCTGTGCTACTTTTAATCCCTTAGCATGCGAAAACTCAACCCGCACCTTACCATCTTCAACCTTCATCCCTTTATACACTGGCCCGGAATATTCCAGCGAACTGCCATACTCCACTGCCAACGCCGCTAAGGCCAGTCGCCTTCCGACATCCTGCTTATTACGCGGGTGAATATCCCCGGCTTCTCCGATATCGATAGCCGAAGCCATCCCAGTGCGGGGAACACTAAGTGTCATAGTTTGCGCTTCGCGTAATTCTGCCCACCCGCTTTGAACAGGTTCTTTCGCACGGGCCATGTAATTGGCTAATTGCACAAAAAAGAAGCCGAATTCGCTGCCATCTTGCTTGGCTCCCCATTGCGTGCGCCAATCGCGAATCATAGCCGGGAAAAGGCTCTGGTAGGCTTCAGGGCGCGCCGCATTCGCTTCGCCTTGATACCAGATAACGCCTCGCACCGGGAAAGAGGTCAGCGGTGCAATCATACCGTTGAAGAGAACCGACGTTTGATTGGGCGCTGCATTCCAGTCAACGGGAAAGGGCGTAACCTGTGCTTGAGCAGCGCTGAGCTTATACTGCCATGTTCCGCCAAGGTTAAGAGCCGTTTCAGCAGGTTCCCCTTTCAAAGCTAATTCCAATCCCTGGCCGGGTTTGGCGCTATCCCCTATTATGCCGCTATCCCGGTTACGATCGTATACCCGCACCGTTATCAGAGCGCGCCCAGCTTTCACCTGTGCCGCAGGAATCGTATAGGCGCGTTTAATGCGCGTGAGAGGAGTAGCTCCAACCCGTTCACCATTAAAATAGGTTTCGTCCATTTCTTCGATATTTCCCAGGCGCAGAACCAACTCCTTCCCTGCCCACGCCTCGGGAATATCAACTTCACGGCGAAACCACATGATACCATCAAAGTCCGGCTCAACCCGCTCAATAGCACCGGGTAACGAGATGTTCTTCCAGTCGGCGGTTTCCTGTAGGTGCTGCCACTGCTCACGGGTCCCAATGTCGTTATGTTGCCACCATTGCAAAACAGCTTCGGCATAAGATGTGCGCACACGCTCTTGCGCCAGGGCATCCATAGCCTTCAATTGAGCCGGATACGGCTCGCCCAAGGCCGTTAACGCTTCACGGCTTGTCCAGGCCTCAGCGTAGGTGCCACCCCGGCTGGAATTGATGAGGCCAATCGGCACGCCGAGAGCTTGCTGCAATTCCCGTCCAAAGAAATACCCCACTGCCGAAAAATTCGGAATGCTTTGAGGCGAAGCAGGCTGCCATGCGACATTTGCTGCGAATGTCGTTTGAGCCGTAGCGGCAATTCTTTGCGGCACGGTTAAAATACGAATTTGTGGATAATTGGCAGCGGCGATTTCCGCAGCGGCATCATTCGAATTGGCCACCGTCCAGGCCATATTCGATTGTCCCGAACATATCCACACATCGCCAACTGCCACGTTTTTGAGGCTGATTTTATTAGCACCTTGCACCTCAAATGAAGTCTCTCGTGTCGCAGGCACGGCATCGAGCGTGAGCTTCCATGTTCCATCGGCATTCGCTGTCACACTCTTGCTTTGCCCGCCGATTTGAACCGTTACCTGCTCCGCCGGTGCAGCACTGCCCCACACCACCAGAGGTTTATCGCGTTGCAAAACCATGTTGTCGGTGAAAAGCGGATGCAGCTTCACATCGGCATACCCCACGCCGGAGAACCCTTCCAGCGTTAATACTCCCAATAATAAGAGTGCGCCAAAATTTCTCTTCATGATTTTTCGAGTTAACGGTAAATGTAGTATGGAATTAATTACGACGAAGTACGGAAAACTAAACGGTTCCACTCGTGCTGGCGATGAAAATCCCGAACCCGATGTGGCGATGTGGAAGACAAAATGGGCCGTTTGAAACCCCGTGTATAATCATAGCGCCCGAACGAATAAAGCCATTCGTCGCCTTCTTCCGGCATAGAAATACCAAGCGTCTCATAGGGGATTGACGCCAGAATGCTCCATCGATTGTGAGAGGAATCAACCTGTATCCAACTCTGAAAACTGCGCTCGGACAAAAAATCGGGAACCCAGCCTTTGTCCGTGAATGAGCGCCGCGCTCGCGGCCAGCGAATTTGCATATGCTGATTATCGGGTGTGACATGGAACTCAATGTACTCTTCACCTGGAAGCGGTCGCAGGAAAATTTCAAAGGTATCACCCAGCTTATAGACATGCTGGTTGAGTTCCACGCTCATGTTGAAAATATCAATATCTTCAAACTCGGAAAACATCCAGAACTGACGCGCATCGTAACCAATATGGGTCCGGGCCGCTAAACAACGCGGTTGCCGTGTCTGCAACCACGCCTGTTCGTAGTAGCAAACCTGCATATCGTTAAAGATACGAGTGACTTCTTCCCAGTTATTTACGTCAAATTTTGGCAAGGGCAAACAAACTAAATTCGTTTTTGCCTCAGTAACGATATTCAAAAAGCAACAGTCCCTTATCGGTTATTCTTTAGCCTCGACAATCGCCAGTGCCGATGCTTCGGGACGGAGATATTTCTGCGCCACCCGCTGCACGTCTTCACGTGTCACGGCATTAATTATCTGCTCGTAGTTATCTCCATTGCGATAACCCAGGCCGAAGATTTCATCGTTGACCGCCTTACCGGCCTGGGCCTGGTTGGTTTGCAGGTCAACTGCATTAGCGGTAATCGCCATGCCTTTGGCGCGCGCCAGTTCTTCTTCCGAAATCGGTGCTTCACGAATTTTGCGCACTTCTTCTTCGATAATGCCACGCACTTCGTCGCGCTTGTCTTTAGTGGTCGCCGCCATAATCATGAAGCTGCCACCATCGATACCGCGCATTTCAAAAGCATGAACACCATACACCAGTTGGTTGTCGCGCAGGCGTGCGTGCAGTCGTCCACCGGGATAGTAGATGCCCGACAGAGCGCCGTCAAGAACCGTGAGTGCAGCCCGGTCTTCATCGGTGATCTTGATGCCGGGATAGCCGAAGTAGAGCACCGTCTGTGCAATATCGGGCAATTGCCTGGAAACATCCGTCTGTCTTTCCAGTGGCTTAATCGGAGCCAAGTCGATCGCCGGCTGCGCCAAAGGTGCAAGGTCGCCGAATAAATATTCCACAACTTTGCGCACCTGTTCGGCATCCACCGCGCCATAAACAGCCAATACCGTTTGGCCAGGATTGAGAGTGCGCTTCCAATGAGCGACAACATCGGCACGAGAAATTTTAGCAATCGATTCTGTGCTGCCTAAGGTCGAGCGGCCATACGGATGCTGTCCGAAAAATGTTTCGCGGATTAACTCGCTGGCAACGCTGTCAGGATCGGTTTCCTGCTGGCGGATAGCAGCCGTCACCAGCGTCTTTTCGCGACGCAATTCGTCTTCCGAAAACGCCGGCTGGGTCAGGGCTTCATGCACCAACGACAACCCGCGACGCCAGTCGCGAGCCAACCAGTTCGAAGAAAGCGTCCAGGCATTATAACCGCTGCCGGTACTAATGCTGCCGCCCAGATCGTCGACGATCTGGGAGAATTCCAATGCATTGCGCTTAGTTGTACCGCGCAACAAGAGATCGGCGGTGAGGTTGGCCACACCATGCTGGCCAGTGGGTTCCATGCGCAAACCATCAAGGCCAACCGCGACGATAGCAGCAGACGGCGAGGTTTTATTTTCACGCACGATCAAGCGCAGGCCGTTCTTCAAAGTAAACATCTGCGGCGGCGCAACGGCATCTCTTTCTTTTTCAGCAGCAACCGGTGTGCTTGCACCCTGTACCGGCCGGACGGCTACTGTCGTAACACCATTTTCCAGCAAGTATTTCTTGGCTACGGCCTGCACCTGTGCTGCCGTCACGGCATTGATACGCGCTACATATTGATCCGAGAAATCGGGATTTCCGGTGCCCATGAAGTCGTAGGCCATGCGTTCGGCCTGGTCGGCGACATCAGCTTCGAAAACGAAACTGGTTTCAATTCCACGCTTAACGCGGGCCAATTCACTTGCCGTGACACCGTTGGTTTTGATTTTATTGATTTCGGCCCATACAGCTTTTTCCAAACGATCGAGCTTCTCTGGCGGCAAGGTAGCCTGCACCGCAAAGATACCGGCATCGTAGTTGGGAGTGTGCGAAAAGGCACTTGTCCCATAAACCAGTTCCTGCTTCTCGCGCAATTCCTGTGTCAGGCGGCTGGTTTCACCGCCACCTAAAACCTGCGCCAACACATCGAGAGCGTAGAGGTCGGGATGCTGGATCGGCACCGTGTGCCAGCCCATCATTGCAGTGGCGTTTTGAGTCGTGGTCTTTTCCACGATGGCACGACGTGGAGTATTCTGTGTCGGTTCGCTGGGAATGACCGGAGTCGTCGCGGCGCGGCGCTTCCAATCGCCTAATGCCTTCTGGGCGGCGGCGAATACATCTGCCGCTTTCACATCGCCTGAAACGGCGAGGATGGTATTGTCGGGAGTATAGTGAGACTGATAATAGGAAACGATGTCGTCGCGAGTAATGGCATCGAAAGCGGCCCGATAACCGATCACCGGCAAACGGACAGGATGACGAATGAATGCGGTTTCGTAAAACGTCCTCCATAACACCCGTCCCGGATCGTCTTCGCCCATGTTCATTTCATGGTGAATGATCCCCTGCTGCGTTTTCACTTCCGCTTCAGGAAAGGTGGCATTCATCATCGAATCGGCCAGGTTGTTGAGCGCACGCTCGAAATACGGTGCCGCCGTCACAATATGATAGGCAGTGACGTCATTGGAAGTGTAGGCATTGGTCTGTCCGCCCAACGCCTGCGTTTCGGCATTGATTTGTTCTTTGGTGCGCGTTTTCGACCCTTCCTGCAACACGTGCTCGAACAAATGGGAGATACCGGTGCCTAGATATTTGCCTTCATAGATAGAACCGGTTTGCACGTAGAAACGCACCGCTACCACTGGCGCAGTATGGTTTTCTTGTACCAGGATAGTCAGGCCGTTGGAGAGAGTTTGCTTTTGCGCAGTTTGCGCAAAGGAAGGAATGATGAGACACAGGACGGATAAGAAGAGGATAGAAAAACGTCGCATAAAGAAAATCCTTTCAGACTATTCCAGCTATAAATTCAGAGCTTAGTTTGGCTTTTTTCGATTCCGAACCAAAATTAACGATACAATACCGGCAATAACCGCGCCGAGAAGAATAAAGTATTTTGTATCGGGACCTTCCTTTGCAGTGTTGTTACTGCTGACTGCACTTCGGCTGTTACTC
>DAITOV010000287.1:0-6786 GCA_036833945.1 Abditibacteriia bacterium
CACCGCCGCAAGTTGATGGAACATGGCATTGAGTTGGTCGAGACACCGGCTTTTGGCCCCATCATTAAGAACTCCGCCGATATTCGCATCGCACTCGATGGCTTTGAAATCGGCATGACCCAGCATCACATCACCGAGTTTTGCCTGGTTTCGGGCGATAGCGATTTCCTGCCGCTCATCAAGCGTTTGCAGTATCTCGGAAAGACCGTCACCGTCATCTCCGGTGTGAAGTTCACCTCCGAACTGGTGCGCCGCAACTGTAACGAGTTCATCTCCTACGAGAACCTCTTGGCCGAAAGCGTGGGCGCTACCGAAGATGCCACCACGCTGGAAGGGTCGTTCACACTGCTCACCCGCACCATCCACACACTGCATGAACGCGGCATGGAAGTGCGTTCTTCCACCGTGAAGCAGATGATGATTCAGCTCAACCCGGTGTTCTCCGAGCGCACTTTCGGTTGCAGCCAGTTCAAGCAGTTCCTCGATAAGGCCTGCCGTGCCAATTTGATTAAGCTGGGCAACCGCGACCCGAATTCGGGTGAATATAACGTGCTGTTGCCGGGCGATATGGACGAAGAGCCGATTGCAGTGGAAGAAGCGGCTAAACCCGCTCGCCCGTCGCGCCGCGTTCGTGGCCGCCGCGTTTCGGCGACCGAGGAAGATGTGGCATCGGAAGTGCCGGTTACTGCCGAAGGCGCAGCAGAAGCCGTCGCTGCTACCGGCGAAGAGGCCGCAGAGGCTCCGTCGCGCGCGTCAGCTTCGCGCCTGGGCCGTTTGCGTTCTTCGGGGCGCACCTGGAAATCGGGTAAAGCGGTGACACGTTCCATTCTGCAAGGTGCTCTCAACGGTGCCCCGGCCACGGAGCCGGAAGCCGAGCCTCAGGAAGAGCCGGAGGCTGCACCTCAAGTGCAAGAAGAAGCTCCCGCAGCCCAGTTGCCGCTGGATATTGTTGAAGCGCCCATCAGCGAGGCTCCGGCAGAAGAACAAGCCGTTGAAGCGGTGACCGAAGCCTTGCCCGAAGAAGCCCCTGTCGAGGAAGAAGCTCCGGCAGAAAAGCCCAAGCGTGCCACGCGCCGCCGCAAACCGGCTGCGAAGAAGAAAGCCGAAGCCAAGCCGGAAGGCGATGAGGCCACAGCGGAAAGCGCCGACCCGGCACCGGTGGTTCCAGCCATCGAAGAAGCTGCCCCTGCCGTTGCAGAAGCCCCGGCCGCAGAAGCCGATGCCCCGGTGGAAGCTGGCGAAGCCGAAGTGAAGGAAGAGAAAAAGGCCGCCAAGAAACCGGTGCGTCGCCGGACACCGCGTAAAAAGAAGGAAGAATCGCCGGCACCGCCGGAAACTCCGGAAAGTTAAAGCGTTTCGGTTGCACCCTCGCCCTTTTGCGAGGGTGCAACCGAAACAGGTTTATTTGCTTCTTTCCTCACCATCCCCTCAGACTGTTGCATTATTTTTTCCGTGCTATTGTGAAATTGCACACCGCGTTGGGCTTAAAAGCTGCCTGGCCGGTTATTAAAAACGGCTGGTGAAGCAAGGGAAAAGCAGGTTTACTCGTGTTACTAATAACTGGAAAGACTTATCAGCATGCCTTTTCATACTCGAAAAGGTATGAATCGTTACTTAGATGTTCGCAGTCTGTAACAATTTGGAAATATTTCACCGATAACCTTTTCAAGGCAGAAAGAACTCACTATACTGCCGCCTTGTGAAATAATTCACAAATACTTGGGAAAGACGGAAAAAACGGAAGTTGATCTAATGTCTAAGCGTGTTGTCATCGTAGGAATGGGTTTTGGTGGTATCAAAGCAGCCGAAGCTCTCGCCTCTTCAGATTTAGAAGTTTTGTGCCTCGATCGGCGCAATTATCACCTGTTTCAGCCCTTGCTGTATCAGGTTGCAACAGCCACATTGAACTTGGAATCGATTGCACATCCGGTTCGCGCCATCATGCGTGGTAAGAAAAATGTGCGTTTTCAATTGGCCGAAGTTCAGAAGGTTAATTTAGATGAGAAAAAGCTCCAGACGGCTCAGGGCGAAATCTCTTACGATTACTTGATTTTGGGTGCGGGTAGCGTGACCAACCACTTCGGCATGACATCTATTGCCGATTACGCCTACGACCTCAAGCAGCTCAACGATGCCGTGGCTTTGCGTAACCACATTCTCGCCATCTTCGAGCGTGCATCGGTCGAAACCGATCCGGCAGTGCGCGATGCGTTGCTGACCTTCGCCGTTGTCGGTGCAGGCCCGACCGGAACCGAATTCTCGGGTTCGTTGATCGAGCTGATCCAGGTGTTGTCGAAAGACTTCCCGATGATCGCCCCTAAAGATTGCAAGGTGATTCTCATCGAAGCCATGGGCGCAGTGCTGCCGCCGTTCAGCGAGAAGTCGCAGAAATACGCCGAGAAGAAGCTGCGCGACCTGGGTGTGGACGTGCGTCTCAACACCGCCGTGAAAGGCGTCACCCTGGCTGCGGAGAACGGCACCAAGACCGACCTGATTCAGTTCGGCGATGGCACCACTCTGCCGATGTTCACCCTACTGTGGGCCGCCGGAGTGAAAGCCGCTCCTTTGGCCGACGCGTTGGATGTTCCCAAGCAGCGTGGCGGACGCGTGATCGTCGACCAGAACTGGGCAATTACCGATCATCCCGAAGCGTTCGTGGTGGGCGATATGGCCTGGTATGAGTTGGAAGACGGCAAACCGCTTCCCGGTGTGGCTCCGGTTGCAGTGCAAAGCGGCGAATATGTCGCCAATTTCATCAAGGCTGCCGTCAAAGGCCAGACGATCAAACCGTTCAAATACTTTGATAAGGGCAAAATGGCCATCATCGGCCGTCGCGTCGCCGTGGCCGAAATCGGTTCTTCACCCAAGGGTATCAAGATGACCGGCATCCGCGCTTGGTTTGCCTGGCTCGGTGTCCACGTCGCCCTCATGGCCGGTGTGCGCAACCGTGTGCTCACCATCGTGAACTGGGTGTGGGATTACCTGTTTATGGACCGTCAGTTGCGCCTTCTGACCCACGAAGGCGATAAGGTTCATAACGAGACGTTCTAATTCATTAGAAAGACAAAAAGAAACCGGATGGGGAATATTCTCCATCCGGTTTCTTTTTGTCTGGTGATGTAAAACTATTTGCCAGGGTCGCCGCCTACGGTGCGGGCTTCACCTTCGGATAAACCTAAAAGACGTTTGAGATTACCACCCAGCAACGCGTCAATATCCTCCTGTGGCCAGGGTAGGGCGCGAATCTGTTCCAGGTCGGCAGCGATTTCTTCTTCGCGGTTGTAGGGCCAGTCAAGTCCGTAAATCAGTAGATCGGGGCCTATTTGCCAGTGGCAATCTTCGAGACCTTCCGTGCCCAAATACCAATAACGCTGACTGTGCTTATTGAGCACGCTGGCGATGCCTGCATAAAGGTGATTGCCCCGCAGCTTATTGTTGGTAATAACCGCCAGAACCTGGCGGTAGTAGTGCCAGCCGCCCACGTGCTCGTAGACCATGCGCAAATTGGGATAGTGCCAGGCGATTTCATCGCAATCGAGCGGATCGTAATCCTTCAGGCGGTGCCAGTGGACGCCCAGGTGAAAGTCGGCCGTTAATTGGTGCTCTTCCATGGCGGCATAGGCATCGCGCGCCCAGTCGCCGAAGATGGCGAACTTCTGAGCCGGAGGATGCAGCTTGATGCCTTTAAAGCCTAACTCGGCAATTTCCTTGACTTGAGGTGCCGCCGGATTTCCGGGATCGAGCGTGCCGTAACCAAAGAGATTGGGATGCGGTGCAATGGTTTGCGCCAGCCACTGGTTGTGATTGCCGGGTAGCATTGCACCGGCAAATTGGTAGCTGAAGGGAGCGAAACACACAGCACCTTCAAAACCGAAACGGTCGGCCAGTTGCAAATAGGCTTCGAGCGTGGCGTTCTCGCGAAGTTCGCGCGGGAAAAGATGAACGTGATTAACAAACATGGTGGCAATGGGCGGGAAATGATGTCTTTAAGCAGAATTTTCCGGCAGCACGTTTACCATCCACCCGATCCCAAAACGGTCGGTCAGCATACCGTAACCGGGTGACCAGAAGGTTTCGGTCAGCGGCATTTCCACGCTACCGCCATCGGCCAGGGCGGCAAATGCTTGCTGGGCTTCTTCGAGGGTGGCCACATGCAAAGAGAGTGAAAAGCCTTCGTAGCCTGTGGTTTCGCTACAGCCGTCAGAACCCAGCAGGGTGGACTGGCCGATGCGAAAACTGGCGTGCATGACCTTGTCTTCAAAACCTGCTGGCGGTTCGGGGCTGTCTTTGAAATAGACGAGCACATCGATTTGTGCTCCCACCGCGTTGCGGTAGAATTCGAGCGCTTCTTCGCAACGGCCACCGAAGAAAAGGTAGGGCTGAACAATAGCAGTAGACATGAAAGTTCTCCTGGAATTCAAAACTGCCGGCTCGCCAAAAACTATACCGCAATGCGATAGAGCAGGGCATCGGCTGTCCAATCGGGGCTACCGTTCTCACGGAAATCCTGAGCGAACAGGCGAGCCATGTGCAAAAGTAGTTCCCCGGTTTCCAAATCTTCACGCAGGTAGAAATTGGAAAGCGTGAGGTAGGGGCTTTCGTCCGGTGCGCGGTCGTCGATCGCCGTCACGGTATCGCGCTTGAGCAGGCCGGTTCGGTTATCGACTTCGCCCAGGATAATGGGATAGCGCGGCGAATTGCCTTTGGGGTTTTCTTCGCAGATGTTGCCCATCCAGAACAAGCGTCCGTCCGAATGGCGCAATAGCTCCGAGCAGGAACTGGGCGAGTGGAAGGCGGTGCCGTCTTCATAGGTCCACGGCGTTGGCTGGGTCCAACTCATGCCGCCATCGTGGGAGAGCGCAAACCAGCGATGTCCGGGCAGTTCGAGCTTGCGGTCGTTGCTGCCGCGCATCACCATGAGAATCGTGCCGTCGGCCAGTTCGGCCAGGGTGGGTTCGATCAGGCCGCGTGTTGAACGTGCCGGGTCGGCTTCTACCCGCTCGGAAGGCGTCCAGGCCAGGCGGCCATCTTCCTGCCAACGCCCTAGAAGCAACTGGCACACATGGTAGGTATGGCCGCCACCGGGATTGTAATATTCCCCATCCGGCCCGATGGGCGTTACCTGTACCGGCAAAAGAATCACGCCATCCTTGCGGGTAAGAGGGCGCTGCCCGAAATCGCCCTGCATCAGCGAATTTTTTCCGATTGTGACACCGGGCAAGGGATGAATCGCATCATACTCCTCGCCTTCGCAAATCACTTGCTCGCTGATGGCTTCGGTGTGGCCGCCATCCAACGAAACCCCGTAATGCACCTTGTAGTGTTTCATGCCGTCGAGCGGGCTGTCGGTTGGCATCACGCCTTCGGTCCAGAAGGAAAGGTAACGTCCGGTGCCAGGATCGACAAAGCCGCCAGGCCGAAACCGTTTGCCGAAACCATCGGGATGCTCGAAACGGGTGGAATGCTCCACAGCTTCGCTCCAGGTGCGGCCGTTATCTTGCGAGAAACGCACGAACGAGGTGTCGAAGGTGTCGCTGCGGCTCATCAGTTGGTGGATGCTGATGAGCTTCTGGCTGTCGGTGGTGGTGTGATAGCTGGCCGCCAGAATGGCAATGCCAGGGCCGGGGGAGGGAACGAAGACTTCGCGGGAGAGGGTTTTGATGGGCATGGGCCGGTTGGGAGGCGGCACTAGTAGGGGAGATAGCCCCTACGTAACCGCCTTTTTCAATTCCTGTAATTTAATAATCGCTTCCAATGGCGTCAGGTTTTCAACATCGATATTACGCAACGTCTCCAACACCGGGTGCGGCGGTGCGGGTGCGTTTTCTGCTTGCTCGAATAAATTCGCCGTTGGCGCTTGCACGCTGACAGCTGAAGGTTCTCCCGCTGCTAAATCGCCGCGCAAGCGTTCCTGCGCGAAGGTTTCGAGCAACTCGTTAGCGCGTGCAATTACCGGCGTGGGCAAGCCTGCCAGGCGCGCGACTTGAATGCCGAAGCTGCGGTCGGTGCCGCCGCGGATGATGCGGCGCAGGAAGATGATATGCTCGCCATCTTCTTTCACGGCGATGCGGTAGTTCTTAACCCGTTCCAACCGGCCTTCCAACTCGTTGAGGTGATGGTAGTGGGTGGCGAACAGGGTTTTGGGGCCGAGTTCGTGCAGATATTCCGCGACCGCCCAGGCGATGGAGAGACCGTCGTAGGTGCTGGTGCCGCGACCCACTTCGTCCAAGATCACCAAACTGCGCGGGGTGGCGTTGTTCAGGATGTTGGCGGTTTCGTTCATCTCGACGGTGAACGTGCTCTGTCCGGTAGCGAGGTCGTCTTGCGCACCCACGCGGGTGAAGATGCGGTCGGTGAGGCCGATTTTCGCCTCGCGTGCCGGAACGAAGCTGCCGATTTGCGCCATCAGCACGATGAGCGCGACCTGACGCAAAAACGTGCTCTTACCGCTGGCATTGGGGCCGGTGATGATGAGCACCTGTTGTTTTTCGGTATCCATCACACAATCGTTGGGCACAAACGGCTCGCTGGCGGCCATTTCCACCACCGGATGGCGTCCGCTACGGATATCGAGAGTGGTCTCTTCCAGGATTTGCGGACGGGCGTAATCGCGGCGGGAAGCGACTTCGGCGAACCCGGCATAAACATCGAGGTGAGCCAGGGCGCGAGCGGTATCGAGCAGCACACCGGCCTGAGCGGCGACCTGATCGCGCACCTGCTCGAACAAGCGGCGTTCGATCTCTTTCATGCGCTCTTCAGCGCCGAGAATCAGACCTTCTTTTTCTT
>DAITOV010000288.1:0-6782 GCA_036833945.1 Abditibacteriia bacterium
CAACGTTGCCTGGAACGCCCAGACTCGTTCGGTGGTAATTACTTCGCCCGCGACTGTTCCCCTGCCCCAACCACAGCCAGAACCAGAACCCAACACGCCCGAACCAATGCCTGAAGAGAACATCGTGCAGGGAACGGTCGTGAGCGTGAGCGACAGCCAACCCGCACGTATTACGGTTCGCAACAACAATATTGAGCAGACCTATGAATTGCAGCGCAATGCACAATATGAGCGCCGCCCGTTGTTGAATCGTTCGACGCTCGATAATCCCGTTTACGGCACCATTCTTCCCATTGCCGCAACCGACCTGCGCTCGGGCGAACCGGTGCAGCTAACCCTTAACCGCCGCAACCGCGTTGTTCGTGTAACCGCGACTCCCAGCGTTACCGTGGCAAAAGTTCTTTCCACAAGCGGAAATCGTATCACGCTGGATGATGGACGCAACCAGCCGATGGTAATCGGACAGAATCTGCGCTATATCAATCCTCAGGGACAGACCGCAGACACTGCCAACTTGCGCCCCGGCGATGAAATCGTTCTCTTCGTCTCCCCGGAAACACGTCGTGTCTATCAGGTTTCGGCCTATCGCAATGACTTGAATTCGGCGCTGGGCCGCGATGTCGAAGACGATTATTTACCCCCCGTCACCGACGACCAGGGACCGGCAGAAGGACGTCCGCAAATTGATCTGGTGACTTTCACCACCAATAACCCCAATGGCGTTGTCGCCAAAATCGGCGACGTCGTGACAGTCAATGTTCGCGGCACAGCCGGATTGCGCGGTAGTTTCGACCTCTCCGGTCGTGCCATCAACCTGCCGTTACGCGAACGCCCACAGCGTCCGGGCCATTATTTTGGTTCGTATACTGTGCGCCAGGGCGATGATGTCGCCAATGGACGCATCACGGTACGCTTAATTGCCGCTAACGGCGATGAACTGACCCAGCAATCGCTCGATACCATCAGCATCGATACAGAAGCGCCAATGGTCATTGGCAACCGCCCCCTCACCGGGTCTACCATCAACAACGCTCGTCCCAACATCGTGATTTATGCTGAGGAGCTGGGCAGCGGTCTCGCCCCTTCCACGATCAGCATCACCAACGGCGGCGAAACCTTTGAAGTTCCGGCTACAGCCGAGCAGACTCGCTCGGTGAGCGCCATTCCTCAGCGCGACCTCTCGGGCCGTGTCGATGTGCGTGCCGAAATCCGCGATGAAGCCGGTAACAGCACGACCCATGAATTCTCCTTCACGGTGCGCAACCGTGGCGGTGGCGGCGGTGGCAATGACGGCACAGGGGCCATCGAATCCATCTTCCACAACGCCAATCGTGTGTTGGAACCGGGTGAGCGATTGACGGTAGACATGATCGCCGAATCCGGCGGTCGTGCTTCTTTCGACCTGTTGGACGAAAATAATCGCATCGTTGCGCGTGATGTGGCTATGACCGAAGTGCAACGTGAACGCGGACGCTATCGCGGCGAGTATGTCGTTGAAGGCCGTGAGGCCGGACAGTTGCGCGTCGTCGGACGTTTCCGTGATAACGCGGGCCGCACCACCACTTCCGAAGCAACCACACCGGTTGATATTGTCGGTGGAGCTACAGCACAGACCGCCCCCACCATCAATACTCCTCGCGAAGGTGATACGGTTGGCCGCGAAATCACCATTCGCGGGCGTGGCGTTGCCGGTAGCACTGTCAACGTCGTGGTGCGCGCCCAGGGCACTCAATACTATGTATTGCCTTACAATCAGGAAATCACTACACCGACGATTCGTGTAAGAAACAACGGCACCTGGGAAACGGCAGCCATTACCCTGCCCAACCCTCGTGGTATTTCCGGTTTACGTTTCGTGATCAGCGCCATTCAAATCGATAGCGCCGGTCGCGAATCGGAAGAAGCAACCATTACCGTTCGCCCTCAGTAACCTGACTGCTGCCTTCAGTCTTCAAACAGCGGAACAAGTCAATGACTTGTTCCGCTGTTTTGTATTGAATGGGAGTTAATGCAAAACTCTTTTCAAGGAACCGAAAACACAAACCGCCATGCGGATCCTTTCCCCAGCCATAAAAAATAAAAACATATCAGCACTCTGTAAAGTAAGTTTTTATCCTTCACCGTTTACCTGAAGAACCTCGCGCGTAAGCAAGTGGAAGGACTCGTCATTTTTGCTTCTCCGGCATCCCTGGAGCTTGGTAAGAGGTTTTTGCCCTTCCGGCTCGCTTACGCGCGCGGTTCTTCGTTCGTGGCGCCCCTTTTGTGAATACCGAGAATGGAAAACTTAATTTACAAACTAACCGGTAGCCATTTCGGCCTCGATTACCGAAAATGGAAATACACTGCTTGTAAGCAATAAAACCTCGTTTATCCGGCACGGAGGGCGAGATAAAGAATCCTGGGAAAGAAATTATGGCATCCCAACCTAACCAATCTGTTTACATCGCCCCTATTGCCACCGCTTTGAAAAACATGGGGTTGTGGCTAAATCGGGATGAAAATTCGATATTCATAGTGGCGGCACCCACTATTAAAGAACTAAAGCAACAAGTATTACCGTCGCATATTCGTATTACTCCCAAGAAGCGACAGGGAAAACGGGTGATGATGCGCGGACGCCGGCACTATCACCAAGCCTATTCCCAAACGGCTCGCTGGCCAGAAGATGCCCTGGTGGAAAGCGCTCTGTATACATTGGCTTGCGTCACTCACGGGCAGGCAGATTTCAGGATTGCCGACTATGTATTACATTGCCAGGCTGGCGATATCGTTCTTTTTCCGCCGGGCACTCCCCGCAATGATGGTAGCCGTGGACACTGTGAAAAAGATCTGCCGGGCCAAGTCTGCGAAATATTATGGATGGATACCCAATCCACTGAAACCGATGGCTTGCGTTGCTGGATTTGCCGCTCGGAAGGCACCAAGCACTCGACCGGCAGGGCGCTGGGCAGTTGCTGGATACCGCATCGCTTTTCGGCGAGGCTCTATCAGGGGTTATGCGAAGAGGCGCATAATGGGCGGCGGCGAGATGTGGTGAATCGCTTGTTTGCCGACCTCATTTTGCTCTTGAGAGACGAAATTGAAAACGGTAACGCCCTGGAAGAATGGGGCAGGCCGCGTTACTACGGCAAGGATGGCGGCAACGATTTTATTGAAGAAGCCCTGTCCTACATTCAGGAAAACATTGCCTACCAACTGACCATTAACGATGTGGCGAACCACGTATCGGTTTCCTCAGCCACTTTTACGCGACGCTTTAAAGAGCAAACCGGTGAAACTTTCCAGCAATACCAAACCAAGCTGCGCATGAAACTCGCCGAAGAGTTGCTGCTCAATTCCCAGTACCCCATCCAGATTATTTGCCGACGCGTCGGTTTAAAATATGGACGTTTATGGGCGCTTTTCCAGGAAAAACGCGGATGCACCCCGACTGAATTCCGCCATCAAAAAAATGATTCGAAATAGGATATTAGTATTGGAATGTGAAGTTTGGCACCGGCGCTTTGGTGGCATACTAAAGTGTCGTTGTGAACCGAACTCTAAACCAGGGAGCATCAAATGAATAACCAGAGAAAACAAGCTCGAACAGGGTTTACATTAATAGAATTACTTGTTGTAATTGCCATTATATCAATACTTGCATCCATTCTATTTCCGGTATTTGCACGTGCCCGCGAAAATGCGAGGCGAACGAGTTGCGCGAGCAACCTCAAACAGCTTGCTTTGGGCATCACGATGTATGTCCAGGATTATGATGAACGATTCCCCAAGGAATACGTGGAAGATTCGACGACCGAGAACGAAAGCCGCTTTAGCACCACTGCCTTATATTGGCAGAATCATGTTTATCCCTATATCAAGAACATGCAGGCGTTTCGCTGCCCTTCGGTATCCGCTAACCTGAGCAATCCCTCTACCGGTCATTACGGCAGCAATCGGCTCATCATAGCGGAGGAAATCCGTAATCCTTTTCATCAATCTTTGCTGGTCGCTCCGGCCGTGACGTATTTGTTGATGGATAGCGGCGCTTACACCATCAGCCCCGCCTACGCTTCCAACACCACCGGCTTCTTTTTCTACCTGCCGGGAACCGGCCGTTTGGGAACGCTGCCGGAAACGATTCGCGCCGAGTATCTTTCGGACTTCAACAACGGACGTCATTTTAACGGCGTCAATGTCGCTTTCGCGGACGGTCATGTGAAATGGTTGAAGTCGGACATATTGTTGTCCGAATCGCTCAAAACCACGGGCGTGCCTGCCGGTTGTAAACGCCTGATTTCAACCTATCCGCAGGGTAACTGCACCGGCACCTATCCTTACGGGTATTGGGACCCGGGTAATTCTTGAATCTGCTATGCAGTCAACGCACGCGTAGAGACGCGATTTATCGCGTCTGGGCCTATGTCCAAACGTAAACACATGATGACTTGCTATGCCCAGACGCGATAAATCGCGTCTCTACGGGGACGTAGTCTGTCTGCCCTATTTAGAGAATAAAATACGCTCTAAAATGAAGGAAAAAAATGATTAAAACGATACGTTATCAATTAATGCATAAAAGAATCGCCACAATAACAGCGGTGATTCTTGGGGTGGTATTTACAAGCTCTCTTTCAAGTGTTTTGGCGGCTGAGGCAGCGAAACCGGGAAGTCCGATGACGCTGCTTGGCCCCTCGGATAAAAGCCTGGATATCTACGTCGATTCCCGCGCAACCGCTTCGGAAAAGCTCGCGGCCAAAGAATTGAGCGATTATCTGGAGAAAATTACCGGCAAGCCGGTCAATATTCGCTTTCCTCAGAAAAGATACAAAACGGATAATCCCCAGGGAAACTATATCGCTGTGGGGCACAGCGAACTGACCGAAGGCATCAATATCAGCGCTCTTTCGGGCGAGCAGTATATTATCGATATCAACGCCAACTGCGTCGCCATCCTTGGCGGACGTGATCGTCAACGCGGCGTGTTATATGGCATTTATGATTTTCTCGAACAACTCGGTGTGCGCTGGTATCGCCCCGAGCCGTGGGGCGAACACGTGCCTTCGCTGACGAAGTTGGAATTCGTCACAGGAAAAACCGTCTCCAAGCGTCCCACTTATGAATTTCGCAGCGTCATCAGCGGAGGCTTCACCCGCATTGGAGAACATACTCTGGCTCAGCGCGAATGGGGCATGCGCTGGGCGCTGAGGAATCGATTGAACGGCTCGGATGTCGGGATGGAACCCGCGCATGGCGGCCAGTTCAGGCCGGTGTCTTCGCACAGCTATTTCCAGCGGGTTCCGGTGGAAAAATACTTCGACACGCATCCGGAATATTTCAATCTTTATCAGGGTGAACGGCGCAAGGTAAAGTCGGGTTTTAAATCGCGCCCCGGCGACCCGACCGGCCTCCAATTGTGCGTGAGTAACCCGGCAGTGCAGGAGATTTTCGCGCAGAGCATCATTGCCGAGGCGCGTGCGGCCAAGGATTTACTATCGACCAGCTTCTCTGCCACCCCCAACGATGCCGGGCCATTTTGCGAGTGCGACCAGTGCAAGGCGATGGACGACCCGAAAAATCCCCGCCTGATGTCGAACCGGGTCTGCAAATTCACCAACATCGTGGCGCGTAAAGTCGCTACGGCTGTTCCCGGCGCGATGGTTTCCTTGAACGCCTACAGCAGTTGGGCCGATCCGCCGACGATCGTGGAGAAGATGGAGCCGAACGTCATTATCCACACCGCCCTCATTAATGAATTGGCCGACTACACCAAAACACTGGAGGCCCCGGCGCCTAACTGGAACCGGCAAGCCGTAGAGAATTTTCATAAATGGCACGAGCTTGGAGTGAAGCGTGTCTACACTTACGATTACTGGTCGGGCTATGGCTGGAAAGGGCCGCTGCCGATAGCGCGGACCATCGCGAATCGGCTCAAGGGCTATCGTGAGTTCGATATCCGCGGGGTTTATAACGAAACCAGCCCCAGTTGGGGACCGCAGGGTCTGGAGCTATATATCGCTGCCAAACTACTTTGGAACCCCGATCTCGATATCGAAAAAGAGCTGAATGCCTATTACGAGAATTACTTCGGCCCCGCCGCCAAACCGATGAAGACTTACCATGAAGCCCTGATGAACGCATTGGAACAGCATCCCTATCCTGTCATGAGTGGCGGGCGCGGCATGCACCTGGTGTTTACTCCCAGGCTCATTCAAGAGTTGGGAAGTGCCATGAAAGAGGCACAGGAAAAAGTGAAGAATGTCCCCCTCTATCGGCGCAGGCTGCACGGCATTTGGGCAGGGTATGAAGTTGCTCGCCGCATCAGTGAAATCTTGGCCCTGAAAATGGGCGGTGGCAGCGAAGCAGTCGAGGTGACGCGCGGAGCACACAAGTGGGCGTATCTCAAGAATCCGGCTGCCGATAAAGCCTATGCTGATCTCATTCAGTGGATGAACTCCATCGACACCATGGGCGAAGATGCCGTCTTCGATATGTCCGCCGATGCGCCTTATGTCCCCTACCTGGGCAAGGATATTCTCGAAAACGGCGCGATGGGTTTTGTCGGTGGGGATGAAGCTAAAATTCTGAGTAAAATGGGCTTTGGTTCCAAAAAAACGAATTAACTGCATGCAAGCTATCAACATCGGTTCGAGGCGCGAACTTTTCACCGATCAAACCCTGGTCGAGAGCATTTCGGGCGACCTTTCCTTTCGTCTGCACCGCCCCGTTGCACGTGAAGTCGTGCGCGGCATCGAAGATGAACACGGTTGCCCCTATCGCTACATGACGGTCTTTCAAGATGG
>DAITOV010000289.1:0-6760 GCA_036833945.1 Abditibacteriia bacterium
GGCATCGTTTTCTTCCCGCAATTTGGAATAAACGGCAGCCAGGTCGTCGTCATGGAATTTATCGCCGGGCTTGAGGCGAATTAGAATTTCCTGCTCACTCTTGAAAATACCGCGCAACTGGGCATGCAAGAGATAGACGCGAATTCGTAAAACACGAATCAGGTTGAAGGCTTGCGAAGGCAGAGCGCCGAAGCGGTCACGCAGTTCGGCCTGAATTTGCTCCACTTCTTCCAACTGCGTCACACCGGCCATCTTGCGATAGAGTTGTAAGCGGTCACGGTCAACGGTCACATAGTCGTCCGGTAGAAATGCTGCTACCGGCAGATCGGCTTCGGGCAACTCTTGCTTCTTGGCTTCGCGGATGCCTTTGAGGCGTCCGACCGCTTCGGAAAGCATATCGGCATACATTTCAAAACCGACAGAAGCGATGCTGCCACTTTGTTTGGTGCCCAATAAGTCGCCTGCACCGCGAATTTCAAGGTCGCGCATGGCGATTTTGAAACCTGCGCCCAGGTCGGTATATTCCTGGATGGCAGCGAAGCGTTCTTCAGCTTCTTCGCCCACCTTGCCGCGTGCTCCCATCAGGAAATAGGCATAGGCCTGGCGGCTGGAGCGGCCCACGCGTCCACGCAACTGGTACATCTGCGAAAGCCCCAGGCGCTCGGCGCGATCGACGATGATGGTGTTGACGTTGGGCAAGTCGAGGCCGTTTTCAATGATGGTCGTTGCCAGCAGCACATCGGTGCGGCGATGCATGAAATCGAGCATGACCTGTTCAAGCTCTTCATCACTCATCTGGCCATGACCGATACCAATGCGCGCATGCGGCACCAGCAGACGCAACTTTTCTGCAACATGATAAATTGAGCCGATGCGGTTGTGAACATAATAGGCTTGGCCTTCGCGTTCCAATTCACGTTCGATGGCCTGCCTCACCACTTCATCACGATAAGGCGCCACAAAGGTGCGTACCGGCAAACGGCCTTGCGGCGGGTCGTTGATGAGAGAAATCTCACGCAACCCGCCCAGCGCAAAATGCATGGTGCGTGGAATTGGCGTGGCCGAAAGCGTCAGGATATCGACCTGCTTGCGCATCTCTTTCAAACGCTCTTTTTGCATTACACCAAAGCGCTGTTCCTCATCGACGATGACCAGGCCGAGGTTCGGAAACTCCACATCTTGCTGAAGCAGACGGTGCGTGCCGACCAGAACATCCACCCCGCCCTGTTTAGTTTCTTCGAGAATCTGCCTCAATTCGGCCGGGGTGCGAAAACGCGAAATGACATCGACGCGGGCGGGATATGGTGCAAGCCGTTCCGAAAATGTCTGGTAATGCTGCTGGGCCAAAACCGTGGTGGGCACGAGCACGGCGACCTGTTTGCCGTCTTGCAACACTTTAAAAGCAGCGCGCACGGCGACTTCAGTCTTGCCAAAGCCCACATCGCCGCAGACCAGGCGATCCATCGGCTTGTTGCTTTCCAGGTCGCTCTTGACATCTTTGATCGCCTGCAACTGCGAAGGAGTTTCTTCGTAAGGGAACGCCGATTCCATTTCGCGTTGCCAGGGCGAATCGGGGGCGATGGGTTCCTTATCGGCCTGTTCGCGTGCCGCATATAATTCGGCTAACTGGCGTGCAATTTTCGCCACTTCTTCGCGCACGCGTTGCTTGGCTTTTTCCCATTCGCCGCCGCGCATGTTGTGAAGCGAGGGCACGGTGGCACCGGCACCAAGGTATTTCTGAACACGATCGAGCTGCGAAGTGGGAACGTAGAGGCGGTCGGCTCCGGCATATTCCAGCATCAGGTAGTCGCTGGTCGCGCCACCAACTTCCTGGCGCGTCACTCCGGCATAACGCGCAATACCGTGCTGAATGTGAACGACATAATCGCCCTCTTTCAAATCGGCAAGGTCAGAGAGGGCCTTCGATTTCTCAGCATACTTTGCCTTGGTTTCGCGTTTACGTATTTTCACCGGCAAGCGCAAATTCGCCTGCCAGCCGAAAAGTTCGGCATCACTGAGAACGATTAACGAAGTCGGCTGCGGCACATAATCGGCCGCTTGATTTTTTGTCTTGGCTATGGCTTTGTTCAACTTGATTTCAAAACCGGCAGTCAGGCGTTGGGGCATCACCAATGCAAAACCGGGCGGTGCTTCGTTGACGGCATCCAGCAGATGGACGTGATGCACTCGCCCGTCGGCCAATATTTCTCGCACTCGACGGGCATGGGACGTCGAAACCACCAGAACCGCATTTTCAAGCTGGCGGTCTTTGACCCATTTCACAAAAGCTGTGAGGTTGCCATTGAAGCTGGGCGGCAAATGCACCTCGAACATTTGTCCTTCAAGCTGCACGTCCCCGGTCTCTTCGGCAACATGTAGTTCGGTATTATTAAACTTTGCAGCGCGTGCGCGTAGGGTATCAAAGTCACATAGCGGTGTCTGAGCCAGGCGTAACAGCGCACCACTGGCTGCCGCTTCGGCGCGGTTGGCTTCGTCATCATCCAGAAGGCGCTCGTTTTGCGTGTGTGCCCGTTCCGGGTCGGCCCACATCACAACGGCATCATCGGGCAGATGCTCGAAAAGTGTGGGACGCGCGGGATAGAGCAAGGCGCGGTAACGCGACAATTCCGGGAAATAGGTCGCTTGTTCCAGCCGCGCAATATCTTTGGCGGCGCGTTCGCGCAGTGTTTGGGCGTCCTCGGCCAGTCCTTCACTTTCCAGTTCCAATACCTGCTGTTCGAGAATCTGCTGCAACTGCGCTGCTACTTCACGTCCACGGGAGAGACTTAAATATTCTTCGCGTGGCGGAGTGAGACGAAACTCCTGCAGCTTATCGATGGAACGTTGCGAATCGAGGTCGAAGGTGCGCAGCGAATCGATTTCATCTCCAAATAGTTCCAATCGGATTGGTTTTTCCGATGCCGGTGGGAAAAAATCAATGAGTCCACCACGTGCTGCAAACTGGCCGGGCGCTTCCACTTCGTCGGTGCGCTCGAAACCGGTCTCGGCCAGGTGGTTGATGAACTCTTCCCGATCAAGCGTTTGTCCCACGGTAATGGTATCGTAGCCTTGCCTGAGTTCTTCGGGCGGCAGCGTGGTGTGAGTGAGCGCATTCACCGGTGCAACTACGATGACCGCAGTCTCTCCGCACAGCGCATCCAGCACCGCCAGGCGTTCCTGGGTCGCCCGGGAATCGCCGCCGATTTCATCGCCCTGCATACGATCGGGCACCGGGAAGAGCAGCACTTTCGGTGCATTTGGCTCTCCGTCGAAAATGGCGTGCAAGTCGTGGGCGGCGCGCTCAGCCAATTCGGTGTTCGGTGTAATCAGCAGCAAGGTATTCCCGGCATCGCGTTGCCGGGCTGCAGCCAGTGCGCCCCAGGCCGGAGAGGGGATGCCGACGAATTTCTGTGATTTCAGGTTTGCAATTTCGGCAAGTTGCGGTAACAGGTCGAGAAGATTCATAGACAATCGAAAGTGAATTTTTCACTCCACAGTATGCGATAATAAGGGTACTCTCGGCTAAAGGAAATTGATTTTTATGAACGCTCCCGACACCCGTCCCACTCCTTCGCACACAATTGCAGAGTTTATCCAGGCGACTGCCGAACGTGATCATCCCGGTGATGTTTTCGAATTGGAAAGCAACCGCATGCTCGAAGCCCATGTGAACGGCTTGATCTGGTCGAAACTGGGTGCCATGGTCGCCTATCGCGGCAACCTCACTTTCAAGCGTGAAGGCATGCTCGAAAAAGGCGTGGGGCATGCGCTGATGAAAATGGTGTCGGGAGAAATGGCACCGCTTTCCAAGATTGAAGGCAACGGCATCTGCTATCTGGCCGATGCGGGAAAACATATCACGGTTTTGCGCTTGCAGAACGAAACCATCAATGTCAACGGCAACGATCTGCTGGCATTTGAAAACACGGTCAATCACCAGATCACCATGCACAAAAAAATTGCCGGGATGCTCTCAGGCGGCCTGTTCTCGGTGCGCTTGAGCGGCCAGGGGCTGGTTGCCATTATGTCTCACGGCCATCCTTTAACCCTGCGTGTCACTCCCAACGATCCGGTCAGAACCGACCCGAATGCCACCGTCGCCTGGAGTGGCAACCTCACCCCACAACTGAAAACCGATATCAATCTTAAAACGCTGATTGGTCGCGGGGGCGGCGAAACCTTTCAGATGACTTTTCAGGGGGATGGTTTCGTGGTCATTCAACCCTACGAAGAAGTGCCTGTCGTCGCGAATCAAGGCGGATAATCTTGCATTTCTTACCATCGGCACCGGCTCCGCCTTCGTGTTGAAGGCGGAGTTTTGTCATTTCCGGCGCTGATATTAATCCTTTTACGGCGCAGAAATTGCGCAGGCGGCAGGTATGAATGAGAGCACAAAAGCATCCCTTGAATCCTATTGCAATGGGGCCATCGACCGGCGTTCGTTCCTGACTCGCCTCATTGGCATTACCGGCAGCATGGCAGCGGCTCACCTGCTTCTGGAATCGACCGGTCTGGCACAGGGAGTGGTCGGAGAGCAAGAAGCGAAGCGTTTAAACATCGTCTCCCAAACTATTCAATATCCTGCCGCCGATGGCGTGCAGATTAGTGGGGCACTCAATATTCCCGAAGGCGAGGGACAGTTTCCCGGTATCGTGGTTATCCATGAAAATCGGGGGCTTAACGATCACACTCGCGATGTGGCGCGCCGCTTTGCTGCGGCAGGCTTCGTGGCGCTGGCACCCGATAGCCTTTCGCGTGCCGGTGGCACCGGTTCCATGGCTTCGCCCGATGCGGCACGTGCAGCGATCACGGCACTCTCCCCGGACGTCGCCCAGGCCGATTTGAATGCGGCGCTTATCTATCTCAACGGCCACCCTAAAGTTCGCCCCGGCCATCTGGCTTCCATCGGTTTTTGCTGGGGCGGTGCCCGCTCGTTTTTATTAGCCACTCAAAGCGACCTTCTGCGTGCCGCTGTTGTTTTCTATGGCAGCGCACCGCCCGACGAAAAGCTCACCGAAGTGCGTTGCCCGGTTCTGGGTATTTATGGCGAAACCGATGAGCGGATTACCTCGAAAGTCCCGGCAGTTGCTCAGGCTATGCAACGAGCAGGCAAACAATTCGAATATAAAATTTATCCCGGCGCGGCCCATGCTTTTTTCAACGACACCGGCGAACGCTATCATGCCGAAGCGGCCAAAGACGCCTGGCAGCAAACGCTCGATTACCTTAAAGTGCATCTGAGATAATACGATAACGGTCCTCTTTTTTATTATTACGTCGTATAATGCGTTCTTATGTTGAAGATACGCACATTTATTCTTGTCCTCACATTTATTATGGCGTCTGCACTCTACGCCGAACCGGCTCAGCTTAAAACTCCAACAGGTACGCTTTACGGCACTCTGGAATTACCTCAGAATGCCAGTAGGCCTTGTCCTATCGCACTCATCATTGCCGGTTCAGGCCCCACCGACCGTGATGGTAATAATCCTTTGTTGGGCGGCTCCAACAACTCGCTCAAAATGCTGGCACAGGGACTGGCAACACAGGGCATTGCCTCCCTACGCTACGATAAACGCGGAATCGGCCAAAGCGCCGAGGCTATGCTGGCTGAAGAAGATTTACGTTTTGAGACACTGGCCGAGGACGCTGTACTCTGGACACGGCAACTCCAACAAGACCCGCGTTTTTCGGGTGTGACCGTGATCGGCCATAGCGAAGGTGCCTCTCTCGGTTTATTAGCTGCAGGCATGGCACAGTTGCAGACCTACGTCTCTATCGCAGGTCCCGGCCAACCGGCCGGAGACATGATTCTGAGCCAGGTGAGTTCCCAACTGCCCGAAGATCTCCTGAAAAAATGCCAGGAAATTGTCGCAGCCCTCACAGACGGCAAAACTGTGGACGATGTGCCCCCTGCGTTGGGAGCTTTGTTTCGGCCCAGTGTTCAGCCCTATATTATTTCATGGTTTCGTTATAAACCAACCGTCGAGATTGCCAGCTTCTCCGGGCGTATTTTAATTGTGCAAGGCACCTCGGATATTCAAGTGACAGTAGATGATGCACAGGCCTTGGCTAAAGCCCAACCGCGTGCAGAGTTGCTGATTATTCCCGGCATGAACCATGTCTTGAAAGACACACCTGCACAGCGCGATAAGCAGCTTGCTTCTTACTCAGACCCAAGCCTGCCTATCAACCAAACTCTGGTTGACGCTATCGCTCGTTTTATTGGCAAATAAAACTCTCTGCCTTCAGGGGATAGAGTTGTGAAGCCACAGCTCAATTTGCAACGCCAACCTTTTTAGCAAACTGCGCCAACTGTTGCATGTAATCACCTGCGGTGGGCTAATCTCTCACAGAGAGTACTATCAACTTAAGAAATAACGTTGATTATTATAGAGAGCATATAACGCTAAAAAAACGTGTGTCACTGTCACACTTGGCCCTGCGACCCCTGCCGCCAGGCACAAAAAAACCCACCTCAAAAAAGAGGCGGGCGGCTATTTTGGAGTGCGGTGACTTGTCACCGCGTCGTGTCGGCGTTTTGTTGGAAGGGAGACATAACAGTTATGCCTTCGCGGCAGCAAAAGTGACAGAGTGACACTTTTTTCCCACCCTTCTGCGAAATAAAAACAGTGTCACTCTGTCACTTTGTCACTATTGAAAACAGCTTTTTACACTAATTAGTCTGTAAATTAAGTGATTGCATATGGTGGCTCCGGCCTCCGTGCCGGAGTGAGTTTCGCATCCCCTCCGGCACGGA
>DAITOV010000290.1:0-6716 GCA_036833945.1 Abditibacteriia bacterium
GCACGAGTGCTGGGGCAAACCGGCCGGCAGCAGGTCGAAGCCAACTACACCTGGGCACGAGTCGCAGAACGGTTGCACGGAATTTACACCTCGTTACTGGAGAACTAATCTATTTGCGAACCCAGAGCGTGAGCGACGGGCTGGCGTAAACGCTTACGGAACAGGAAGGTCAGCCCGTCGCTCACGCTCTGGGTTCGCAAACAACGGCAAGCCAGGCGGACTATAACACGTGCGCGCGCCGTGTTATGCCTGATTCTGCTACACTCGGCTCTGCCAATTTGTCCCAGAATTAATACCTGTATAGTATCGATGCCCGCAGCCGCTTAGATGAATGTCTCTGCCCAGAATGACCGCCCACGCACCATACTGTTTCTCGATCACACGGCTGCTCTGGGCGGTGGCGAAATCGCGCTGCTGAATTTGGTGACGCATCTCGACCGCAGTCGCTATTTCCCCATCGTCATTCTGTTTTCCCACGGGCCACTCGAAGAAAAATTATGCGACGCCGGTATTAAAACACAGGTGTTGCCGCTGGCTCCCTCCATTGTCCACACCCGTAAGGAGCAGCTCAATCGCGGTGCCCTTTCCCGTGTGCGTGATTTGTTGCGGCTGGTGCGCTTTACCCTGCGTCTGGCCACCCATATCCGTAAAATCCACCCCGATATCATCCATACTAACTCGCTCAAAGCCGATATTATCGGCGGCATTGCGGGGCGGCTGGCGAAAAAACGCGTGCTGTGGCACGTGCGCGACCGCATCGCCGACGATTACCTGCCGCCCAAGGTGGTGCGTGCTTTTCGCTTTGGCTGCCGCACCATTCCCCACGTGGTGATCGCCAACTCCCAGGCCACTTTCGATACGCTTCAACTGCCCGTGCGTGAAGGCAACCCTTCCCGCCCCGTTCACGACGGCATCGCTGTGGGAGCCAAGCCCATCTACCAGGCTCCTGTCGACAATCTGGCTCCGCTGATCGGTATTGTCGGGCGGCTTACCGAATGGAAAGGCCAGCACGTGTTTCTCGATGCCGCCGCAGCCGTGCTGCGTGAGTTTCCCAACGCCCGATTCCAGATCATCGGTGGAGCGCTGTTTGGCGAAGAGGAGTATGAAGTGCAGCTCAAACAGCAAGCCCAACTCCTCAATCTCAACGGCCATCTCGACTGGCTGGGCTTTCGCGACGACGTCCCCCTCTTGCTGGAAAAACTGGACGTGCTGGTGCATGCTTCCACCATCGGCGAGCCGTTTGGCCAGGTCGTGGTCGAAGGCATGGCTGCCGGAAAGCCGGTCGTTGCTACCAGTGGCGGCGGCGTGCCTGAAATCATCGTGGACGGTGCCTGCGGCATTCTGGTGCCCATGAATAACGCCACCGCGATGGGCAAGGCCATTCTCCAACTTTTGCACGACCCGGCCCACGCCCAAACCATCGCCCAAGCCGGTTATGAACGCGTGCGCGACCACTTTTGTATCCAGCTCGTCGCCAACAACGTCGAAGCCGTCTACGACGGGATGATGAAATAGAGCTTAGATCTTGGAGCTTAGATCTTAGGGGGCAACCGGGCGTAAATGCTATCGGTTAACTTTATCTGTTCTGCATTCTGGTGAACAATACGGCTCCTTGTTTAGGACAAAATCACACCGCTCCCCTGGCCATTTCCTAAGATCTAAGATCTAAGGCCTAAGATCTATTTTGAGAATTTATTTGCGTCCGCGTTTTTACAATGTAATAATGTGGAAACAATATTCTCTTAATCGAAATATACCTTTACAATCAGTTCGCACTACTAGGACGCCGTTGAGTACACAGTTCATAGGAGAAATCATTCGTGAAAATGCCATCCCCCCGCTGTGTCGTACCCGCTGGCCTTATTGCTGCAACACTACTTACTCTTCTCACTCCCCAGGCAGCCCATGCCGGGGAAGCGCTCGAACTGCCTCCGTTCGGGCCGCATGAGAACCTTATCCTCTACATAGCTGCCGCGTTTGGCTTGCTATCGGTTTTAGCGGGTTTGTTCTGGCGTGCCCAGGTGATGAAACTCAGTCCTGGAACCGCCGGAATGCAGGAGGTCGGCAGTGCGATTCGCGCCGGTGCCTATGCCTACTTACAGCGGCAAATCAAGGCAATGCTGCCTTTGGTTGCCGTCATTGCCGTCGCACTTTTTTTCCTCTTTCAGAATCAACCTGGATATACGGTCACGCTGGCTCTGGGCGTGGCCGTTGCGTTTTTGCTGGGCGTGGCCGCTTCCTATGGAGCGGGTTACGTCGGCATGGGGATGGCCGTCAACGGCAATCAGCGTGTGGCTCACCAGGCGCGCACCAGCTTCAAAGGCGCGCATGAAGCCGCTTTCCACTCAGGTGCAGTCGCCGGTATGATGACGGTGGGCCTGGGCTTGCTGGGTGCCAGCCTCATCTTCCTGGTCTTCAAGAACCAGGCAATGTTCGTGCTGGTCGGTTTCGGTTTCGGCGGTTCGCTGGCCGCGCTCTTCATGCGCGTGGGCGGCGGCATCTTCACCAAGGCCGCCGACGTGGGTGCCGACCTGGTGGGTAAGGTCGAAGCCGGTATCCCCGAAGACGACCCCCGCAACCCCGCCACCATCGCCGACAACGTGGGCGACAACGTGGGCGACTGCGCCGGTATGGCAGCCGACGTCTTTGAAAGCTACGAAGTGACGCTGGTCGCTGCCATCATTCTGGGCGCAGCAGTCGGCGGCCCCGCCGTGCTGGCCCTGGCGCTCTACCCGCTGCTGATGCAGGGCTTTGGCGTGCTGGCTTCCATTCTGGGCGTGCTCGCAGTGCGCGGCCAGGAAAAAGCCGACTTCAACCCCATGCAGCCCATCAGCTTCGGCTTCAATGTGGCCTCAGTCGCCGCGCTGCTGCTTTCGGCATTTGGCTCTTACTGGCTGTTTAAAGACGGCGTGACCGTGGGCGGCGTGACCTATGAATGGTGGCGCTTCTTCCTCTGCGCGCTCATTGGCGTGATTCTGGCTTTGGTGATCGGTAAGATGACCGAATACTACACCGCAGCCGACAAGAAACCGGTGACCGAAATTACCCTCTCCGCCAAAACCGGCCCGGCGACCATGATTATCTCCGGTTTCGCCATCGGCTTGGAATCGGCAGTATGGGGCGTAGCCGCCATCGTGGCCGCCCTCATGGCCGCCCTGGCAGTCTTCGCCGGCAACCCGCTGCTGGCCGCCTATGGCGTGGCACTGGCCGGTTTGGGACTTCTCACCACCACCGGCTACATCCTGGCGATGGATACCTTCGGCCCCATCACCGACAACGCCAACGGCATTTTTGAGATGTCGGGTGTGCTGGAAGAAGACAAGGACGACCCCAACCACAAACCCGGCGTTCTGCCCGGCGACAAGATTGTTGCCCATCTCGACGCTGTAGGCAACACCACCAAGGCGCTGACCAAGGGCTTTGCCATTGCGACCGCCGTGATTGCCGCCGTGGCACTGTTCCGTTCGTTTATGGCCGATGCCGGACTGCTCGACATCGGTATTCGACTCGATACCCCCGAAGTATTCGTCGGTTTGCTCATCGGCGGTGCGGCCCCGTTCCTGTTCTCGGCCTTTGCCATCAACGCGGTGGGGCGCAGCGCAGTGGAACTCATCACCGAAGTGCGCCGCCAGTTCCGCGAGGATGCCGGTATTATGAAAGGCACCTCCAAACCCGACTACGCCCGTTGCGTGGCGATTGTGACAGCGGCGGCCCAGCGCGAACTGCTTGGCCCCGGTATTCTGGCAATCTTCCTGCCCATTGCGGTTGGTTTCGGCATGGGTCTGGGCGATCCGCAAAAAGGCGCACTCGCCCTGGGCGGCTACCTGGCCGGTGCCATCGTTTCGGGCCAGTTGATGGCGGTGCTGCTCTCCAACTCGGGCGGTGCCTGGGACAACGCCAAAAAGAAGATCGAAGACGGCTGGTTTGGCGGCAAGGGTACCGAGCAGCATAAAGCCAGCGTGGTCTGCGACACCGTAGGCGACCCCTTCAAGGACACCGCCGGCCCGGCGCTCAACCCGCTGATTAAGGTGATGAACCTGGTGGCGCTGCTGATCGCTCCTATGGTCATCAGCCCCAACATCCCGCAGGGCGCGCGCATCGCTGTCACCGTAGTTTCAGTGGGTGCGCTGGCCGGAGCGATTATCTTCTCCAAGCGCGGTTCGATTGCCGACGATAAAAACGCGGTGGCCGAAGCGACCTGCAAGAGCCGTCACGGAATGGAGGGAGCACAGGAGCCTCCCAGCCTGGAAGACCCTTTACCAATTTCGCCGGAAGACGCCATCGCTGATGATGAAACGATGGAAGAGGTCTTGGGCGACGATACGGTTTACGCCGAACCCGAATCGCCGGATCGCCCGTGTAAGTAGATTTACTGACACGCAAAAAGCGTGGAGCTGCCTTTGGGAAGCTCCACGCTTTTTTGTTTGATGCGGGGGTTTCCTTCGCAAACAAAAACGCAACCGTAGAGACGCGATTTATCGCGTCTTGGGGCGTGGGAATCTGTAAGGCATCAGGCTTGGGAAGAGGCTCAGACGCGATAAATCGCGTCTCTACGGTTGCGTTGTCTCTCCTGTCCTTTATCTTTGCTCCTTCCCTTGAAAAATTGACCTACTGAAAGCTATTAAACTAAAAGGGAAATAATCACTTAATGGATTCTGGTTATGCGCTCATTGACACTGGCGTTCGCAACCATTCTTGGTCTTGGCACTTTATTTTGCCTTACACCGATCACGACTCCTCAAAATAGCCGCACTTCACGGCCAGCAGCACACGCAGTCAGCAAACAAATCGACAACACGGTTAAATCCATCAACCGTACCCTCCCTCAACTTAAAAAAACGGAAAAAGAACTCACCGGCACCGATGAAGGCGGTTACCTTATCGTCTGGCGCAACGCCACTGGGGTCGTCAAAGTAATTGAGTGGTTGGGGCTATCCAACAATAATCTGCAAACCGTTTACTATTTCCATAACCGGCGGCTGATTTGCGCAAAGCAAGAACGTCAATATTTCTTGTTGAATGAAACCACAGGGAATCTCGACCGCCGCAAACCTGGCCACCGAACCACTGCGACCTACTACTTCCAAAACCGCCGACTCGTGCAATATGTAGGTGAAGGTAAAGGCCAGGCGGCGGCTTCCATTTTAAAAGATGCTGCCTGGGCTTTGCGTCTGGCAGCGGCACCGGGCAAGAGCCTGCATCTCCACGACTTCTAAGCCTCTACGGAACGAAAGTTGCGCCTATACTGTTCATCACTTCCGCAATACGGAGAATGCCATGCGCAAACTGGTCGCTTCCATTATGCTCTCGCTCGATGGTTACAGTGAGGGAGTCAACGGCGAACTCGGTTGGCTCACACCCGATCTCGAAATTGACGAGTATATGGCCGATTATTTTTCACGGATCGATACCATCCTCATCGGCCGCGTGACTTATGAGCTATTCGTCGATTTCTGGCCCAACGCCACCAGCGAGCATCCCGTCATTACGCAGAAGATGAATACGCTGGAAAAGCTGGTGCTTTCCAACACCCTACGCGAAGCGACTTGGAGCCATACGCGTTTGATTTCAGGTGATGCAAAGACAGCGATTGAACAACTGAAAAGCCAAACCGGGAATAACATCGTTTTCTTTGGCGGTGCGAAAACGGCTAACTTTTTATTAGCCTACGATCTTATCGACGAACTTCAACTCTTTGTCTATCCGGTAATGCTGGGCAAAGGCACCCGCTTTTTCCAGGGTGGCTACCAGCACCGGCAGTGGAATTTGATCGAAAGCCAAACCTTCGAGTCTGGTGTGGTGCGTTTGCTCTATGCGTTTAACGGCGATTAGACATCTGTAAAATAATTCTTCCGCCTTAGCAAGCGAGGAGCCGTCATGAAGAACCGCGCGCGTTAGCGAGTCGGGTGTGGGCAGGCATTACGCTAAGCCGAATACAGGCATAAAATAAGTAAAACGCTCGGGGATACCCGGCTCGCTTACGCGCGCGGTTCTTCAGGCAAACCTCAACCGCAAAAGCTTATCTTACAGAATAGTTAATCATCCGTCCCAAACCCATGCCGTTGCAAGACTTTTTGCGCCGGGTCACTGGTGAGATAGGCAGCAAAACGTCGTGCTTCAGTTTGCTGTTTCGACGCTGCAGTTACTGCCAGTGCATAGACGATCGGCGAGTGCAGATTGGCAGGTGCCACCGCCACCATGCGCACACGCGGGTTGCCGATGGTGTTGGTGCGATAGACGATAGCGGCATCGGCCCTGCCCTGCTCGATCTGGTCAACCGCTCCATCGACATCCTTGGTCTGCACGATTTTCGGGCGGACGCTTTTCCAGAGTCCGAGATTGTTCAATATCTGCCGCGCATACTGGCCCGCTGCCACAGTTTGCGGCGCGGCAATCGCCACTTTTGTCACCTGAGATTTGCCGAGGTCGGTAAACGAATCTATTGCCAGGCGCGAGTTTCGCGGCACGATGAGCGCCATGCGGTTACGAGCCAGGATAGCGCGGGTCGATGGTACGATGAGTTCTTCGGCTTGTAATTCGTCCATGCTCTTTTGCGAAGTGGTCACGATAATATCAATCGAATCGCCCTTCTCCACCTGCTGCTGCATGGTGCCGGTGACGCCAAACTTTAATTGCAATTTCGCATCAGGGTTCTGGCGGCGATACTGCGAAGCGATTTCCGACATCGGTTTCTGCACACTCACGCCCGCCGACAC
>DAITOV010000291.1:0-6702 GCA_036833945.1 Abditibacteriia bacterium
GCTTTTTCGGGGTGGGGCCGCCGCCAATGCACCTTGCCGGCTGCTGAAGTGGGGGTGCCGGGGGTGGCCAGGAAAAAGGTGCTTTTGGGCAGGGCGATGACCCAACGCTTGGCTTCGGTGCCCTGGCGGCGGCACTGCTGTTGAGTCATGCCCATCTCGATGTCGGCTTCTCCATCGATGACACAGGTAAGGGTGGGGACATCCACTGAATTGAGATTTTCCGTGTGCCAGTGGCGCATGCGCACGACCTGCCCCACGCCTTGCAAGGGAGGCAAGGCTTTGGCGGGCTGTTCGGTAATGGAAGCCTGCCCGATGACGCGTGGCGGGGCGTCGAGGAAAGCGATGGGCCGGCCGCTGCGTGCCCAGGGAATCAACTGGTTTTGCAGGGCATCGGCCAATTGAAATTGGAGCGCTTTCGAGAAAGGTTTCACACTTCGAGTCTAACAATGACGGTTAAAAATCCGTGTCGTAAAAAAATATTTTTTTGTGTCACGGAAAAGCGGCATGGCATTTGCTTATACTACTTGCTGGCCTTATTTTTATTGCGGCGAAAGACAAAATTATTTGTATTGAGCCGTTATAAAGGATATAATAGCCGAAATTTTGTTGGAGTTTGGAGGAGGTGAAACAGAAAATGCGTAAGTTAATTCTCGTTGCTTTCGTAGCCGCTGCCGCCGTTGTCGGTCTGTTCGCCGCGCCGAGCGCTCAGGCTCAGGAGTATCCGAACGTGAGCGGTCTCACCGCTTTCACGCCGGAAGCTAACTTCATGTCGTTGCCGGGTGTTCTGCGTTGGAAGCACTACCAGGCCACTGGTCAGTGGATTTCGCGTGACGAAGCTGTCCAGGCCGCTCGCGGTCAAGGCGCTCCCGTCTAATTCGTAATCATTCAGTTTTGTTGAAAACAATCAAACCGTAGCAGTTGCCCACCGGCCCAAAGCCGAGATGCACTGTTGCGGTTTTTTGTTTTTTAGCGCTGATGACATATGGATTACTGCCGCGTAAATGCAAAATACTGTAATTGCCACGACGGAGGTGGCATACAAAAAATACCACTTAAACAGACTCTTCTCACATCGCCGGCGATGTATTTATTCGATCTTTTTCATCTTTTATTAAACTTTTGTCGGTTTTGGCTATCTAACAGCCAGCAAACTTGTAAATCGGAGTTGTCATGAAAGCATCATTCCATCGCACCATTCTTCGCAGCCTCTTCGTTGTCGGCGCACTGGGCGCACCGTATTCAATCACCCTTGCCAGTGCGCAGCCTACGCTGATTACGCCCCCCACGACAGTCACCCCGGAAGCACCCTCGCCCAGTTCAACCTCTATCGGTCAAGTGATCGGTATTAATATCAATGGTCGCAACGTCGAAACCGACCCCGCGCCGCTTTTGCGTAACGGCAGTGTCTTTGTGCCGCTGAGGGGCGTTCTGGAAAATTTGGGCGCAGCGGTGAATTACGACGCCGCCACGTCGCGCATCGACATTACACAAAACGGCAAACGCTATAGCCTCAAAGTCGGGGAGACCGTAGCCGCAGTCGAATCGGCAGCGGTAACCTTGCCTTCACCGCCCATTCAGGTCAATGGCCGGGCATTCGTTCCCCTGCGTGGCCTGGCGGAACTGTTCGGCTATCAAGTGCAGTGGCTGGCAGCATCGCAAACCGTAGTGGTCACCGACCCGGCAACCAACGTTCCTTCTGCCCCCAGCGACCACCAGGCAGCCCTGGACAAAGCCGGGCCTTTTGGCGTGACGATTAATTTCCACGACGCCAACCCCAACGATATTGAAATATTGCTCGACGCTGCCCAGCGTGCGGGAGCCGGACTGATTAAATTCCGTTTCGATTGGAGCACTCTCGAACCCACCAAAGGCAGCGCCTTCCAGTGGGCGCACTTCGACCGCGTGGTGCGTGGCGCTCGTGCGCGTAACCTGGCTGTTGTCGGTGTGCTGGGCAACACCACAAAGTGGGCAACATTGTATCCGCGCAGCAACGTAGTCAGCGAATGGCGCAATAGCCCGCCCAAGACCAGTGAATTACCAGCCTGGGATAACTATGTGCGGCGCGTTGTAGGACGTTACCGCAATGACGTGCAGGCCTGGCAAATCTGGGAAAATCCGGCGACTTATAATTTCCGCTCCGTTGCTAAGGATTACCGCATCGTCACACGCCGGGCCGTGGAAACTCTGCGTAAAGTCGATGGCGGCGCAGTGGTATTTGCCGGAGAACCGGGCGGCGTGAACCTGGGCTTTATCGAAGAGTTGCGCACCAATGGCTTATTGCCGATGGTGCGCGGCGTCTCGTTGTATCCCGTATCGCAATGGCAGCCCGGCGTAGTAGCCAATGCTGAAGAGATGGTATTGCCGATCGGCACCTTACTGCGCGATCCGCATCAGCGCAATAAAGAGTATTGGGTACACGGCCTTTCCCGCTTGAGTCTGGATGCGGCCGATTTGCAAGCCCCTCGTGCCAATACAATTTTTAACACTCAGGATGCCGAGCTGCGCAGTCAGTTGGCGAAGGAGTTCACTCCGCAGGCTCAGGCCGATTATCTGGTGCGCTCGATGGCACTGGCGCTGGCGACCGGTGTGAAAAAAATCTTCTGGGGCGACTTGCGCGATGAAGCCGAATACGGTCGCGTCGATCCCATCAATTCACAATTTGGCAGCGGCCTGCTCAAGCGGGATGGCACCCAGCGCCCCGCTTACAATGCCTACACCCAATTAACGCGGCAACTGCGCGATAAGCAGTATGTGGGTGCCGTATCTGCCGGTCCCGATGCCGTGGTGCTGGTATTCGAAGGCGGTGGCAAAACCGTTGGTGTCGCATGGGCAACACCGGGCAAGAGCCGCACACAATTGACCTTCGACCCGGTGCGCGACCCGGGCTTGCCGGGCGGCGTGCATCTCGAAACCAATGCCGATTCCAAAGTGCAGGATGTGAGTGGCTTTGAATTGGGCGGAGCATCGGGAGTGATACGATTGACTTCGCGCCCGGTGTGGCTCACCTCACTTTCATTCAAGGTGGCACAAGGATTGCGCGATTTACATGTCAACAAAACTTTGGCGAGGTTGGTGAGCGATGAGAACGCCGGTATCGGCAAAGAAAGTTTACGCGCTGTTTTTGCTGCGGGTAACGCCGGGGTTGAAGACGGGCTATATTGGCGCAAGTATTTAGGTTTCCGGGGCGCTGCAAATCAGTTCTCCACCGTCGATGGAAGGAGTGGCCTGATAAGCACCTATTCCCGTGACGTCATGAATCCGGGAGAAGGGCAGCCCAGCATTTATCTGGATGTGGCTAATGACTATCTGTTCTTCACACGCGGCACGCCGGTCAAGGTTACGGTGCAAGTGAAGCGTCCTGCTGCATCTGATGGACCTTTTGCTTCCAAGGGTGGCTTTAATCTTCAATACGATTCGCCCAGCGGCTTCAAAGTGACGCCGTGGCAGGTCGTGGAGGGTGGAGATGGTTGGGCGACTTATGAATTCGAAATTCCCGATGCTTCGTTTGCCAATCGCGATGGTTATGATCTCATGATCAATACCTGGGGCACACGACAGGACCTGGTCTTTAGCAGCATTGTCGTAGAGCGCCAGGGGGCTCGCCTGGCTGCCCAGAATGAAGCCCAGCCAGCAGAGATAGCCGATAACTAGAAGTAATCTAAAAAAGTTTTTGAGAAAATTAAAAAAACTTTACAAACTTAGAATACACGGTTATAATAATGCAGATTTCAATTGAACTCGATTGATGTAAACGGGTTTATTGTCGAAGTGATTGGCGCTAACACGAAAGAAACGCGTGGCTCGATGCGATTCTCTTTTGCGACAACCAATTCGATTTGTTGCCGGTGAATCAACGAAGTCAATTGTTTTCGACGGAGAAAGAAAAGAGGGTTGTACAAGACGACGTTTCGACGGCTTGAATCAATACCGATGGAGGAAACATGGCAACTCCCGGACTCTTGGTTTGGAAAGGCGAAGCAAGGCTTGTAAAGCGCTTTTTTATCTCCGTGAATTTGTAGGTAATGTCGTAAAAACTTTCAGGAGAAAAACGCTAATGAAACGCAATGCAGCAATGAGCGCGTTACTCGCTCTCGCAGTCGGCACCCCGGCGTTAGTTGCTCCGATCGCGGCCCCGAGCCTGGCCCCGGTTGCGCAAGCACAAGCCCCCGCCGAATACCCCGACGTTCCCCTCGATCACTGGGCCTACCCGGCGATCAACAAGCTGAGCCAGGCCGGTGTGCTGGAAGGCTACCCCAGCGGCCAGTACAATGGTGGCCGCGCGATGACTCGTTATGAGTTCGCCGTCGCTATCGCCCGTCTGTTGCAGAACCTGCCCGCCGCTGGCGGCGGTCCTGCCGGCCCGGCCGGTGTTGCCGGCGCTCAGGGTCCTGCCGGTCCTGCTGGCCCCCGTGGTCCCGAAGGTCCGACCAACATCGCCAACCTGGTAACCAAGGGCGAACTCAAAGACGCTCTCGACGCTCTCCGCAAAGAGTTCAAGGATGAACTCGCTGCTCTGGGTGTTCGCGTTGACGAACTCGACGCTCGTGTGACCGCTCTAGAAAATCGCGTGGTTAAGCCCCCGCGTATGACGGTCTCCGCCTCCTTGTTGCACCGCACCGGTACCGCCGACTACATCGACAACCGTAATGGTGGTCGTTTCGGTGGCGCAGGTCTGGGCGGCGGCGTTATCCCGGACAACTTGCTCCAGGACATCATTGCCCCCGGCACTGATCCCACTGTTGTCGACAACTTCTTCAACTTCAACTCGTTCGTAGGTGGCGGTTTGTTTAACAGCAACCCGCTGGTTGGTTTCGGCAATTCCCGTAACCTGACCGACTACAACGGCAGCCGTGGCGACAAGAAGTTCAGCTACACCGACTTCGAAGTTCGCTTGACCGACCGCGTTAGCGACAAGCTGACCTTGAATGCTGCTATCCGTTCGATCAGCGGCACTGCGGAAGATCCCTGGGCCGGTGAGTTCGGCGCTGAAGGTGACAGCAACATTCAGA
The DNA here is from genome assembly GCA_036833945.1 of Abditibacteriia bacterium. Taxonomy (GTDB): domain Bacteria; phylum Armatimonadota; class Abditibacteriia; order Abditibacteriales; family Abditibacteriaceae; genus DAITOV01. The sequence goes on from DAITOV010000291.1 coordinate 5,010, forward strand.
TCCGTGAAGCCAACGCCGTTGCCGACCTCGGCCGCATCACTGCCATCCTGGGTCGTCAGCGCACCAAAGTCGCACAGGGTCTCTTGTACGACAACGATTTGGCCCCGACCGATCAGCTGCAGGTTCAGGGTAATCTCGGACCGGTTCAGTTGACCGCGTTCGTTGGTTCGACCAACAACAACATCGGTATTGGTTCGAAGAACGCCTACACCCACTCGGGTGCAGTCCGTTACTTGGGCACCACTGCCAATGCCTTCCAGTCCCCGAACTTTGCCAACAGCATTGAAGAATATCTGTCCGGTGCAGCCATTGGCTTCCCGGGTCTGCAGACCTTCAATACCGGTGGCCTCGGCGATCCGCGCGAGCGTCAGCGTGTTGATGACAACGAAACTCTGATTCGTGGTGCCATCAACCTGTTCAAGATCAGCGGTCAGCCGGTTCAGTTGGGTGCTTCCTACCTGGCCGGTGGCGTTGAAAGCCAGAAGGGTTATGGTTTCGACCTGACCATTCCGCTCTTCAACCGCAACGTTGGCATTGAATATGTCAAGCAGCAGAACTACTTCTACGGTGGCGAAGCTGATGGACATGCTTACAACATCACCGTTCCGGTCTTGCGCACTCGTGCCCTCGACCTGAACTTTGCCTACGGTAAGGCCAGCGATGACTTCGAATACTTCGCAGCATCGTCCGCCAACCCGTTTGCCCGCACCTACGGCGAAGCCGTCTTCGATCGTGGTCTGGCATTGGGCGCTCCGCTCATCAATGGCGAAGGCAGCTTGTTGGATCCGCAGTACATGGCTGCCAAGAAGGTCTACGACATCGGTGGTACCCTCCGTGTCATCAAGCGTCTTCCGATCGACTTCCGCTACTACAGCGCCAAGGGAACCGGCGGCCGCAAGTTGGGCAACGTTTGGACCATCGGTACGACCTATGCTTTGACCCAGGGTCTCGACCTCGAAGTCAAGTATGGCCGCTACAGCCCCAAGGGCGATTGGGACAACATCAGCTACTTCCGCGTCGGCGCCAACGTTGGCTTCTAAGCATTGCTTAAAAGTTAATCTGGCTCTTTGGCGAAGTAGAAACCCAAAGACAAAACAGCCTCCCCGAGTTTTCGGGGAGGCTGTTTGTTTTTCTGAACTGATTTTTAGTGTCGCGAAAAAACACAAAAGTAAACAAAGGGGTGAGCGGACAGTGTGCTATTTTTTTAACAACATAAAATGCTGGTTGTTGTTATGGTAGAGTTAATTTAACCGTTTTTGCAGAATAATCTCCATCTTGCGATGGGAGATAGGTGACGGTAGACAGCATGCTGGAAGGCATCCGGACATTGATGCCAACGACCTTCTTTTTTGTCGTTAATTGCGGAAAGTTGCGATGAAGTTTGCGTGGCCGAAGGCTTGGCGTGCTATGGAACGGGGAAGAGTGAGGATGTTAATTTGTAGGATTGGTATTAGCCGTTGCCGGGCCTCGTGGTTTTTGGTTAAAAGGACATGGCTTTCCCTCGCAAGGAAGATGACGGGTGATGGTAAAGTGCCGCAATAACAATTTGTAAAGACAGCAAACCATTGAGTTTTCCGGCAAGAGGTTATGAAATTCGATAACCTAAAGAAGTCGTGCCTAAAGTCCTCGTATATCGAGTAATATCCTCCTATGACACGTAAACGCTCTACTTCCTGGCCGTTAATTATTGTTT
>DAITOV010000292.1:0-6678 GCA_036833945.1 Abditibacteriia bacterium
TAGGTGTAGGTATATCTGGAGTGATCTATTTCGTCCCAATAGACGCCATCCAGCTTCAGATCTTCCAAAAGGAGGTCGATACTTTTGGCCTCTGCCGCGCCGTAGGAGTTTTCCAGTGTGGGGACGAAAAGTTGGTAGATGTTTAGCCCGTAATCTCCTTGGGTACCGTCTTGCAACAGGAGCCGAGAATCCTTGAACTTCTCTGGCGCTTCGTCCGCTACGTCGATAAAATTATGAAAATAGTGAATCTGCTTCACGCCCGGCAACAACCTGCGCCGCTTCTCTATGGCTTGTTTTAATTCACTGAGGTCAATCTGCTGGAACGCCGTGCCGTGCGGAACGCGGTCTTTATAGAGTGGGTAGCCAAAACTGGTACACAGGTACTGCAAATCTTTATATTTGGCGAAGTTAATAATCTGCTCGTCGCTCCATTTGCCGAACGTATCGGGATTGGTGCGCATGAAAGCGAAGGAGCCATCAACGGAAAAGTTGGAATCCAGCAAACGCCGTGTGGCGTTAATGAAAGCAAAATTATCGCTTGAATCTACCGGCACAATGGCCCATTCCGCCGTGTAAGTACTTTTGGGCTTGAGCACCAGCGTATTATCCGCCAGCCCAATAGTATTGGGAGTGCTGTAATTTGTGATGTGAACCTGAAAGACATCGTCTAACGGCAATAGCCCGATACCTGTGTTTTCCTGGACGGCAAAGACAGTGGGGGTGTGCGGTTCGCTGGAAGTTCCGGTAATGCCGTTGGGTGATAGGCCACCTAACCAAACCTTGTTGGGTTTCATTTGCACCTCATTGCGGTGCATGAGTGGCAGGTTTTCATTGGTGAGATTGGTGAAGGTATCGCGCACGATAACCCATTCACCCTGCTTTTCCAGTTGCCGTTTGACAGTGAAATACTCGTTGGGGCCGGTGACCCATTTGCCTGCCGGGGTGGAATACTGCGAAGCGACCTGGAAAGTATTTTTGTTGAATTGCAGTGCGAAAGAGCTTCCCGTATTCTGCGTAACGGTATAGTTCAGCGGTGTGATGGTTTTGGGCGCGATTTTCGGCAAGTGGCCTGTCGGTGCGCCTTGTAACTCTTTGGTAACTGATGGCATACGATACAGCAATTTGACATTGCCGACGGCCAGTGTCTGATCGACACCTCCATAGGGGATATTTTTGAGAGTCAGGTTGTTGCCGGATTGCTTGAGTAAATCTGTGACGCGGAACTCGCGGTAAGCTGAGTTCCCACTTTTCAAGGCGTAGGAGTTGCTTTTATCCACCGATTCAAAGTTTGGCGCATAAGGCACGGTGAATAGGTCGCCTGCCACCATACTAATTATTTGGCCGGTATTCATCTCTTCGCTATATTGCTTATTGAGCAAACGTCTTGAGCTTATTGTTCTGCCGTTTAACTCTAATGACAATGCCGGGGCATATCCACCTGGAGATGGAAAATCCAGCCTTCCCCACACGGCAAGCACAGCTTCATAGCCTTGCGGAACCTCCGGCGCGTTGAATGGAATTTCCCTTGTTCCTTTGGAGGGAATATCGCCGGTTTCCAATAATGGAAGACTGGTTATGGAAGCCGGTGCGCTGCCATCGGCACCGGCCACGACCGTGCGCTGCAAATTGCTGCGGACACCGTCCCACTTCGCAGTGCCGAGCGTCATCATCTTTTCCTGTGCCGCTTCCGTGCCGTCCGTGTCGGAAACGCCCACTTCCACGGCAAGCGGCAATCCCACCTGCGGGCTGAAATGAAAAACCTTCCACGGAATCGAGGCTTCGATGGTGTAGCCGTCGGGCGTGCGTTGCGCGCCCACTTGTATATCCTCTGCCGAGGTGCCGGCCGGTTTGAAAACGTATGCCTCCGGTGCCATATCATTGAGCACGTCGCCGGTGCGTTTAAAGTTGCCGGGACTAAGGCCAATTTGAAACTGCTGCGGGCCGAACGTATCTCTGCCGGTATCCGTATCCGGCGCGATATCCAGATACAATTCCACATGGTCACCCTTCCATAGATTGGCACCGAACTGTGTCTGCCGCAACGTGTTGTCCTTCACCTTTGCCGCGATGTGGAGTGCTTCCTGCCGCCATGCCAATTGAATCGTAGCGCTTAAATCTCCAGAATTTTTCCAGGCCATGCCGCCAAAGACGACGTGCTGTTTTGTGTCCAGGGTGATGGCACCGGGGATCGCATTCCAGTCGTCCAAATTACCATCTATATTAATGGGCGGATCCGGTTTGAGTGGGATGAGAATAGTTTTTTTCGTAGTCTGGCAATGGGCAGTCCAGGTGCTCGTCAACAGGGATGCCATGGTTAATACAAGCGGTAGTTTCTTCATTGTGTCAGTCATTTGTTTTCATCTAATAAATATTTTTGCTACCTATGTCGAGCAAATAACAACTTTTATTGGTTATCCGCTGTTAAGTGGATTCCAGGCGCTTTGGGTCGTTGCGGCGTAACTCCCGGTTTTAAATTTGACTGCTTCATTCCACATCGCGGCTGTTTTCACCCACTTGGCATGGCCATCCACGAAGGTGACATTGTTACCGTCGAAATGCCGTCCTTCACTCTTGTAGTCTGCTAAACCGAAAGTGTCGGTGGTGATACCGCTCTCGGAGCCGACATACTGGCGTGTTCCGGGAAGATACCAGGAGCTAATGGGACTCGTTAAGCGGTCACGAACACTATTCGTTTCCACAACATACATTCCTGAATCCATCAACATGTAAGCGGTGGACGGTGAAGCAACGGAGGCGAGGGCGAGGCTTTTATTGGCATCCGGAACGTAGTCTCTATGGCCGATTACGTTGGCATTGGCTCCATAATGGGCGTAGTACGGACTGGTAACGGACGAGTCGCCGTTAGGACAATAATATATTTGCTTACTTTTGGTGTAGGGGTAAATCTGATGTTGCCAAAACCATTGATAAGCTCCTGCCGAACCGCCCCAACTCCCGGGAGCAGGTATTTGCGGTTGAACTGAAAACGCCATGGGATAACGTTCATCGTAATCCTGTGTATACATGACGACTCCCAAACCCATTTGCTTGAGATTACTCAAACAACTCGTTCGCCGCGCGTTTTCCCTCGCCCGTGCGAAGACGGGAAACAGGATCGTGGCAAGGATTGATATTATAGCTATCACGACAAGAAGTTCGATGAGGGTAAAGCCACGGGGTATGCCATTGGCCGAATGGGTTTGATATTGAGGCATATTATTTCTCCTTTCCTGGAAATTGAGGATTGCTTATCTATTCTGCCACCAAGTATGGCAAAGATAACCCCAATATCGGACGCCAACATCATAAATCAGACTTTGTTATGACGCTTGCGATATTCCCCCGGCGAGCATCCGTGGTGTGTATGAAACAGGTTTCCCAACTGATTGAGCGACAGGCCTATGAGTGGGGCGATTTGCTGTAGTTTCAGGTCGCTCTCGCGCAGTAATGTCGCGGCGAATTCCACACGGCAAGTCGTCAGGTGGTGGTGGAAAGTCGTGCCGGTTACTTGGCGAAACTGCTTCTTGAAGCTGGTGGGCGAAAGTGCCGTGTGGCGTGCCAATACGTCGATAGTGAGGTGGGTATTGAGATGCGCGTCGATATAAGCCAGGGCGTACTCGATGGGATCGCGGGTACGTTCCACCGGCTGCTGTAAGCGGTGAATCTCCGGCAATATCTCCCGCCCTTCATCGATCTCTTGTTGTATGAGAAGAATTAAGCCGCGCAGCAGAATGTAGATGAGGTTGGAGCCGGGCTGGCGGGCAAGCTGAAACTCATCACTAAGCCGGTCGAATAGGGTGGCGATCAACGTATTCTTGATGTGGGCCGCCCCTTGCTCCCGCCCCGTTTTCAGTTCGCGCCCATTGAAGTGAGTAATCCAGCATTCCAGCCCTTCGCCCAGCAAACGGCCGGGATAGAAGGTGAAAAATTCGCAGGTGCGCGTCTGGCCTTCCTGTTGTAATTCAGGCACACGAATGCCGTAGGGCACGCCGGGTGGCACGAAGATGAAATCATTCGACTGACAGTGCAGAAAATAATCGAACATCCGGAGGTTCACCTGGCCACGAAGCACGTAGAACAGTTCGGGCAAGGTCGATTCGCCCATACCGTCGGGCCAATGGGCGCTGTGCAGGCGCGATTGGCGAAAATAACGTGGCCCGCGTTGGGCGACACGCCGGCGGCTAACCGGTCGCGGGATTACATGCACATGTTCCGGTAAATTTTTCAACTCGGTTCGTCTATTCGTTGCCACCACAATGGAAGCGCCGTTTTCATGTGTCAGGCGAAAATCGATGTTTTTGAGTGCCTGAGAAAGCGGCGAAGCGAGAGGAGTAGGCATAGTACTTCATAAAGTATGTCCTTTTTCGCGGCGGCTTGAAAGAATCGGGATTAACCGATTGAAGAATAGCACGCAAAGCCTTCGGCTGCGCAAACTTCGTCGCAAGTTTTCGCAATTAACGACGAGAGGCTTGGCATTGATGTTCGGTTGCCTTCCTGTATGCTATCTACCATCTACGAACTACCTGCCGTAAGAGGAGGTTATTTTACAAAAATGGTATTTCTTGTTCTTCACGTTATGAGGCCGCATACGAAACGGCCCGAGCAATTTCTTGCACGGGCCGTTTTTATTGTTGAAAGTTGAGGTATTTACGACTTGCGCCATGCCGCGTTGCGGAATTCTTTGTTCATGAACGCAATGTTGGAAATCGAGATTCCCTTGGGGCAAGCGGCTTCACATTCGCCTTCATTGGAGCAGCTACCGAAACCTTCGTCATCGGCCTTTACAACCATCTTCAAGGCGCGCGAATCACGTTCCGGGCCACCCTGCGGCAGCAAACCCAGATGGGCGATTTTGGCTGAAGTGAAGAGCGCAGCACTGGCGTTCTTGCACTGGGCTACGCAGGCACCACAACCGATGCAGGCAGCGGCATCCATTGAGCTATCGGCGTTTTCCTTGGGGATGGGCAGGTTGTTGGCTTCGGGTGCGCTACCGGCGTTGATGGAAACGTAACCACCGGCCGAAATGATGCGGTCGAAAGCACTGCGATCGACCATCAAGTCTTTCAGTACCGGGAAGGCTTTGGCGCGCCACGGTTCGAGAACGATGGTATCGCCATCTTTAAAGTGACGCATATGCAACTGGCAGACGGTAGCCCCTTCGTCGGGACCGTGGGCCAGTCCATTGATCATGAAGCCGCAGGAACCACAGATACCTTCACGGCAATCGTGTTCGAACACGATGGGATCGTCGCCTTTTTTGATGAGCTCTTCATTGACAACATCGAGCATTTCCAAAAACGACATATCCGGCGAGATTTCCGACGCAGTGTAGCTGACGAAATTACCCTTAGCGTCTTTGGATTTCTGACGCCAAACTTTGAGTTTGAGCGAAAGGGGTTTTGAATTGGCGTTGGAACTGGACATATGAGTACTCCGTGTCTGTATCTTTACTTGTAGCTACGCTGCGAAGGCTTAACGTAATCGAACTTCAGGTGGTCTTTGTGCAAGATGGGCACACCATTTTTTGAAGTTTCCCAGGCTGCAGCATAAGCGAAGTTTTCATCATCGCGCGAGGCTTCGCCATCGGGCGTCTGATGTTCTTCGCGGAAATGACCGCCACAACTTTCGTCCCGATGCAGAGCATCGAGGGCCAACAATTCGCCAAATTCCAGATAGTCGGCCACACGACCGGCATATTCCAGGTTCTGGTTGATGTTGTTCGGTTCGCCAGCCACCTTCACATCTTGCCAAAACTCTTCACGCAGCTTTGGAATTTCTTGCAAAGCCTTGGTCAGGCTGGCTTCAGTGCGGCCCATGCCGACGTTGTCCCACATGATGTGGCCCAGGGCGCGATGGAACTCGGTTACTGTGCGTGAACCGTTGATGTTGAGCAAGGTATCGATTTGCTTTTGCGTATCGGCTGCGACTTCGCGGAAGGCATCGTGCTCGGCGGTGACCTTGGGCAGGGTAGTGCTGGCGATGTAGTTGGCAACCGTGTAAGGAGCCACGAAGTAACCATCGGCCAAGCCCTGCATCAGAGCTGAAGCACCCAGGCGGTTGGCACCGTGGTCGGAGAAGTTGGCTTCTCCCAGCACGAACAAACCGGGGATGTTGCTCATCAGGTTATAATCGACCCACAGGCCGCCCATGGTGTAGTGAACCGCCGGGTAGATACGCATTGGAACCTTATAGGGGTTTTCGTCCGTAATACGCGTATACATGTCGAACAAGTTGCCGTAGCGGGCACGGATGGTGTTTTCACCCAGACGCTTGATGGCATCGCCGAAGTCGAGATAAACCGAAAGGCCGTTAACGCCGAAACCTTCGTCGCAAACCTTCTTGGCGGCGCGGCTGGCGACGTCGCGCGGCACCAGGTTGCCGAAGGCCGGGTAGCGGCGCTCCAGGAAGTAGTCGCGTTCCTCTTCGGGAATTTGCGCTACGGGTCGGTTGTCACCAGCTTTCTTGGGAACCCACACGCGGCCGTCGTTACGTAGCGATTCCGACATCAGGGTCAGCTTCGACTGGTGATCGCCCGAAACCGGGATACAGGTCGGGTGAATCTGCGTATAGCAAGGGTTGGCCATATAGGCACCCTTTTTATGGGCGCGCCAGGCGGCGGTGACGTTGGAGTTCTTGGCGTTGGTTGAAAGATAAAAAACGTTACCATAACCGCCGGTG
>DAITOV010000293.1:0-6672 GCA_036833945.1 Abditibacteriia bacterium
ACCGAAGAGACCAACCTTACCACCACGCGGGTAGGGTTCGAGCAAGTCCACGACTTTGATACCGGTTTCAAACGGTTCAATGGTGGGCGACAGGTCTTCGAAGCTGGGAGCAGCGCGGTGAATCGACCACTTCTGATCGGCGTTAACCGGACCGAGATCGTCGAGATCCTGGCCGAGAACGTCAAACAAGCGGCCGAGGGTGGCTTCGCCCACGGGAACGGTGATCGGAGCGCCGGTGTCGCGGGCATCCATGCCACGGACCAGACCGTCGGTCGATTCCATAGCGATACAACGAACCACGTTGTCGCCAAGGTGCTGCGCGACTTCGGCGATCAGGTCGCCGGTCACGGCCATGCTGACGCTCTTGGAGCCGCCTTCTGCTGCTGCGCCGTTGCCGCTTAATGCAGCCTGGCGATCAATCGCCACCGCGCTCAAAATATCCGGTAATTCGTTGGGCGGGAACTCAACGTCCACAACCGGCCCAATGACCTGCACGACTTTTCCTGTTGCCATATAACTCCTAATGATGAATTCGGAACGATGAATGATGAATTGAGACAACTCACATTCATCATTCAGCATTCATCGTTCATACTTTCCGTATTTATCCGTTCAATGCTTCCGCGCCGCCAACGATGTCGAGCAATTCCTTGGTAATCATTGCCTGGCGGGTACGGTTTGCTAATAGTGTTAAATCGTCGATCTGCTCGTCAGCGTTCTTGGTTGCGTTCGTCATAGCCGTCATACGAGCGCCGAATTCGGACGCCACGGCTTCAAGCAGCAACTGGTAAACGCGTGTTTCCACGAAGCGGGGGAGAAGGACGCCCAAGAGTTCGGGCGCTGCCGGCTCGAAGATGAATTCGAGCTTGCCTTCGTCGTTTGCGGGAACTTCCGCATCCTCTCCGGTGCTGGGCGGCTCGATCGGCAAAAACTTGATTGCCTGTGGGCGCTGCGTGATGGTGTTGATGAATTCGGTAAAGCAAAAATGGACTTCATCGACCTGGCCGTTGAGGAACATACCGGTCACGGTGTTGGCAATGTCGCGCACCTCGCCGTAATCGGCCTTGTCACCGATCGACAGGTAGCTCTGCACAACGTTGTAACCACGCTTGCGGAAGTATTCAGTCGCCTTCTTACCGATGGTGATGATCTGGACCTTCTCACGACCACCGCTATCGACCGAACTCAGCTCTTTTTGCTTGTTGTCGATGAACTGATGCGCAACGCGGAGCAGGTTGGAGTTATACGAACCGGCCAAGCCCTTGTCGGCAGAGATGACGACGATACCGACAGAGCCGACGGGACGCTCTTCCAACAGCGGGTGAGCGAACTCACGCACGTTGGGTGCGAGCATACCGACCAACTCGGCCATGGTCTGCGAGTAGGGCTTGCCTTGCTCTACGCGTTCCTGAACACGGCGCAGTTTAGCGGCGGCGACCAACTTCATCGCCTGAGTAATCTGCGAAATGTTCTTAACGCTGCGAATTTTTAAACGAACGTCTCTAAGTGAAGCCATTCTCTAATCTGTTTTCTGGATTATCCGTAATGCGGTTCAAACATCGAACCGCTTCACGTTACGCAACGGCAGTGCCGGGGTTGAACTGAGCCACGAACTCGCTCAAAGCGCCCTTCAGGGTCTCTTCGTTCTCTTTCGACAACGCCTTTTCCTTCTGGATGCCGGGGATGATTTCCGGGTAGCGCTGGTCGATGAAGGCGAGCACTTCGCGTTCGAAGCGGCTGACGCTCTCAACCGGGAAGTTGTCGATGTAGCCGTTGCTGGCTGCGTAGATCGAAACGACCTGCTTTTCGAACGGCATTGGCTCATACTGCGGCTGCTTCAACAGTTCGGTGAGGCGCTGACCACGAGCGAGCTGGGCCTGGGTGGCCTTGTCGAGGTCGGAAGCGAACTGCGCGAAGGCGGCCAATTCACGGAAACGAGCAAGATCGAGCTTCAAGCGACCGGCAACCGACTTCATAGCCTTGGTCTGAGCAGCCGAACCCACACGGGAAACGGAGAGACCCACGTTGATAGCGGGACGCTGACCGGCGTTGAACAAGTCCGGCTCCAAGAAGATCTGACCGTCGGTAATCGAGATAACGTTGGTCGGGATGTAGGCCGAGATGTCGTTGAGCTGGGTTTCGATGATGGGCAGGGCAGTGAGGGAGCCGCCACCGAGATCTTTGTGCAGCTTGGCCGAACGCTCCAACAAGCGTGAGTGTAGGTTGAAAATGTCACCGGGGTAAGCTTCGCGGCCCGGCGGGCGGCGGAGCAACAAGCTCATGGCGCGGTAAGCAACAGCGTGCTTGGACAAATCGTCATAAACGATGAGGGCATGTTCGCCATTATCGCGGAAGTATTCGCCCATCGCAGTTCCGGCGTAAGGAGCGATGTACTGCAGCGGTGCGCTGTCGTTGGCCGAAGCCACAACGACGATCGAATATTCGAGCGCGCCGGCTTTTTCCAGGTTGGCGACGAGGGCAGCAATGGTGCTCTGCTTCTGGCCGATAGCGACGTAGATGCAATATACATCCAGACCGCGCTGGTTGACGATGGTGTCAACGGCCACAGCGGTTTTACCCGTCTGACGGTCGCCGATGATCAATTCGCGCTGTCCACGACCGATGGGAATCATCGAGTCGACGGCTTTGATACCGGTCTGCAGCGGCTCTTTAACACCTTCACGCTGCATAACGCCGGGGGCCTTGACTTCGATCAGGCGGCGCTCGTTGGAAACGATGGGGCCTTTGCCGTCGATGGGTTCGCCAAGCGCGTTAACGACGCGGCCCAGCAAAGCGCGGCCGACCGGAACGTCCGCAATGCGGCCGGTGGTCTTGACGGTGTCGCCTTCTTTAATGTGCGAATATTCACCCGCAATCACAACACCGACGTTGTCTTCTTCAAGGTTGAGCGCGATGCCCATGGTAGCCAGGCCTGTGGTCGGGGAGGCCGGGAATTCCAGCAACTCACCGGCTTTGGCGCCCTGCAAGCCATAAACGCGGGCGATACCGTCGCCGACTTCGAGAACGGTGCCAACATCCACCATGCTCAAATCTTGCTCAAACCCTTCCAATTCGCGCTGCAAAACGCTGGTAATTTCTTCCGGTCGTAACGCCATGTATTCTCCTGCTTCGGGCTATTTGCGATTTAAGCGGCCGCAATACCCTGATTCAATCTTTATTTTTTATCGAAGCGCCGCCATGCCACGGTAGGGCAGGGCGGCGATGAAAGCCTAATTTACTTTGACCTGCTTCAATTTGTTGCGGATCTGCGATAACTGTGTGGCAACACTGGCATCAATGAGCTTGTCGCCGACCCGCACAATCAAGCCACCGAGGATATTTTCATCCACGCGTGTCTGCAGGCGCACTTTGTAACCGGTGGCGGCCAGGAGTTGAGCTTCCAACTGGGCCTGTTGCTCACCGGTCAACGGCACGGCGCTGACAGCTTCGGCATCGACTTCCTTGCGGTGTTCATCCAGCATGCGTGCGAATTCAGTCGCCACGTTCGGGATGATGGAGGCGCGATCTTTTTCAACCAACATCAAGAGCAAATGCTCGACATCGGGTCGCACCTGATTATGAAAAACCTGGGCAAGGATAGCTTTCTTGCGCTCGCGGGTCACCCGAGGGTGGTGCAGCACGTTCATCAATTCCGGCGACTGGGTGGTGACCTGCGTTACATCCGCGAGGTTGCGTGCCACGTCGTCGGCTTCATTGCTTGCGACTGCGATGTTAAAAAGCGCGCCAGCATAACGGCGGGCGGCTCGAAAATCTCCGGTAGCCGCCATATTAGTTCAAACCTCGTGCGCTGTTGCCATTGGTGCCGATAGAGGCAATTGCCTGATCGATGAGCGCCGAATGGTTTTGAGCGTTCAGGTTGCCGCGCACGGCCTGAGTAGCGGCAGCAATCGCCATGTTGGCGATTTCATCACGCATTTCAGCCATGGCCTTGGCACGTTCGCTGGAAAGCTCTTCGTTGCCACGGGCAATGATGCGGCCGCTTTCTTCGCGCGCTTTTTCGAGAATTTCATCGCGCGAAGCCTGAGCTTCTTTAACAGCGGCTTGAATTTTGTCGCGCGCTTCTTCTTCGATCTTGGCGAGACGCTCTTCGTAATCTTTCTGCAACCGCACCATCTCGTTACGACGAGCTTCGGCTTCGTCCAGATTACCGCGAATGTTGGACTGACGTGCTTCCAGCATCCGATAGATCGGACCCAGAGCGAACTGTTTCAGAATAAAAATCAGAACTAAGAAGCCGGCGATCTGCACCAGCAAAACATCCAGTTCTATGCCGAAGGATTGTAAGATTTCAGCCACAAAAGTTTCCTGTTAATACAACAACAATTTAAACGACGGGATAATACGACTTGGGATACTGCGATCTCTTTACGCGGGTAGGGGCGCAGCATGCTGCGCCCCTACTGATGCGTCAAGAATTAAAGTTCAATGCCGGCGACCTTGGCTGCCTGAACAACGGTCGGCAACAACGGCTTCAGCATGAAGAACATGAGCAACGCGTAGATCGCGAGAGACTCAATCAGAGCCAGACCGATAATCATAGCGGTCTGAATCGTGCCAGCAGCTTCCGGCTGACGTGCCATTCCTTCCAAAGCGGAAGCAATTGCACGACCCTGTCCCAACGCAGCTCCAACAACGGCAATCGGAAGGCCCAAGCCCACAGCTACCGCTAAAAACGCCCAATACCACTCCATCTCTTTTCTCCTTTCCCAACACGGTATTTCCGTGATGGATCGCTACAAAAAATAAATTTAGAAGTAAAACTTCGCAAATTTCGAAAAATCAGAACGACTGTTTACAACATTTACGCAACCGGCGACTGGCTAGGGTGGGCTACGACTTCCTTAAAACCATGCACATCGACATGCTCGACATGGCCGTGCACGTTATGCTCATCGTGATCGTCGTGATGAGTGCTGAGCACGGAGATGTAAATCGCCAGCAGGGTCGAGAACACCAGGGCCTGCAACAATCCGAAGAAGCTACCCAGAAGCAACATCGGCAACTGGAAGGGAATCGGGAAGTGCAGCATTGCCATGGTGGCAACGGCCAGGCCAATCAACTGGATGGCCACCATTTCTTCACCGAACACGTTACACAGCAAACGAATCGAGAGCGAAAGCGGCTTGATCAATTCTCCCACGATGTGAAGCGGGAAGTTGAGCGGAGCGAGCCATACCGGTTCACCGACAAAGTGCATGAACCAAGACTTCACACCGGTTTCCTTGATCGCAATAAAGTGAGTTGCGACGAAGGCGACCACGGCAAAAGCAATCGGGATGTTGGGGTTGGCGGTGGGGGCCATCATACCCGGAATCAAACCTGTCCAGTTAAAGAGCAGAATCGTGAAGAAGAAGGCAGAAATCAGCGGGGCATATTTGCTTCCCAGATGGGTGCCCATGATTCCGATCAAATAGCTGCGAAAACCTTCGGCGGCGGTCTCAACGATATGGCTGAGAGACATCGGCTTGCCTTCGGGACGCAATGTCATGCGGCGGGCAGCCAGCACACCCAGGACTCCAACCAATACCATGAGCAGTAAAGCGATGGTTGCAAAATCGCGTTCCACACCGGTGTAGTGCTTCACGCCGTCATGCTCGCTGACATGAACCTTATCTTTGCCCCACAACAAACGGGCGATAGGGTTGACCCAGGTGCCACCGTGAGGATCGAAGGTGCCGGCAGGTTTCACAGCGTGATCGCCGCCTTCAGCATGACCGTGGTCATCGCCGTGGCCTGCGGCATGCGGTTCAACTACAGCATGTGCCGCGTCACCAGCGGTTTCTGCCGCCACGCTACCGGTGCCCGAGGGAGCGTGCCCGGCATCATCATGTTGTGCCCAAACCGGCGTCAGACGCACCATGAGCAGTGCGGCGAGCATTAAAGCAACCAGTGAAAAACGAATTCGAGAAAGCAACATGAGGCTTATTTTTTGGCTAACGTCCCAAATGGTAATTAATTTCCGACTTCCTTGCCACCCACAAACGGGCCGGCAATTTCGTCGATACAACAACTCTCACAGATTATGCCTTCAGGCGTCCGGCAAAATAGCGCCCGAGGACTTTGCTCAAAATGACAACTTGTTCCGTCAAAAAACCTACGACAAAAGCGATCGGATGCAACCAATCCTGATCGATGACGATCCACAACAACAGGCCAATGGCCAGATATTTGAATGGCAACAACAGCGCAATCGGAACTCGCGCAATTAATTCTTTTTTCAGTGCGGCGCCGTCTTCGATAACACCGGCCCGCGGTGCCAGCACGCGGCGCACAAAGATCTCCTGCGACTTGAGCAGAAGCGCTCCTAAAATAATTCCGCCCGCAAACGAGCCGGTAGCTTTAGGAGATTGAGTTACGCCCCAGGCCAACATGGTGGCAATAGCGCCAAACCACAGCGTGGTCAGGTAGGTGCGGCCGATGAAGGCGAAATCGAGCGGAGCGGCCAGTTTCAGTTTCGTCGGTCGTGGAGGCTGTTCTTTGTGCTGCGGTGGCAATGGCGGCGGGGGAACATAAGTGCTCATTCGGCGTGCCCCTTCGCATCATTGCTTTTATTATCCGAAATTCCGGCGTCGCTCTTTTCAGGCTTCACGTCGAAACTGGGTGTCGGCGGCGGCGGAATTTCAGCCGAGAAAAGGCGTTTTGGTAAAGGCT
>DAITOV010000294.1:0-6644 GCA_036833945.1 Abditibacteriia bacterium
ATTGGACATGTCGTTGTGCAATGCGTGCGAGTCGCCGTTGGGCCAAACGGCTGAAAATGAAGGGGGAAACAAAAAGGGATAACGAATTAGTTGCCCACTCGCGTTAACGGTAGCGCTGTCGCCAAACAAAGCTGTTTCCGAGGCCCGGGCGATGCTGGAAAGTGAAGCCGGCATCAGCGTTGCGTTGGGCAAGACGTCGCCAGCGGGGATATAACCTTCCACATAGCCGCCATAACCGCCGACATACACCAGGTTATAGCCATAATTACTGGCTCCCCACTCATTGGGTTCAACATTTTTTGCCGATGTGCAAGCGGTAAATTGGGTGTTTTTCATGTAAGGATACATTGGGCTTTTTGTGGGATCCGACGTGAGAGCCGCAAAGTTGTGGTATCCGTCCCATAAAATGGTGCCATCCAATTTCATATCCTGCGTGCCGCTGGGCAGGGCCTTCTCGTCATAATCCTGGGTATATTGCATCCAGGCCAATCCCATTTGTTTCAGGTTACTCAGGCAACTGGCCTTGCGTGCGTTCTCGCGTGCCTTGGCGAAGACCGGAAAGAGAATTGCTGCCAGGATCGCTATAATAGCTATGACGACCAATAGTTCGATGAGCGTGAATGCTTTAAATCTGCGTGAGCAGGTGCGGGGGACATTGTCGCTTGTCATGGACGGGGCTTCCTCAACTTTTTATTTTGGGTATGGAGTATCTGATTGCGATATATTACGTTTCGCTTTATCCGAGATAGCAGCTCGGAATTAGCGTGGGGTATTTTAAGTCTGCGGGTTTGGTGTGTCAAGCCGATAAAAAGCGTCTTTTAATAACTATTACTAATGACAAGGCGTGGGCGAAGGGAATCGACTGACCGCAACCGCCGGGCGTGATAAGATTCCTGTGGTTTTAAAAAAACATTTCTGTTAGGGAGATTGAAGAATATCATGGCAGTAAAACGCATTGGCGTTCTCACCGGCGGCGGCGATTGCCCCGGCTTGAACCCCACCATTAAAGGCGTAGTCACCCGCGCGGCGGATTTTGGCATTGAAGTTTTGGGCCTGCAAAACGGTTGGAAGAGCCTGGTCGGCGATGAACCCGATTATCGCGTGCTCACCGTAGACGATGTGCGCCCCATCATCAAGCAGGGCGGTACCATCCTGCACACATCGCGCACCAACGCCTACAACAAGAACAACCCCGAATACCTGCCCAACCTGGTCAAGAACTTCGACAAACTCGGTCTTGACGCCATCGTTGCCATCGGCGGCGACGATACCCTGAGCGTGGCTTCGCGCCTCACCAAGGGCGATAACCTCGAGCATCCTGTACCGTGCGTGGGCGTGCCCAAGACGATGGATAACGACGTCCACGGCACCGACCAGTGCTTTGGCTTCGATACCTCGGTCACCCTGGCCGTGGAAGCGATCGAGCGTCTGCGCGATACTGCCGATTCCCACAACCGCGTCATCGTGTTGGAAGTTTTCGGCCGCAAAGCCGGTTGGACTGCCCTCTATACCGCGATGGCTGCCGATGCCGACTACGTGCTGGTTCCCGAGCGCAACCCCGCCAACCTCGAAGGCATGTTTGCCAAGCTGCGCGAAGTGAAGAAGCGCCGCAACTATGCGTTGGTTGTTGTCGCCGAAGGTGCCGACCATCCCGACCTCGACGCATGGGCCGATGAAATCGCGCAGGGCATCAACGGTACCCGTTTGGGCGAAGTGAGCGTGGAGATCGATTCGTTCGGCCACCCCATCCTCAAAGAGCGCCGCGTCGGCGACTGGGCTGCTTACCAGATCAAAAAAGAACTGGGCTGGGACACCCGCGTTTCCGTGATGGCTCACTTGATGCGCGGCGGACAGCCGACCCTGGAAGACCGTATCCTCGGCGCTCGTATGGGCGTTGCCGCTGCTGAATACGTGCAGGCCGGTAAGTTCGGGGTCATGGCTTCGCTCAAGGGCCAGGACATCGTGCCGTTCCCCTTGGAAGAACTCACTGACGACAACGGCAAGAGCATCACCCGCGACGTCACCCCCGAATGGCTCGAATTCGCCGATATTATTATGAAATAAGGTGTCAGGTGACAGGTGTAAGGTTTCAGGGATAAGCTGATGAAATTTGCTACTCCTCTCCTAACACCTGTCACCAAACACCTGACACCTTACTCTTATGAATGAAGTTCTTGTAGTCGGTTCGGTTGCTATTGACTCGGTAGAAACGCCTTCGGGCAAGGCTGATGACGCCCTGGGCGGGGCAGCGACATTTGGTTCTGTTGCGGCTTCCCTGTTTGCACCGGTGCATCTGGTGGGCGTGGTCGGTTCGGATTTTCCTGCTGAGCACATCGAGTTTTTGCGCGGACGTAATATCGATCTGGCCGGTTTGCAGGTTGTGGAAGGTGGCGACACCTTCCGCTGGAAGGGCGATTACAACACCGACCTGAACCAGGCCGTGACCCATGAAACGCATCTGGGTGTGTTCGAGCATTTTGAGCCGGTTCTGCCCGATCACTATCGTGATGCCAACTATGTGTTCCTGGCTAACATTAATCCTACCTTGCAGCTTAAAGTTCTCGAACAGGTGCGCGCCCCCAAACTGGTGGTTTGCGATACCATGAACCTGTGGATCAATATTGCACGTGAGCACGTCATTGAAGTGTTCAAGCGCGTGGACATCGCCGTTCTCAACGATGGCGAAGCCAAGATGCTGACCGATTTGGACAACGTGATTCAAGCCGGACGCGCCATTAAGGCGCTTGGCCCCAAGCATGTCATCATCAAAAAGGGCGAGCATGGTGCTTTGATGTTCTCGGACGACGAGATCTTCAGCGCCCCCAGCTTCCCGCTTGATGAAGTGATCGACCCCACCGGTGCCGGCGATTCGTTTGCCGGTTCGATGATCGGTTATCTGTCCAAAACCGACGACCTTTCCGCTGAGAACCTGCGCAAGGCAGTCGTCTACGGTAGCGTAGTCGCTTCGACCACAGTGCAAGACTTCTCGCTCAAGGCCTTGAAACAACTCACGCCCGAAACGGTGGAAGAACGCTATGCAGCCGTTAAAGCGATGAGCGCGTTCTAAAAATCTATGGACCGCCGGCATCCTGCCGGCACAAACGTGACAGTTCTTCTGAAATAGCAGCGGTCGCTATGACGCCGTGCCGGCAGGATGCCGGCGGTCCATAAAAGACGCGATTGGCATAAGCAACTTGTTGAATCGATAAAATTTACTGTCATCGTAAAAAATAGCGGGGTGCTTTGAGCATCCCGCTATACTTTTGCCAATTCCATGCAACAACCGAAAGCACTGGTGCGTCAAATCCGCGAAGTAGTGCGCACCCAGCTCATTCCGTGGGCGGGTGGGGAGGCTTCGGTCGTGCTGATGGGCGCACCGCCACGCGGCATCGGCCAGGTTGGCATCACAGAACGCGAAGGGAGCATTCTGCCTTTGCAACGCGGCATGGGGCAGGAAATTCGCGTGCAATCGTGGCCGCACGAAAACCTCAATGCGCTGACGGTTCCCTATTTGGGGTGTGTCGTCGAAGGCGAGGCTGATATCGTGACCGGCACCACCTCGGCCATGTGCCGCAATCTCAAAATCGGCGGCAAGCGGTGGGTGCTTCATGCGCCCCAGAAAACCTTCTTTCTTGCTCCGCCACAAATTCCTATTTCGCGTGGTGGTTTGCCGCACTGGGAACGGCCTCAGCCGGAAAATGCCTACTCCCGCATTCTCTGGTTGCAATTTCACTCCACCGGGCTGCACTGTCATTTCTGCACCACAGGGCAAGGGCAGCACTGGTCGCATCCCTATCACTTCATCTACAGCAAGGAGTTTCTTCCACTGGCCCATTCGCTGATCGGTGAAATGTCACGGCAGGGCGATCAGTATGTGCCTGTAGTTCATCATACCCTGAGCCTGATTTTGCATCACATGATGCGCGGACTTAATGCCGGAAAAATGGCAAATGAACATGAGTTTTCGAGCGTAGAACCGTCTGTGCGGTATCACTCAACCGACGGCATCGTGCAGCAAGCGATAGGGTACATCGATCAACGCATCGCTGAGCGCGAGCTGAGAGTTGAACATATTGCGGAAAACTTACATATTTCCCAACGGCATTTAGCCCGCATTTTCCAACGTGAAATGAATGTAGGAGTGATGGAATTCGTTATTACAAGACGCATGGAACTGGCACGACAGTTACTCATTGAATCGACATTTAACATCCGTAAGATAGCTTCGTACACGGGGTATAGCTCAAGCTCTTCTTTTGTAAAAGTCTTTCAGCGTTTTCATCACATTTCACCGACTGCTTATCGGATAAAACATCGAACCGGTGGCAGTATTGAGCAGTAGATGGCTGATATGGACAGCAATTTTGGATAAATTATATTGATCTGCCCGTTAGATCGATTTGAGAAAAGGCCATACTTAAAATGTTGCTATTTACAGGGAAGAGAGAGGGTATCTCATATGACTCGATCAAATCGAAAAGCTTTTACGTTGATAGAACTTTTGGTTGTTATTGCTATTATCGCAATACTTGCTGCCATATTATTTCCGGTTTTTGCCCGAGCCAGGGAAAACGCCCGGCGGACCAGTTGCTTGAGCAATTTAAAGCAAATTGGTTTGGGAATAATGCAGTACACACAGGATTTTGATGAGAAATATCCGATGAACTATTGGATTGCCGATCCATCTGCCTGTACACCTACCTGCACAGGGGTGGTGCAGTCGGATACTTCCATGCCGGGCCGCAAATACATCGTCAATTACGGATCAGGAGGCGGTCGGTGGGTAACCTGGATGGATATTATTTATCCTTATGTCAAAAGCACTCAACTCTTTGACTGCCCGAGCACAAATAATAAATACCCTTCGTCTCCTTATTATCCTTATCCCGGTTACGGTTATAGCGATGCGCTTTCAGGATGGAGTACCCCTCGTTACAATTCGGCAGCGGGATGGTTGAGTCGAACGGCTCTTTCACTCTCCGCTGTGGCACGACCGGCAGAAGTTTTTATGGTGTTCGATCTGAATACCTATTACTCGATCACTGCTGGCCCCAACGATTTTAGAAATGGCGATGTCGACTTGCATCTTGGCGGTCGCAACATTACTTTCGCTGATGGTCATGTCAAGTGGTTAAATGCAGCGCGCACAGCCAGTGCTATTGGAACGGGCGCTATCAATACGAACTGCAATGCAAATGCACCCGACAGCACACTACCGCGTTGCTCGCGTGATTGGAATCCGTTCCTGCCCTAAATTATCAAGAATTATTAAGCTGTTCCATTTGTTATGAAAAACTCAAGCAAAAAAATCCTTTTAACCGGTAGCATCGCCCTGCTTTCCGCTCCTTACCTTATCCAACCGGCTATTGCCCAGGAGTGGAAAGCCTCTATCCTCCCGGCTTCGCTTAACGCTGATAACACCGTCCGTTTACTTGGTGGGCAGACCCAGATGATCTCGTTCACCCTGCAAGCTGACAAAGCAGTGACTGGGCGCGGCGAAACCCACCAGATCGAAATGGAAATAGATCATCCCCTGGGCCTTAAAATCCTGGGCAATGGCAGTCGCTATGCTTCCAAAGTCATTTCTTCCCAAACCCAGGGCAATCGTGTGGTAACGCGTTATCAGGTTGAGGTTGCCAATAAGTCGATTGCCGGTGCGCCGGGTTCGCGTATTATGGGGGAGGGGAACAACCAGTCGGTGTTCGTCTCTGTGCCTGATACCGTTGAAGCGGGGCAAGAGTATCTGGTTTTCAAAATCAAGGACGGCGACAAGACGCAACAATTCCGCTGGCCGCTGGAGATTCGCGCCTTTACTCCGGCTAAAACGCGCCCCAAGCGCACTTCGATTGGCCTGTGGGACTACACCTACGCGCGGGCTGTCACACCCGAAACCAGCGCGGGCATTGCCAAGATGCTGCACGCTTCCGGTGTGAACTTCGTGCAGAAGGCCGAAAATCCGGTTTATCGCGATGCCATGAAGGCCCAGGGCGTCACCACGGGCGGTTATACGCATCACGGCGTGTTCTTTAATCGCAACTATGCTGACGTTGCCCCCACGGGTAAGCCTTCGGCCGGGAGTTTTCCCGATGCCTATACGGTTGCAAACTTACCTGCCGATGCCCCCATTCCCGGTGTGGCGCAGTTAGTGAAGAATGCTAAGGATGGCAATGGTATTGCGACTTTCGATTACGAACCCAAGGGCGCTTCGGGCTTCAGCCCAGCGGCCATTGCCAAATTTAAAGAGCAGAATAAAGTCAGCGATGCCGACTTCAAAGCGTTTCAGGATTACGTCGCGAAAAACGGCATGAAAACGTTTCTGGTGACCGACCCGAAACTGGCACAAATCTGGCGGCAGTGGACAGCCTTTCGTTCCGATGCCACCAGCAACTATGTGCGTCGCATCTCCGAGTCGTTTCACGCCCAGGCACCCGAGGCCAGGCTGCTGATTACGTCATCGAGCAGTGCCGGGGCCGATGCACTCAAAACCCACGCCATCGGCACCGATAATTCTGCCATGGCAAAATACGCCGATATTATGATGCCGCAAGTATACAGCGGCTATGGCGGGGCCAATGCCAAGCTGGTCATGCAGATGACAGCGGCCTGGCGCACACAGCTACAAAAACAAAATGCCAAAACCCAGC
>DAITOV010000295.1:0-6642 GCA_036833945.1 Abditibacteriia bacterium
CGGTGCGCGGCTTCACCGTGGTGAGCAAATGCGAGGGCAGCGGCTGGCTGAGGAACTCTTCCAACGTCGGCTTGGCCAACATCACGTGCGCCTTGTCGCCGTGTTCGAGCCACCCTTCCAGATTGCGCAAAACTTTCTGGAGATGCTCGAAGGGGTTGGTTTCGCTTTCTTTCATGGTGGTGCTTTTGTATGCCCGAAGAACCGCGCGCGTTAGCAAGCCGGACGAGCCTGAGCTTCTTGTTGGCCCCTGACATCCTGTCGTCCGACCGCTATGCCAAACCTCGTCCACTCGCTCACGCGCGTGGTTCTTCAAAGACAAAAAGAGCGCAAGGCATTTGCCCTGCGCTCTTTTTCTTATTCATTTTGGTTTAGCGCCGTGCGCCCACGAAGATATTCCAGCTTCGCGGTTCGCGCAGTCGGGAAACCACCACTTTGCGGGCGCCGCCGCTGGCGTGGACATACAGGCCGTTGCCCATGTACAGGCCGGTGTGATCGACATGGGTGCCCGAAGCTGAAAAATACAGGCGGTCGCCGGGCTGCAGGTTCTCGGGAGAAACCTTCATGCCGACTTTGGCCTGGTCGCGCGAGACGCGGGGCAGTTTCTTGCCGCTGGCGGCGAAGGCGCGCTGCATCAGCGCCGAGCAGTCGATGCCACGAGTGCTGTTGCCACCGTAGACGTAGGGCGTGCCCAGCCAGCCCAAGGCATAGCGAATGGCGGGGTGGTTGCTCTGGTAGCCTGCCGTCCAGCCGGTGGCGGTGTCGTCGCCGCGATCCTGGGTCTCAACCTGTGAGGTGATATCGACGCTGGCACCGGTGAAGTTCAGGTAACGGGTCGGAATCCAGCCGGTGGAGCGGTCGCTCATCAAGATGGCCGACCAGGCGCCCTGCTGGCGGATAACGGCGATTTCAGTGCCGGTTTTGCAGTTGTAAAGAGTGGCGGCGTCCGCATCGGGCAAGCGGCGGATACGGGCACCGTTTTGCGAAATTTTAGCGACCCGCGCCAGGTTGTGGGTGGCGGGCAGCGAAGAAGAGCGGCTATTGGTGCGCTTGGAAGGCGCGCTCATCAGCTCTTCACCGTTTTGCAGCACGCGTCCGCCTTCGATCATCGAACCGTAGCCGCCACGCGAAGCCAACTGGCCGCGCGAGGCGTTGGGAGCCTGATACACCGGTCCGGCATCGGCGGTGATGACGCGGGCCACCGGTTCATCGCCGCTGGAGGTGTTCACCACGCTGATGCTGGCGCTGTCACCGGAATCGGGCGTGATGGCGCGGGCGGCGGCGCGAGGTTGAATCTGCGCCGAAGACTGCGAAACGCCATAGGTGGTCTTGATCGGAATCTGGATCGTAGTGCCCACGCGCGGCATTTCGCTCAAGTGATTGCGGGAGCGAATTTCGGCAACCGAAACGCTGTCTTTGTGTTGTGTGAAACGGGCAGCCACCGATTCCAGGGTATCGCCGTTTTGCACCACGTAGGGCGTGGTGCGGGTGACGGTGCCGAAATAGCGCGCTGCGCTTTGGCTTGGAACTTGCTGACGCAGGGTAGTGGCAGCACGCGGCGCAGGAGTTGACGATTGAGCGCTGGCGCTGTTGGCGGCAATTTCTTCCGCACCGGGAATGCGTAGCAGCATCGCAGCCAGCGGAGAATTATCGCCCAGGTTGCTGAGTTTGTTGGCCTCGCGCAGATCGTTGGTTTTAACGCTGTAGCGCTTGGCGATGGCGGACAGCGTTTCACCGCTGGTAACCGCATGGTAGGTGTCGGCGCTTGCAGGCAAGGTCAGGCCAAGGGCGAGAACCCCGGAAACACCAAGCGCCAGGCCGTTGGGAAGGCCGGTTCGGGAAAACTTCATAGCAACACCTCGATACTATTCCGCGCGATTTTCGCCGCCATGACGACCGGGCACGGGTAACGGACGTGGATAGGATTATAAACGATGACAAGTGAACCGGTCAAGAAATTTTAATCTTTCCAAAATCCCTCAAAATACGGGCTTGCCATAAAGCGTTATGCCATAATGTAGCGTACTTCTCGACCGGAGACTCAAAATCCGGGACAAAACCTTAAGGAGAACGCAAACTTATGGCAAGACCCGTCACACTTTTCACCGGCCAATGGGCCGATTTGCCGCTCGCCGAACTGGCCCCCAAAGCCGCCGACATGGGCTTCGACGGCCTGGAACTCGCCTGCTGGGGCGACCACCTCGACGTCGTGAAAGCCGCTTCCGACCCCGCCTATTGCGAGGCACAGAAGAAAATCCTGGCCGATAACGGCTTGCAGCTTTACGCCATCTCCAATCACCTGGTCGGCCAGGCGGTTTGCGACGTCATCGACGAGCGCCACAAAGCCATTCTGCCCGAACATGTGTGGGGCGATGGCGACCCCGCCGGTGTCAACCAGCGCGCTGCCGATGAAATTAAAACCACCGCCCGTGCCGCCAAAAACCTCGGCGTCAAAGTCGTCAACGGGTTCACCGGTTCTTCCATCTGGCCCTATCTCTATTCCTTCCCCCCGGTTTCTCCCAAGGCCATCGACAAGGGTTTTGAAGATTTCGCCGCCGCCTGGAACCCCATTCTCGATGTCTTCGATGAAGTCGGCGTCAAATTCGCCCTCGAAGTGCATCCCACCGAAATCGCTTTCGACAACGTCACCGCCGAGCGCGCCCTCGAAGCCCTGGGCCGCCGCGAAGCCTTCGGTTTCAACTACGATCCTTCTCACCTGGGTTACCAGGGCGTGGCCTATGTCGATTTCATCCGTGAATTCGCCGATCGCATCTACCACGTTCACATGAAAGACGTCTACTGGTCGAGCACCCCGCAGCGCAGCGGCGTTTTCGGCGGTCACCTCAACTTCGGCGACTACCGTCGCTACTGGGACTTCCGCTCGCTCGGCCATGGCAAAATCAAGTTCGGCGAAATCATCCGCGCCCTCAACGCCATCAACTACGAAGGCCCGCTCTCCATCGAATGGGAAGATTCCGGCATGGACCGCTTCCACGGCGCCCGCGAAGCCGCCGCCTTCACCAAAAACGTGGACTTCAAACCGAGCGAACGCGCGTTCGATGCGGCTTTTGAAGATGCGTAATTGATTGAAAGCTCACGCAGAGACGCAGAGAACGCAGAGAATTTTTAGAGTTAGGACATGAGGAACCACGCGCGTAAGCAAGTGGACGGGGTGAAGCGTTATGCTATCTCTGACAGATGCCGAAGATAGGCAATAAAACCCACCTCGTCCGCTCGCTCACGCGCGCGGTTCCTCAACCCAGACACTCCCCAAAAAAACCTCTGCGTCCTCTGCGCCTCTGCGTGAGATTCCCCCAAAGGAACACATGTCATTTAAACAAGCATTCAGTCGTTGGACGCTCGGTGAACTCACGGGCGACCACATCAAGCAGATTTTCGACCTCGGCATCACCGGCGTGGAAATGCCCCAGCCGGAAGAGTATGACCGCTGGCTCGACGCCGGCTTCACCATCGCCTCCATCGTGGGCCACGGCACCCTCACCGATGGCCTCAACAAGAAAGCAAACCACAGCCGCATTCTCGATGAAGTGCGTGCCAATTTGGAAGTCGCCAGGAAGAACGGCATCCCCAACCTGATCTGCTTCTCGGGCAATCGCGACGGCATTAGCGAGGAAGAAGGCGCCGCCAACACCATCGAAGGCTTCCGCTTGCTGGCTCCCGAAGCCGAAGCCGCCGGTGTCACTCTGATCATGGAACTGCTCAATTCCAAGGTCGATCACAAAGATTACCAGTGCGACCGCACCTCCTGGGGCGTGGAAGTCGTCAAAGCCGTTAATTCACCGCGCGTGAAGCTGCTCTACGACATCTACCACATGCAGATCATGGAAGGCGACCTCATCCGCAACATCCGCGACAACATCGAGCATATCGCCCACTTCCACACCGCCGGTAACCCCGGTCGTAAGGATTTAGACGACCAGCAGGAGATCTACTATCCCGCCGTGGCCCGTGCTATCCACGATACCGGCTACGAAGCCTGGGTCGGGCATGAGTTCGTCCCCAAGGGCGATTTCATTGCCGCTTTGCGTCAGGCTGCCGAAGCGGTGACTGTATAGGCGTAAATGTCCTCAAGGGATAGCCGCGAAAAAACACAAAAGACACAAAAGTGAGGCTTGAACTATCGTGAAGCGTGGCGGCTAGTGCTCCCCTCTCCTGTTCTAAGAGCGTTTAGAAAAAGTCCGCCAGAACGTCTACGAACCTCTCATTTACCCTGAAAATGACCTCATCTTGCCCGATCTCGGGCATAATAAAGTTATTCAGAAGGGGTTCCGAGACAAAGAAAATACGTCAAAAAAGACTTTTTCTAAACGCTCTGAGAGAGGGGCGGTGAGGGGTGAGCCTCGCGTACTTATGTCACGTTCTCAGTTGGTAGGGGAGATTATTCCTAATCGGACTCCTCTTTTTTTGTGGATTTTGTGCCTTTTCGCGGCTATTTTTATGCCGGTTTTCGTTAGGCCTGCAATTTGTGCTGAGTGCGAAATTGCTTGGGACTCATGCCGGTGTGCTTGCGAAAAACGTGACTAAAGCTTTCGGCGCTGGAAAAGCCGGTTTGACGCGCGACTGCGCCAACCGGCTCATTGGTGGAGCGCAGCAAGGTTTGTGCGATATGAATACGCATGGTGCTCAAGTAATGAATCAGCGTTTCCCCATACTCCAGATGGAAGACCCGGCTCAGATGAGATTGTGAGACCCCCAAATGCGCGGCAATCTCTTCGATGGAAAGGGTCTGTTGGAGGTTGGTCTGGGCAAACTCAATGGCATCGCGGCACAGTTGCCGGTGCTTTTGCCCGGTTTTTGAAATGGGGGATATATCATCCGAATCTGTTTCCCCGGCGCTGGTTGCTGCCTGGGTTGAGACGAGCAGGTAACGCAGGCGGTGCATCAGAGCCATCAGCAACGTTTGGGCGGCCTCGGAATTAGCCTGTATTCGCATCTCCTCCGCGTAAATGTCGGCCAATTGCCGCAGTGAGGTGTCGCGAAATTGCAGCGGAGGTGTGTCTTCTCCGCTCTCCAGAGTATTAGTCAGCTTCACTGTGACATCGTGATCGAATTGCAAAGCCAACGTCTTGCCGTGGCCAGTGTGATTTTTCCGGCCAGACTCGCTGTTTTCACGAGCCACCAGGTCGGCGTAAAGGACACAGGAGGGAGCCACCAGGGTAATTTGCTCCACTCCCGCTGGCGCCGGTAGTTGCAACTCTTTCAACTGCTCTAAATGCGATTCGAGCATACCGATTTTGGCTTGTGCGACACCCTCATACACCACCAGGAGATACAGACCGCGCGTTGTCAACATGGCTTCGGCTGGCCAGTGATGCACTTCCTGCAAAGGATTGGGCGGTGGGTCGGGTAGAGGCGCTTCACGCAACACCTGGCGTTCGACATCGCCAGGCGAAAAAGGCGGTGCTGCCAGGAGTTGGTGGGTGTTTTGTAGGGCCAGCACGCGCATGGCGTCGTCGAGTGCCTTGAGAAACGCGGTGCGCGTGGCGTGAGCCAGGGACATGAGTGTCATTTTGACAGAGTGGGGATGTGGATTAAAGAGGAATGCTCAAATCGGCCCGTAACGAAAACGCCGCAGCGAATCGAGCTCGCTGCGGCGTATTACTTTAAGTTAATTTAAGGGGCCAACAACAGCGTGCCGGGGTTGGGCGAGAAAACCGGCACTAACGGTTCATAGGGTGCCAGCGTCACCAGCCACACCGCGTTGCTCACCTGCAACGACCAGATTTCGCTGTGGGACGCATCGGCGCGGCTGGCTTGCAACAGCCCGAAGCCATTGAGCTTATCCATTTTTTGCTGCACTTTGCCCCCGGCATCCAGCAAGGAAATATCGGCATTGGAATCGGTGGAAACTCCAATCTTGATCTCTTTCACGCCGCGAGGTGCCTCGAAATAGAGGCGGCCGTTGCCCGGCAGGGTGAGCAGTTTGCCGTCGATGAGGAACCCGTTACCGCGATGCGGTGAACTCACGTCCAACTGCTGTGAAAAAGTACTGGTGCGCACCACACGATAAAGGCCGGTTTGAGTGGCGGTGAAACGAATCGGCAGCACGCTGCCGTCCAGGGGTACGGTATATTTCTGAACGAGTTCGCCCTGCGGGTCTTGCAGTTCCACTTCCGTCAGACGGTCGTATACTTTTTTCGCCCGCACGTTCACCGTGATGTCTTGGCCCTTTTGGGCGTATTGCAGAAAGGTGAATTTGCCCTGCGTGTAGAAACGGGCGTCGCCTTTCACCGGCACATCTTTTTCCGGGACTTTCAGCGTGGAGATATTGACGTGGGCGCTCCTGGTGGCATTGAGCACCGTCAGGAATATTTGCTGCTCGCCGATAAACTTGTCGATATCAAAGGTCGATCTCTGGCCGTTTTTCTCCACCGTCAAGGCACCGGTGATGGTGTCTTCAAGATTCATGTTGGTCTGGAAGGTCACTTCAATCGGTGCCATTTCCGGCTTGATGCGCAAAAGATTGTTGGCAAAGCTCACATTCCCCAGCAGCACTTCCTTGCTGTGCACATCGCCCTTGATAACCAGTGGCGATTTGGGGCTGCCGCCGCGCGGTACGGCCGCTTGATTGGTGACATAATCGAAGGTGCAGTCCTTGACGATGTGCCGGACCCCGCGCGCTGG
>DAITOV010000296.1:0-6625 GCA_036833945.1 Abditibacteriia bacterium
AAAAATGGAAGTTCTGGGTGATAAGGGTGCCCTCGTCTGGGACGGTCATACGCTGCGTATGAGCACCCCCGAGCAGGATATCAGCGAGCACATTCGCACCTGCCCGACCAACAGCGGCAACCCTGGCACCTGGAGCGAAATCGAACTCCCGGATTCTGCCTATGGAGCCGGTGAAGTCCATCGTGCCTTTGCTCGTGCTATCCGCGAAAACGACCCCTCGCTCATCATTGCCGATGGCGAAGCCGGTGTCCGTTCGCTCGAATTGGCCAATGCCATTCTGCTGGCAGGCTACACGCGTCGTCAGGTTAATCTGCCGATCGACCGTAATGCAGTAGAACGGATGCTCAAGAAGTTGCAGGGCGGAGCCAAGCCGGAAGAGTTTTTCCGTGGGTAATGCAAATATTAAAAAATGTTTGAATTAATCATGCTTGTCGCAGCGTCCATTGCTTTTGGACGTATGGCCGAACAAGATCGAGGTGAAGGTCTTAAATGGGGTTTGATTACAGCCGCTATTTGTTTGGTAAGTTTTCTACTCCCATTTCCTTTCTTACGAATGCTGGTGGCCATAGGTATTGCTTTCGTCGCCATGACAGTCAGCAAGAAAACCTATTATTAAAGCTGAAACTTTATTGAAGGGCTTCTTGTTTTAAGTTCGCCCGATAATTCGTTCAATCTGAAAAGCCCTGCCGATGAATCGGCAGGGCTTTTTTGTGCCGGGACGAAAATATATCTATTGGAATAGAGAGTGTTATAAAAAAATAAAAAAAATCATCCGTTATACTATTGACTATAACGAGAGTTATGCTGTAATATATGTGATATGGGATGGTAAAGGCGTATTTTTAATCCATTAGCCATTGAGGAACTGTATCCATGAAAACGATACGCTCTGCTTTTTTCTTGGTACTAACTGCAATCACCCTTTTGCTGTTCGGGCAGGGAGTAGCCGTGGCTGCCGAGAAAGCTCCTCTGGTTGTGGGGTATTACCCTTACTGGGCGACCTCTCAGCCGATTCGGTTTGAACACTTTACCCATCTCATCCATGCCTTTGTTGGCGTTGATGAGCAGGGGCTTCCCGAATCGCGCAGCACCGTTCCCGATAAGTCGTTAACCCAGGCCGCCCATGCTGCCGGAGTGAAGGTGCTTTTGGGTTTAGGCGGTGGATCGAACGGTAAGAATTTCACCGCAATGGTGCGTGATGCAGCAAAATCGGAGCGCTTTATCCGGGAAATCGTGGCTTTGGCCGGTGCGAATGGTTATGATGGGCTTGATATCGACTGGGAATTTCCGGCACAGGGTGACGAGGACGCTTTAGTTCGCTTTGTCACGGATTTGCACCGGGAGCTGAAAGCCGCCAATCCCCAGGCATTGCTGGGCATAGCACTTCCTAAAGGCAATTATTACGGCCAGTGGTTCCGGGTGAGCGAGATCAAGGACAAACTCGATATCGTGCAGATTATGACTTACGATTTTCACGGTCCCTGGACACCACATGCTGGGTATAACGCATCGTTATATGGAACCAGCACCGACTCCATCGACGGCAAGAGCCTTACTTTCGACAGCGCAATTGAGTATTGGCTGAGCCGTGGTTTTTCCAGAGAACAGATTCTGGTCGGTATTCCGCTCTATGGACATGGCTTCAAAGCCAGAGGGTGGGGGCAGCCTAATACAGAAAAGAGTGCTTATCCCGATGCGACCTTCCTGCAAGCACGTCGTATGCTTACGGAAGGTTGGAAACGTCATTGGGATGCCGAGGCTGCGGTGCCGTGGATGGTAAGTCCCAATGGCGAAGAGATTATCTCTTACGATGATGAAGTCTCCGTATTATTGAAAGGAGCCTGGTCACAGCGCAAAGGTGTAGGGGGAATATTTTTCTGGAATATTGCGCAGGATTTTGCCGATGGAGACCACCTCCTGGTGAGAGAAGCGCGCAACGGTTGGCAGATGGCGGAGCAGGGGCAAGGCGGCAAGCTGCAAGAAATGAGGCAAAGTGGCGCTAAGGGCGAGTAAACTTCGCCTTTAAACATACATGTAATAGCCTGCTGTTGTAAAAGCAGGAAAAACGGATCATCAGCGATGCAAACCTTTGAAAAAGCCCCGGGACGCCCTCTTTTTGAACAAGTGCGCGAGCACTTGCGCCAGTTGTGCCAGAATCAGCCCGCTGATGTGGCGTTGCCGTCGTTACGCCAATTGAGTGAATCGCTCAACGTGAATCACATCACAATCTCACGAGCCCTGCGCGAATTGGAAGCCGAAGGCGTCGTTAGTATTGTGCCCGGTAAGGGAACTTTCGTTTGTGCATCGCGTAATGGCAGCGGTAATATCGAAATGGTTACCATACTGGCCAACAACAGTTTCCTGCGCGAAACCTCGCGCCACACTTTCCGTGGTTTGCAAGAGCGAGTGCCGGATGGCAGCCAGCTTACCGGGACTACGCTCATGCTCCCGCCGTTGCCTGATATCAATGGTTTTATCCAGTCGCTCAAAGCTCGCCAGATTGCAGCGGTGGCATTCTTTGGTTTTGGCTATTTGCCTCATCCTGAATTGTTTCACGAAACTGAATTGATTCACCGCGTAGCGCAGGAAATGCCGGTCGTTCTCGTTAGTAAAGAGCATAGCTTACTCAAGCTCGACTGCGTCTACTGCGATCCCGGCCCGCAGCTTCAAACCTATCTGGAAGAATGCTACTCCAACGGATTGCGCCGCTTCCAGTATCTGGGTGCAGGTGAACGGTTGTCGCATTTGGAACGTCGCCAGAATGTGTTTGAAGATTTTCTGCTTTCGCACGGTTTGGCCTGGAAACGGCCAATCGCTGCCGATGCTGCCAATAACGAAACCCTGGTAAACCTGGCGCTGGATGCCGGACCGGAAGTCGTTGTGGCTTCAACTGCTGCACGTGCCTATGGGCTGGTATTCGAGGCGCAACGCCGTGGGTTGGTATTAGGGCGCGACCTGCATATCATTTGCTTTGCCGGTTCGCCGGAAGAAGTGGAATCGATTGCCGGTTCGGTCGATATCATTTTGTTGGAGGAAGAAGAAGTGGGGCGTTGTGTCGGGCATCTGCTGGGTAGCCGATTACAGGGCACCGATAAGCCTGCACCCGTAGTGCGGCGTGTGCCGGGCCGTTTCGTGCGGCGAGGGCAACTCCAATTTTCGTAGTTGCCGGTTCAGATTAGCTGTTGGTTGTATTCACAAGAAAATTTTTACAGTAGGGCATAAAGGAGGTCGTAAGATGAATATCTATGGATTGCAGGATTTGAATAAGGAACAGAAAAAAGAACGTAAAACAGGATTTACATTGATTGAATTACTTGTCGTAATTGCGATCATAGCTATCCTGGCAGCGATTCTATTCCCGGTTTTCGCACGGGCACGTGAAAATGCCCGTCGCACGAGTTGCCTGAGTAACATTAAGCAGATGGGATTGGGGATGATGCAATACATGCAGGATTATGACGAGATATATCCGCTGCATTACAACGGCTCGCAGCGCTGGCCGCAGATCATGAACCCGTACGTTAAAAGTAATCAGCTCTATCAGTGTCCCAGTCGTGATGCTGGTTTTGAATACGTGGGTGACTACAATTCAGCTGGAACGATTGGTTACGGTATGAATTACTGGCTCAACAGTTACTACTATCCGTCCACGACCCAGCGGGGCATTACAATGGCATCGATTCAACGCGCGACTGAAACGGTGTGGATTGCGGAAATCAATGGAATTCCTCGTGGTGCCAATCCGGCAACGACGAACGAATACCAGAGCTATCCCAGTTACTACGGTAAAGTTGCAGATCCTAGTAATGCGACTTATGGTATGTCGGTAACTCCCGAACCCAAAGGTCGTTTAACAACCCGGCATTTGGAAGGTTTGAATGTTCTCTGGGCCGATGGTCACGCCAAATGGACCAAACGCGATGTGCTGGAGAATGATACCGGCTCGACCGCCTCGCTCTCACAGGCGATGGCCAACAGCAAGTATTGGTGGGGGCGTTAAAAAGCCGAGGACGAACTAAAATTCGTCCAGCATCACAACGTCTTCCTCAATTCGAAACCCAATGCGAAGCGGCGTGAAAGCCGGTGCCAGGTGATGGTGAAAACGACGGTCGTTCGTCACCACATAGGCACCGGTTTCGCGTGCCAGGCGTGCCAGAATTTCATCGGCTTCCTGCCCGGAGGCAGAAACCATGAACTGCCCGGCTTTCATCATGCGGCGAAATTCGTCCGGCTCATCGATGTGGTAGGGCAGGGAAGCATCGGCTACGAAGACAATGGGGAAGAAGTCGAAGCGCTGTAGTTCAGTGCGCATGGCCCGCAGATACTTTAACTTACCGCGCCCTGGCCCGTCATGGCGGGCGATGTTCGAGGCATCAACCAGAACACGCGTAGTTGCCTGACGCAAAACCCTCTCATAATAGCGGCCCGATTTGCGAAGCTCGCTCATCAGCTTTTTGTGCGTAGCAGGGTTTTGTTCGTGGAGAATTTCCAGTGAACGGCGCAGATTAGCGACGAAAACCTCGTCGTTGCGATCGATAGCGTCCTGGATTTTCTTGCCATCGCAAATCGCAGGCGCTGCCGGTTTGGCTGGAGCTTGCTGCTTTTTGGCGCTTGGCGTGGGGGAGGGAGTGTTGGTTGGTTCTTCGGTTGGAGGGGGCGTTTGTGCGGCTGCCAGCTTACCGCGCAACTCTTCGCCGATTTGCTGCAGACGATGAATCTGTCGCCGCAAGTTTTTCGTTTCGGCTTGCAACTCCACATTCTCTGCCAGAGCCTTGCGGGCTTTGCGCTCGGCCCGGTCTTGCTCTTTTTCCGCAGCCGTCAGTTTTTCCTGCAACAGTTCCAGTTTGAGTTCGGACTGCCGCGCAGTTCTCACCGCTTCGCGTGCCTGGCTTTCAGCCAACCTCAATTTCTCCTGAAGCCGTTTTTCTGTTTCGTGAGCACTTGTCTTGCTCTCTTGAAGTTTGCTGCGCAGTTCCTCGGCTTTCTTCTGGGTGCGTTGCAACTGCTTTTGCACGGCTGCAGTGTTTCCTCTCTCGACCGCATTATCTGGTGCGTATTCAGTGGCTTCCTGAATGCTGGCGACAACTTCACGCTCTTCATGCACCAACGCCAGACCCAAAGCCTCGCCATATTGCCGTTGCAGGGCGGGCAGATGCTCGGCCAATCTGGCGTCGTCTTCATACTGGCGCACGGCTTCCAACAACTCCAGCGAGTGCTGGCTCCAGGCTTCCAGCAGGCTTTGCGCGTCGTCGGGTGTGGTATCGAGATGTTTTACCAGGCGTTTGCGTGTGATGGGTTGGCGAAGTGCAGTGGGATTTTCCCGGAACCCCTGGGTAATCCTGGCGCGGAGCAAGAGGTGGGTATCGTGACTAAGCCATTCCCACAGCGCTTGCGGTGTGAGAGTGCGAACCAGGAGTTCGAGAGTATCGTTCGAGAGCGTTGCTGCCATGGATAAAAAGAAGGGACACGCCATCGGCGTGTCCCTGTTGCTGCTTGAACGAAATTAGGCGCTGGCAATCAACTGGCGAAGCACATAAGGCAGGATACCACCGGCACGGTAGTATTCCACTTCAATGGGGGTATCGATGCGCAAGCGCACCGAGACGTCCTGGGTGCTGCCGTCTTGCTTGTGAACCTTTAAGGTGATGTCGCTCTGCGGGGTCAGGTCGCCGAACTCGACATCGAAGGTTTCGCTGCCATCGAAGCCCAGTGAAGCGGCGCTGTCGCCTTCCTTGAACTGCAACGGAAGCACGCCCATACCCACCAGGTTACTGCGGTGGATGCGCTCGAAGCTCTGTGCCACCACGGCTTTCACGCCCAGAAGCTGGGTGCCCTTGGCTGCCCAGTCGCGGGAGGAGCCGGTGCCGTATTCCTGTCCGGCCAGAATGATCAGCGGCACGTCGGCACCCTGGTAGCGGATGGAGGCATCGTAAATCGAGAGCTGTTCGCCGCCCGGATGCAGCTTAGTGACGCCACCTTCCACGCCCGGAACCATCTGGTTCTTGATACGGACGTTGGCAAAGGTGCCGCGGGTCATGATGCGGTCGTTGCCGCGACGTGAACCGTAGGAGTTGAAGTCGCGCGGCGAAACGCTCTTGGCCTGCAAATACCAGCCAGCCGGGGAGTTGGGCTTGATTGCGCCTGCGGGAGAGATGTGGTCGGTAGTTACCGAATCGCCGAAGATAGCGAGCGGGCGAGCGCCTTTGATTTCACCGGTTGCCTTGGCTTCCAGCGAGAAGTTGGTGAAGAACGGCGGCTCCTGGATGTAGGTCGAAGTGGTGTCCCAATCGTAGAGGTCGCCGGTCGAGCCTTCAATCTGGCTCCACATCGGGGTGGCATGGGCAAGGTCGGAGTACATGCGCTTGAAGGCATCGGCATCGAAAGCCGCACCCAGCAATGCACGCACTTCTGCGGGCGTGGGCCAGATGTCGCGCAGGAACACGTCGTTGCCGTTCTGGTCCTGCCCGAGCGGTTCGTTTTCCATGTCGATATGGATACGACCTGCCAGGGCGAAAGCGACTACCAGCGGCGGGCTCATCAGGAAGTTGGCCTTCACATTCTGGTGAACGCGGGCTTCAAAGTTGCGGTTACCCGAAAGCACCGAAGCGACGACCAGATCGTTTTG
>DAITOV010000297.1:0-6605 GCA_036833945.1 Abditibacteriia bacterium
AAGGGCATCTCAACGAACTGAATTATCTACTCACCCAGGGCGGAGTTTGGGAAGGTGATAGCGAAGCGGGAAGTAGTACTCATTCGCGCTTAAACGATGTGCGCGGCCTCTCGGAAGATTTGACGCGCGGCATCTACCGCCTCGAAGCTATTCTCTCCGAGTTTCGCGATTTCGTACTGGCAACCCAGTTGCATCTGGCACCGCATGATGTCAATCAAATTTTGCGCACCGTGACGGTCGAAGCCTTCCCGCGCCAGAGTAATATCGACCTGGTGCTGAACCTGGCCAATAGTTTGCCGTTAGTAGAAGTGGATGAAGCAAAACTCAAGCGTGCTTTTTCCGAACTGATCGAGAATTCAATCGATTTTCAACCCGATGGCGGCCAGTTGACGGTGCGCACCACGCTGATGGATAGTGCCCAGGCGCGTGCGCTTACCAAGACGGCGTGGGATGAAAACGTGATTCTAGTTGAGTTTATCGATCGTGGTCCGGGGCTGAGTGAGCAAGATCGAGAGCGTGTCTTTACGCCGTTCTTTACACGCAAGGCCAAAGGCATGGGATTGGGGCTTTCAATCGTGAAAGGCATTGTTGAGGCGCATGGTGGTGCGATATTTGAGGTTGGAACTCAAGCCTCGGCCACGGCACAAGACGATGGTCACGGCGCGCATTTCCAGATTTTATTGCCGGCAGCAAAAGGAATAGAAAACGAGACATCCAGAGGGGATTGATTTTTATGGGTAAAATTTTAGTTGTGGACGACGAAGAGGATGTTCGCCATTCCATCGAACGACGTCTGAAGCGTGAAGGGCATGAAGTGACTATCGCCGGTTCACAGGCCGAAGCCGAGCAAGTGGTGGGCGCACAAGAGGTTCCCTTCGATGTCGTGCTGACCGATATGTTAATGGAAACACCGGCTTCGGGTGTCGAGGTCCTCAAGGCCGCCCTGGCTCGTGACGTCTTCACCGAAGTGGTAGTGCTGACTGCTTATGGTAACGTTTCCAATGCTGTCGAATGTATGAAGATGGGCGCTTTCGATTACGTGGAGAAGAATATCCCCGGCGTAGATGTGTATGAACTCATCTGCATTAAAATCGAGCAGGCAATGGAGCGCCGCCGTTCGTCGATGTCGACATTGCGTCGTCTGGAACAATTCGCCCGTCTGCGTAACGGTGGGTTGGAAAACGTTTAGTTGTAAGACGATAGAAAGAATAGAGAAGGCTGTTTCTGCTCCATGCAGAGACAGCCTTCTTGGTTTTTATTGAGGAGTTATTTCAACGCCAATCGACTGGCCGTTCAATTCCACAAACAAGCGTCCCATTCGATCGGCGACTACTTGATGGTTGGTCCGGGAAAGAATGGAAGCATCGTTGTCATTGGCGAACTGCGATACGCTGACGAGATGGCGTGAATTGGGGACTACGCGATAGTCACCTGTATTTTGACCATTAAATATCGTGATACGCACCGTGCCTTCACGCCCTGGCGTTAAGCGCCACTCGCTGCCACGAATAAAGGCAGAGCCGGTGTTGGGCCAGATGCGCAGTGAAATTTTCTGTTGGGAGTATTGGGCCACGTTGGCGGCTAACGCTCCCCCTTGGGCATGTTGAACCCGCACCGGGACTGGCTGCAAAACCTTCATCTCCATGCCGGGAACGAAAGTGTAGAGGGTGACCGGATGGTAAAACGTGGGACGAACGATAGACCCCGCAACGAATTCCTGGTGACCTTCCGGTAGCGGAGCTGCGCGTCCCGGTGTGGGCTGAGGCATTGCTGCAATGGGGAACAGGCACAAAGCGTTGCGCCACAAAAAGTATTCAGCCCCCGTGGTTTGTACCACGGCCGGTTGACCCGGGTTGGTGGGGACCAGTTGCGGAATAAACGGCGCGGTTGGTTCCGGGTCGGATATTTTAGGCTTGGGAGTTGCCGGGGCACCTGGCTTACCGAAGAGTTCTTCCAGTTCGGCAGGTGTCATAACGACAGGCGGTTCCGTGGAAGGTGCCGGAGTTGGGGCGGGAGCCGGATCTGCGGGTGCGGGCTTTTGAGGCGGCGCATCCTGCTTGCCGAAAAGTGCCTCCAACTCTTCCTTCGTCATGACGACTGGCGCTTCCTGTTTGGGGTTCGCGCCGGATGCAGGAGGTTCAGGCAGGAATTGGCTATGGGCTTTAACCGTTGGGGTAAGAGAGGTAGGGCCGTTATCGGGAACGATACCCGGTGAAGTTGTTTGTTGTGCCTGCGGTTTATTGGATAGCACGGCGGGCAGCGCTTGTAAAATACCGCCGCGATAAGGTGCGTTGGGTGCGGCATTGTGGTTGAGCAAGGCAATGGCGTTCGGGAAATTGACGATCTGGCAGGTGAGTGCCGTTCCCTCAGGAACTCCTGCCGGATTGGGGGTAAGCGCCGGAGCACCTACCATGGCAATCTCGTTTTGTCTTGCGAAGAGGTCGCCGTGAAATGCGTCGAATCCTATATGCCCCGGTCGCCAGTAACTCCAAAGGTGGAAAGGAGCATGAATCGAAGAACCTTGCCCAAACGGTCTGAGAGTGAGCCAAGACCGATTCACTTTAAAAAGCGGCGTGTTATTCGCGTTACGACCGGGGAGTTTCTGGGTGAGGTCGAAAGCCAGTGCCAGCGGTATCGTTCCCGGTAGCAATTCACCGAATGTCGTGGGACCGGCAAAGGCGGCTCCATCGGGGCCTTCCCCCCAACTCAGCAATTTGGCTTTCGTGGCGATTTGGGTTGCCCAGCTTGGGAATAAGGGATGAGGTTGTCCGGGTTGCAGATTGAACGAGACTGCTTGCAACGTGGTGGGAACCACTCCTAAGAGAGCGGTCAATTCCTGTGGGAGGCCGATAACGCGCCCGCCATTCTGGGTTGCGCCGATACCAAGGTCGCTGACGATAA
Organism: Abditibacteriia bacterium; assembly: GCA_036833945.1. Lineage (GTDB taxonomy): Bacteria > Armatimonadota > Abditibacteriia > Abditibacteriales > Abditibacteriaceae > DAITOV01. The sequence goes on from DAITOV010000297.1 coordinate 2,902, forward strand.
CGCCTCCGGCGGCCACATAGCTCGCCAACTCTTGCGCCATGAGAGGCGAAACCGAAAGGGCCTGCGGCAAAAGCACGGTACTATAGCGTTTGAGAGTTCCGGCACGAGAAGCGGAATAGGTGCCGCCGAGTTCGTCGGGAGAAAGAAAATCGACGTTGCCAAACATCGTGCCCCAGCGCAAGGCATAGGCTAAACGGTTTGGTTCGCCGTTCACCATATCTTCACCAAAACCATAGACACCACGTGCTACGGTCGGAGCATTGGTATTTTGTGCGTTTGGAGCTGCTGCCTCCTGTGCGGCAGGCGGGCGACTGACGCGGAGCGTAACCCCGTCTGCCAGTGGAGTCAAAACAACAGCGACGGTTGCCGAAGGGGTTTGCCCCCAAAGCGCCGCCTGTGGCCCCTCTTGCAATCTTTGCAAGCTGCTGGCAATGGCATGACGCAAAGCGGGTGTGCGCGAGATATTGGCCCAGGAATCGAAGGCCAGGCCGTTTGCGCCTTGTGCCAGGGCGGCATCCATCCACGCCGGTGTCAGGCGAGCCAGGCTGTTTGAAGAAGCCTGGGGAAGATATGTCGAAAGCATGGGGACGGCCTGGAACCGTCCACCGCGCCTGGCGATATTGACCGCTTGTGGGTTGTGGGTGGCGAGGTCGGGTTCCATAATAGCCGGCGACATAGCTGGCACGGAAACATCGACACTGGCGGGTAGGCTAAGGAGCTGCGCATAGTCGGGCAGTTGACCCGAATAAATTTTACGGAGCGGGTCGGCGTTGCGAACGATCGTAGCCCAGAAGTTCAGTAGATTGCGATAGCTGTCCCATTGAAACTGTGCCAACGCCAGCGATGCCGGATGAAAGGCAAAATTATCTTTAGCTGTGCGACGCTGGGCTTGCTGGATATAGGCTCTGGCTTGCCCGTCACCCATCGGAGCATAGGGCAAAACCGGGCCACGCCACTGTTCGATAATCTGGCGTGTGGCTGCTAAAGTCACCTGTTCCCGCGTTTGGAATCGTGCGTTCCATTGCTGGTTAAGCACACCCAGGGTGCCATAATTCGCACCAATCCAGCGAGTGAAGTTTTGGTTATTTGCAAATGGCAGTGAACGTGGATCGTCGGGTAGCATCCAGCCCAACAAATTGGGGGTGTCGCGCAATTGAGAGATAGCACGTTGCGTCCAGTTCGCCCACATCACACGATAAGGCCCGGCATCGCCGCTATAAGCGTATTTGCTTTCTTCACCGGCGGGAGCGGGAGGAAGGCTGTAGATTATTTTGAGTTGGTGTTTGGCAGCCTGATTGGCAAAGTTGCGCTGTGGTTGCAGGTCGGAAGCAACAATCGAACCGTCAGCGGAAGGCTGCCAGAAAAGGCGGATTACAACCGTGTTGAAGCCGGTCCTGGCATAGGCTTCCAACTGGCTTGTCTGGGTAATGCCATCGGCCCAGAAAATAGGAGGCTGGGGAGTAGGAGTTACCGCCTGAGCGAAGGCATGTTGGGGGGCCTGGCAAAAAAGGCCTAATAACAACGCAATTGCCAGGAATTTATATGCCCGATAATTTTTCATCCATCGTTTCACAACCACTTCACCATCCAGATTGAGAGTGCGTAAAGCACGCAAGGCGGTCCGGCGCAAACGACTAACGTCAACGGATCCCAGGTCGGAGTGAGAACGGCGACAACGGTAAAGATGACAACGAAAGCGTGACGCCAGTAATCAATAAGAAAGTTGCGGGTAATTAGCCCAATTTTAGTCAGGAATATCGTGACGACCGGCACCTGAAAACAGATACCGAAGACCAAAACCATCTTTGCCAGCAACACGATACTGGTGCCGTAGGAAAAAGTCGCCGTGGTGCCGGGAGGCTGGAACATCAGGAAGAAATTGAAAAACAAGGGCGAAACGGCATAGCCCAGGGTGCAACCCATGAAGAAGAGGACGACGGAAAATGGCACTAAAATCTTTGAAAAACGACGTTCGGTTCCGGTGAGAGCTGGTTCTATGAAGCGCCACATTTGAAACAAAATGTAGGGCATTGCCAGGAAGATGGCAGATACCAGGGTAATTTGGAAATAGACCAGGAAGCCTTCGGTGGGGTCGATGGTGACGAGCTGAAAATTCACCCCATTCTTCTTCAAAGTGTCGCGAATCGGCCGCGCGAAGAACTCTGATATCTGCTGCCCATAATTCCATGTCACGACAGAGGCGATGAGTATCGAGACGATGCTGTGGAGAATCCGAGACCGAAGTTCTCCCAGATGCGACCACAAATCCTGCTCGCCTCCACGGGGAGCGTTTGGGTCGATGTCTGCGGGAGGCTCTGCCGGGACAATGTTGTTTGGAGTTTCGACGATTGTGACTTCTTCCTCGGCCTCGTCATTGTCATGATGAGGTTCGTCGAGATTTTCCGCTACTAATGGCGCTAATTCAGGCACCAGCGCCGGATCGGGCAACTCATCGTCGCTTCCGTGCCAGGTGGTCGAATCTTCCAACGGTTCACCGTAGATGTCGGAATGTTTTTCGCGGTAATCGTTCCAGGCGTCAGGGTTACCGATGCCCGAGCGGGGCACGGCACGAGGTGCCTCGGCGGTATCTTCTTGCGGTATAGGGTTAGGCACGCTCGCATCGAGCGGCGTGAATTCGGAGTCGTGAGTGTGCTGATTCATACTGAAACTTCGCTGTCTATATATTTTATCAGGGCTGCGCTACACTCACGCACATGGCAAACGTTACGCATTCGATTGAGGCTCTGGTTAATGAACACTGCCAGTGTGGTGAAAACCCGCTCTGGCATGAAGATGAGAAGAAGCTCTACTGGGTCGATATTCCCAACGGCTTGATTTACCGCTACGATCCACAAAGCGGTGAACACGAAACAGTATATGATGGCGATGTCGTGGGGGGCTTTACCTTTCAGACCAACGGACAACTCTTATTGTTTCGCGACAATAATATTGCCCTTCTGGAAAATGATGGTAATACGCGGGTGATTACGCGTAAAATTCCGGGCGACACCGGACGCTTTAACGACGTATTAGCCGACCCGCAAGGCCGAGTCTTTGCCGGAACCATGGGTAAGGACGGCAAGAATAATGGCGGTTTGTTCCGTGTCGATCTCGACGGTAGCGTCACGCAACTCTGGGACGGCACCGGCTGTGCCAACGGCATGGGCTTTTCGCCTGATTTGAAGCAGTTCTACTGGACGGATTCTTCGGCAGGAAAAATCTTTATCTTCGATTACCAGCAGGAAACCGGGGAACTCACTAATCGCCGCACTTTCTATTCATCGCCCGAAAAAGGCGTGATTCCCGATGGCTTGAGTGTCGATAGCCTGGGTTATGTGTGGAGTGCGCAGTGGAATGGCTTTGGGGTGCGTAAACTTTCAGCTAACGGGGAAATTCTCGAAGAGATTAAACTTCCCGTAGGTGCGGTTACGAGTTGCATCTTTGCTGGCGACAATCTGGACGAGTTATATATCACCACCGCCGAAGGGCAGGCTCGTAAAGGGCAAAAAGTGAAGTTAAGCACCGCTGACGGCACACTTTATCGCGCAAGGCCAGGAGTGCAGGGGCAGAAGAATTTCCGTTCCAATATTCAAGTCGGCTGACACAGGAGAGGGTGCTATCGTGCCGGTCAAAATCAAGCGCGTTTATGAAGAGGCCGATAAGGCAGACGGAAAGCGAATTCTGGTCGATCGCCTCTGGCCGCG
>DAITOV010000298.1:0-6600 GCA_036833945.1 Abditibacteriia bacterium
GATTTCAGTGCGGGTATCGCGATCGAAAACCGAAATATCGATGGCACTGCCCGACATGTGGGTGCCGATTTTAGGGCGTGTCGCGGTAAGGGCAGCCAGGCGCTTGAACATGAATTCGGGTGTGGGTGTTTGCCCATCCAGTTCCCAGATCGTGGTTTTCAAAACCGCATCGAATACGCCCGGTTTGCGGGAGAGATTTGTCTGCATTTCCAAAGAACGGAAGCCGTCTTCCACCTTCAATATCCAGCCACGCTGGTTCATTTCCCGGGCCGCGCCGATGAAGCCTTCGATAAGCCCTTCGCGCAGATAGAAAATACGGTCGAGATCGAGCGCGATCTTGCTGGTGGAGAACTCTACTTCCACCCCGGCGTTTGTCGCCGCTTCGCGGAGCGATACCAGCGGTTCGCCGCATTCTTGCACCGGATAGGTGCGCATCGTTTCCATGAAATCGAAGGCATCGTCCATCAATTTCGTCCAGTAGGCACGGCGGGCGGCAACTTGTTCGTTAGGCATGGTGATATTATAAAAGGCGTTCGGCAAACTCGCCGCATTTTTATGGATGAAACTTTCGCGCATTTTTTTCTCTTTGCTTTGCCTGGTATTGATCGGTCTGTGTATCGGCGGTTTGTTACTCTATCGCAACCAACAGAACGACATTCCCCTCCCCTCTGCCATCGGGCGGTTTATGCCTGGTCCGACCCGGCCCTATGGCATGGCACCTGTTGCCTGGCAAGCTTATCTGCGCGCCTGTCATAACGCCAAAATCCATCCCCGCCGCGTGGGGCAAACCATCGGCGATAGCCCGCGTTCGGTTGGCTATCATAAACGCGATGGCACAGTAGTTGTTGGGCGGGAAAAAATCGATTACACAACAGCAGTCGATCTGGGAACATGGGATTTAACCCCGGCGCAAATTGAGCGTTTCGTCGATGCATTAGCCGCCCAGGGCTTCGCTGCCTTTTATCGGCATGAAGGTAAATGGAAAAAGTATCAACACATTCACGCCGTTTATGCCTTCTTGCCGATGAAACCCCAACTCCAGATTCAACTCCGCGAGTTTTTGCAGCACCGGAGAAAGAACGGCAAAAAAGTGCGCTGGGAAAAAAAGTTAGAAAAGCAGAGAAGAAAATTACGGCTTTGGGCGCTGTGAATGGAAACGGCTCGCCCGCGCTATCCAGAGGCGGAACAACACCCGCACTGCTTCCATGATGATGCGGCGGCTCATTTTGCTTTTGCCGAATTGCCTGTCCACGAAGATAATCGGCACTTCGCCAATTTTGGCATTGCGGCGCGCGCAACGATCCATGGTGATGAATAAGAAGGCGTAACCCTCTACTTTCAACTCGAGTGCGTCGGATTGCAAAATCAACTCACGTTTCCAGCAGCGAAAACCACCGGTGCAGTCGCGGGTCTTAAGATTCAACAAGGTGCGCACTACGAGGTTAGCACCGCCGGAGAGAATTTTGCGGTCGATACCCCAGTTTTCCGTGCCGCCACCGGGAATGTAGCGCGAGCCTATCACCAGGTCGTAATCCTCTTCCTCGCTTTTAGCGATGAGCGCCGGTAAGCGTTCGGGGTTATGGGAAAAATCGGCGTCCATCTGCAAAATTCGCTGCGCGCCATTTTTTATAGCCAGGCGCATGCCGTCTTGCACCGCCGAGGCGTAACCCATCTTGCGGCCACGTTCAATGAGGTGAATGCGGCCGGGATATTGCTGTTGTTTTTCCTGTACTAATACTGCGGTTCCATCGCGCGAGCCATCGTCAACGATGATCGCATGCAAACGCGCATCGGCGGCCATAATGCCGTCTAACAACGCGGGAATATTCTCGCTCTCATTAAGTGTAGGAACGACCACTGCCAACTCAAACGCGTTTGCAGATTCTTCCATAAGTGTCCATATCTTATCGCGACAAATGGCATAGCGTCAAACCAGAATATTCCATTGCCCGTTATCGCTATCTTGCCCTATACTGTGTGAAGGAGGTATCACCATGAAACGACCAGCTGTTCGCTGCCGCTGTGGACATCAGGTTCTCGCCAAGGAAATCCTGCGCACCGATTTATACGAGCGCTCTTCCGGGCGTGAATATGTATATGTGAAGTATCGTTGCAAGCGTTGCAAACGAATGGGTGAAGCCTTCGTCGCCGAGCACCGTTGGGACTGGCGCATGTTCGAGGAATCGAAGAATGAACTCTCCGAATCCGAAACCGAACTGTTTTCCGGCCAGGCACCGATTTCTTCGGAAGAGTTGCTCGACTTCCACCGCCAACTTGCTGAAATTCAAACGCCGCAAGAACTCTCTTCGCAGGCCAGGATAACGGAAAGTGAAAGCGCTAAACCGTTGCCTCCACTTGCAGAAGAAAGCGATTCGCGTCGGCGTGAGAAGAAAAGTGAGAGCGAGACGGGCAAAGAACCCGAGGAGACTATTCGTCCGGAAGACGGCTCGGGCCGTTGACCGGAACATTCTCCTGCTGTTTTAATCCCTGTACTTAACGACACTCGCTTCTCGCGATGGAACAGGAAACCTCCCCCACCTCTTCACTAGCTCTTTCAATTTTTGATGGAGTGAACGATTCGGTCCTGCCTCGCGCAGCCACGACCGATGCCACCACCGAGGGCCTGCCTTCGGCCACCGAACTCGAACAAACGCTTCGTCGCCTGATGCGTCGCCTGGCCATGATGATCCAGGCCGAAAAATGCGTCTTCCTGCTGCACGACGCCGAGCGGGAGATGCTCATTGCCCGCCCGCCCGCGCTGGGGTTTTCGCTGCCACAGGTAAAAAGCCTCCGCCTCCCTGCCAATCGCGGTATCTCCGGCAAAGCTTTTTCCAGCCATGAGCCGGTGCTCCTGCATTCGCCCGAGGAAGCCGAAGCTGTGGATGCAGGCTGGCTGAAACGGCTCGATGTACGCAACCTCATCGCCTATCCATTAGTCCTTGAACGGCGCGACGAGCAGGAACGCATTATTGAAAGCGTCACCGTCGGCGTGTTACACGTTATCAACAAGCAAGACGGTGACAGTTTTTCCCAGGAAGATTTGCGCCTGCTGGCCGTGATGGCGCGCCAGGTGACGGCTGTTATTGCCGATGCCCAGGTTTACCTGCGGCTTTCGGAAGAGAAAGATCAGTTACAGGCGACCCTGCAAAGCCTGCTCTCGGCCGTGGTGATGGTTGAATCGAGCGGTTACATCTCGCTCATCAACCCCGCCGCCCGGGAAATGTTCGGGCTGCATGAAAGCGATGGAGTCGGCCAATACTATTCGTCCGTCATTCCCCATCAAGGCATTTGCGGCATGCTGCGCGCAGCGGTGGAAAATGGCGATGAAGACTTGCAGGAAATAGAGTTGCCCCCGCTCGAAGGCCATTTCGATCCACGCATCTTCCAGGCTCAAACCGCGCTGGTGCATGGCGAGCAAGACGGCCTGCCCAGCGTGATCGGTGTGGTGGCAGTGTTCAACGACATCACCGAAATCCGTAACGTGGAGCGCATGAAAACGGCTTTCGTTTCCACTGTCTCCCACGAGCTGCGCACCCCACTCACTTCCATCAAGGGTTTTATTTCTACCCTGCTGCAAGATAGCGAAGGCTACTTCGATGAGGAAACCAAGCGCGAGTTCTATGAAATCATCGATTCCGAATGCGACCGTTTGCGCCGCCTGATTGAAGACCTGCTCAACGTTTCCCGCATCGAAGCCGGGCGAGCGTTGCAGATGAACTGGACCCAATTCAACCCCATTGAGGTTATCGAAAAGGTCCTATCAGCCCATCGCGCCTATACCGACAAACACACGTTACGACTATTCGCTCCGGGCACGATTCCTTCCATCACCGGCGATTCCGATAAGTTTGACCAGATCATCAATAACCTGCTCTCGAACGCCATTAAATATTCGCCGCGTGGCGGGGAAATCATCGTGCGCGTGAACGCCGATGCCGATTGGCTGCAAGTTTCCATCGTCGATCAGGGCATGGGTATCCCTTCCGACCGTCTCTCACGCATCTTTGAAAAGTTCGAGCGCGTCGATAACCGCGATACCCGCGAAGTCGGCGGCACCGGCATCGGCCTGTTTTTGGTAAAACATCTTGTCGAACGCCACGGCGGCACCGTGTGGGCGCAAAGCGAAATCGGCAAAGGTTCCACTTTTTCGTTCCGTATCCCCCAAGAACCAGATATCACATTTGAAGACAACAGTACTCTTTAGAACTTAGAACAAGGACGCACGCTTTGTGCTCCCTCATTACTTCCTAAGATCTAAGATCCAAGACCTAAGATCTCAATTATCATGAAAATTGCAGTTGGTAGCGACCACGCCGGATTTGAACTGAAGATGCAGGTTGTGCAATGGCTCCAGGAAGCCGGGCACGAATTTATTGATTGCGGTACGCACGATTGCGACGCCGTCGATTATCCCGACTTTGCCGCCGCTGTAGGCCGCGCCGTCGCCGGTAAGGAAGCAGACCGCGGTATCGTGGTATGCGGTTCGGGTGCCGGTGCCGCTATCGCTGCCAACAAAGTGCGCGGTGTGCGCGCCACCCTGGCCCACGATAACTACACCGCCCGCCAGTGCGTCGAGCATGACGATGCCAACGTCGTCACCTTCGGTTCGCGCGTAATCGGTATCGAAATCGCCAAAGGCGTAGTTCAGGCGTTTGTCGATGCCCAGTACACCGGCGAGGAGCGCCATGCGCGCCGTTTAGCCAAGGTGTTGAAACTGGAAGAAGAGTTTTAATAGGTAGGCAGCAGATAGTAGGCAGTAAACGGTAGACAGGAAGGTAACCAAACGTTAATGCCGGCCGTCACCATGTAAGCTCGCCATCTTCGTGAAGATACCGAAAGGAAAGGGAGTGCCCCCGTAATGTGACACTCCCTTTTTACTACTTAAATTTCACTCCATCACTGGCTCGCCAACGACGGTGCATCCACAACCATTGGTCGGGGTGGGCACGAATCACATTTTCCAATTCAGCTACGGTACGCTGCATTCCTGCCTTGAGGTCGGCATCGCGGTCTTTGGTTTTTTCGAGATCGAATCCCGGAAAGACTTTTGAAGTAATCCGTCCATCGGCCAACCACGGGTCGCGGCGTATGCCGAATGCCGGTACAACACGCGCCCGTGTCAGAAGTGCCAGGCGCACCAGGGCATCGACCATCTGCGTGGGTTGCCCAAAAAACGGGTGGGGATAGCCTTCTTTCTCATACTGATCGGGCAAAATCGCTAACGCCTGATTATCACGCAAAACTTTGAGCGGTGCGCGGCCGGTATCGAAACGGGAAATCACCTTGACATTAGCCTTGGCGCGAATCGATTCGATATGCGCATGCAGGGCCGGGTTCGAACGGGGGCGGGCAATGACGGTGAGGGGGAAATCCAAAGCAGCTCTCGCGCCCATAATCTCCCAATTGCCCAGATGGCCGGTGAGAATCAACATTCCCTTCCCTGCCCCGAAAGCCTCCTGAACATACTCCATGCCTTCGATGTCGGAATATTCGCGCAACTCCTGTTCACTGGCAGCGCGCAAGTGGAGAAATTCGCAAAACGTCATGGCCGCATTTTGTGAAACGCGACGGGCAATGCGGTCGGCTTCCCGTTTACTCATCTCGGGAAATGCTAACTGTAAATTGTTGCGGCTGATGGCACGGCGCGACGGTAGGCTGTGATGAAACAACAGCCCCAACCACATGCCAACATGGCGGCACTGGCGAAAGGACGCGCGCTCACACGCAGCGGCTACCCCGCCCATCAATTTGGCTTCAACGCCATGCAAAGCGCTCTTTGGAATCTTCATGAATGACTTGAGACAATACGACTTTTCACCAGTTCCCACAAACCGGCTTCGTTTTCTATTTGTAAGGCGATTTGCACGCTAAATAACGGCAATGGCACACACCATTGCGGCGCAATTTTCACAGTGTCTTTTTCCGTGGTTATCAACAAACCAGCCCCACGGTTTTGGGCTTTTGCGGCAAATTCACGCACTTCTTTTTCTTGCCAGTGATGATGATCACGCCGTCCCAGCGTTTCCACAACCTCTGCTCCCTGCTCTTTCAAAAGCTGGAAAAATGGCTCATTGTTCGCCAAGGCTGCTAATGCCGCCACGCGTTGCCCGCGCAAGAATTCCAGTTTCTGCCCCGCTCCGTCAGCTTCATTGCGCAAACTCTGCGGTGCATGATTTGAAACAAAAATCGGTGCAGAAGAAAAGCGGCGGATTTCCTCTTGAGTCTGTTGCAACTGCGCCTGGCTGGCGGCATCGGCACGTGTCAGCAACACCGCCGAAGCTCGCTCCAACTCGCTTTGCGGTTCACGCAACCGTCCTACCGGAAGTAGTTTACCGTTGCCAAAAGGCAGGCGCGCATCGAGCAGCACCAAATCGAAATCGCGCTCCAGCGACCAATACTGGAAACCATCGTCCAGCACGATCACCTGTGACGCAAATTTTTCAATCGCCATTTGCACAGCGGCCACCCGGTCGCGGCCGATGACCACCGGCACTCCCGGCAGGGAACGGGCGTGGAGCAACGCTTCATCACCGGCCTGGGCAGCGTGTAGCAAGATGGTCTTGCCGTCGGAAACAACGGCACCTTGAGCCGAAAGCTCAC
>DAITOV010000299.1:0-6535 GCA_036833945.1 Abditibacteriia bacterium
GGTGACTTGTCACCGCGCCCCAAAAGTATATGCAGAAGCTCCAAAAACTGGTTGCCTCCCGTGTTCCGTCTACTATCTACTCCTTAAGTTACTCGCTTCTCTGCTTTCAATTCCGCTTCCAGCTTACGACGGTAAGCCTCCAGCGCCACGGTATCGACTTTGGCACGTTGCGCGTAATACACCACTCCAAACGCCGGGCGGCCACGTTCACTGGTGTTGGCACCAGCGCCATGAATAGTCAGGCTGTGATGCGCCAGTAAATCGCCGGGATTCGCGGGCACGAGAACTTCGGCGGCGCGGTCTTCTTCGCTGTAATCGGTGATGGTCTGCGAAAAGCCCAGCACCCGGCTGCTGCCATGCGGGCGCACGCCACGCAGATGGGAGCCGGGCACGTAGCTGACACAGCCGTTTTCCTCATCGACCGGCTCCAGGGGAATCCACAGTGTCAGGGCTTCGTTAGGGGTCAGGTTGAAGTAGTAACCATCCTGATGCGCGGGAGTTGCCTGGCCGGTGCGGGCCGGTTTATTGAACCAACTGACCTCTTTCACCACCACGTCATCTTGCAGTAACTGCTGTGCTAATTGATTCAAGCGGGAATCGCGTGCCAGTTGATGGAAGTAGCGGTGATGGTGGCTCATGCGCTGCAACTGCTTGAGTGAAGTAGGGTCTTCCAAATCCTCGAAAAACGCCTCCGTGCCCGGCAATACCGGTACCAGCAACTCGATGTATTCGGCCAGTTTCTGCCGCAGTTCGGTGATTTCTTCCTGCGAAAAGAACTCGCGATACGCCACGTAGCCATCGCGCTGGAAGTCCGTCAGAGAATCGGCATTCAACGGTAGTTCGGTCATCTTCATAAATCGCTCCTTGCCCCTAAAACGACTGGTGTATGGCGATTATACGGTATAGAATGAGCTGAATAATTCCCTGAATCGCTTATACTTATCCCGATAATGACTTCTGCTCCGCCGGGCATCATTTTTCATTTTTGCAGTTATGGCGAATTTGCACCTCATGGCGCGGTCGGCCCGACGCGATGGCCGTATCACGATCTTCTCACCGTCCACAGCGGCGCGATAGAGGTGGAAATTGCCGGTAGCAATGAACGGGTGGAAGCGGGGCAGGCGCTGCTGATTTACCCCGACACGCCTTTCCACGGCGCCGCCACGGAAAGTTGCCACGCCTCGATTGTGCATTTTGAGTTGTCGGTTCCAGAGAAACCTTTACCCGGCCTGGAATCGTTATATGGCAAGCAGGGAACGTTCGACCGTCTGGAGCACGATCAGGCTTCGCAAGGCGATTTGGCACGCCTCATTCGCGAACCCGACGACCCGGCTCGCACCCTGCGGCGATTGGCTTTGTTGATGTTGATTCTCCAGAGACCGTTGCAAGAAAGCCCGCTGGCGGCAATGGCGAAGTCGGATAAACGTTTGTTGCCGGCGTTGGAGGCGATACAGCAGAATCTTCATCAGCCGCCTTCCATCGTTTCTCTTGCCATACTTTGCGGGATGTCGCCCAGTTATTTTCGTGCGCGGTTCACTCAGGTTGTGGGCGTGAGTCCGGGCCAGTTCCAGCAATCGGCGCGTTTGCATCTGGCCGGGCAGCTTCTCTGCGAAACCCAACTGCCTGTCAAGCATATTGCGCGGCAGTGCGGCTATCAGCAAATCAAGCACTTCTACCGGGCTTTTACCGGGCGGTATGAAGTGACTCCGGTGGAATATCGCAAGCAGCATGCGCCATGTGCTTGACACTCTCCTGTGTTCATAGCACGCAAAGCCTTCGGCCACGCCAACTTCGTCGCAAGTTTTCACAATTAACGGAACTTAACTTGATGTTGTTGACAGCCGCAAACCTGGCAACATCAATGTCCGGTTGCCTTCCTATATGCTGTCTACCATCTACTACCTACCCACCATGAGAGGAGGTTATTTTGTAAAAATGGTTTTAATGACCTCAACATCAGAGCAAAGTTACCATAACTTCCGATACTCTCTCTTACCTTTTGAATCCAAATAAGCTCGGTAGTCGGGTAGCTTATCCCACCAATCAATCTTCAAAGCTTTGCGCACCGCGAACACTTCATCCACGCTTTGTGGGTAGCGGGTCATCTGGTAGACGAAGGCATCGAGGGAGATGCGATCGTCTACGCGGCGGTCGATTTTGATGATTTTGTCGTATTTCGGGTCGTAGAACTCGTTGGTGAACTCGGGCCAGATTTCCTGATACAGCCGCATCACTTCGGGCAGCGGGCTTTCGATGAAGCCACCGGCGCTGCTGGCCGAGCTTTTGACACCGATGAGCGCTTGCGAGAGACCGGCGAACTCGTTGAATTCGGCGTGGTAGGCAGGGCGGATTTTCTGCACGAATTCGATATCGGCGGCTTTAAGATTAGAAGCCAGCCAGGGACGGCGCTGGCGGAGGTAGTCGCTGGCCGAAAGCTGGGCGTTCATGCCCACTGCTTGCATCACCGCATAGTAAGAGGCCGCATCGGCGCTGCTCTTATCTTGCAGGGCGTGGGCGATGCGGGCCATGCCCACCGCACCGGCGAAGATGCCGCCGCTTTCCTGCAAGCCGTTGCCCACGCGCAAGCCGCTGAAGGTGTCCCACGAAACCCCAATCGTCCAGTCGTGGCTGTTGCGCGTGGTGTTGAAGAGGTTCTTCACCAGTTCATAGCGCGGACGCACCCAGTCGTAGCGGTTGAAAGTATCGGCATAAAGCCAGGCCATGTAGACGTTGAGAGTGGAGAAGTAGGGCATGTCGATGCCCAGGCCGCGTTCGGTGAGCGGCGGCATGGCGAACTTGAGGCCCGAAACCGGGTTGGTGAAGATCGCTACCGTTGGGCGCTTGCGCAACTCGGGCAGTAATTTCGAGCCAAGCTCCTGGTTAGGGATGCCATCGTAGAGATAGTAATTCTCAGTTTCGGTGGCGATTTCTTTTTCGACCTCACTCCGCAGAGGCTCGTCAAGGTAAGGCAAGGTGAGCAGCAAGTTGGTGTAGACGATGCGCCCCGCCCCCGGTTTGAAACGGTTGGAAGCCAAAGTGCTCTTCCACGGATGCTGGCGCAATTCGTTTAATCCCTCGCGCACAATGGCATTGAGTTCTGCTTTGACTGCCGCCGTATCGCTGCCGGGTTGCGGTGCCACCTGACGCACGTCGCGCACGAATTTCAGCAGGCCATTGACGCGGAAGAGAATGCTTTGCGCATTCTTGGCGGCTACCAGTGGCCCTTGCAAGGTTGCCATTTGCAGATCTTGCGTGGGCTGGCTGACGGCGATATCGATATTGCCCGAGGCGGCAGAGAGCGCCAGCACCGGGCTGAGCGGTGCGATCTTGAGGCCCGGTGTGTTCCAGGCGTCTTTGATATCGAGATGGGTAAATTCGTCTTTAACGGTGAGTTGGCCGGTGGCGTAATCGATTTGCGCGGTGCGCTTGACCTGGTCGGGCGCGTTCACCAGAATGCGCGACCATTCGCGGCAGCGTTCCACTACGTTGGAAGGCAATTGTTGCGACCACGTGGCGGTGCTGCCCAGGCGCTGCAGGGTGACGCCATCGAGCGGCATGCCCTGGATGATACCGGCTTCATCGGTGTCGTCGAAGAAGAGCGCGGCATCGGCATAGACATGCACACGCTCGGGACGCTTTTGCACGGTGAAGAGGTAGGGAGTATCGAACTCGTTCCAGTTCTTGCCGCCATTGAACCAGGCCAACACCCAGTTGGCGCTCATATCGCTACCACGAATGCCGGTTTTGGCATCGACAACCTTCACTTGCCCGTTGCTTTCATAGGCCAGGTATTGCGGTAGGCCGATGCCGTGCCTTCCGATTTCATCGAACACGCGCACTTTCTGCGCGTTCGATTGTACCGTCCACGCCGGGCTGATGGTGGAAAGCGAAAACTCCATCCACTGGTTGCTCTCGTACTCATAGCGATAGGTACGCTTGGCCCACGAGGTGCTTTTCACCGTCATGTTGGCGAGACGACCGGGACGGTTGGGGCGCACGGAGCCGTAAATCCACGAACTCATCAGCCCATCGTACTCATGACCGGCGGCGCGGTGGAAGCGGCCCACTTTTTCGTAGTCTTCGGGCACCGGGCGCACGTTGCCCAGGAATAAGCGTGGGGCGGCCAGGGTAGTGGAAGTTTGCACCGTATAGGCCATGCTGCTGCGAGCATCGGTTTTGGTGAGGTCGTCGCGCAGTTCCAGTTCGGGTGTGCTTTCACGCGGGCCGAGGTTGCCCATTGCAACATCGCTCACATTGACCGGGAACGGGGTGCGTTCGAGCGCTTTGAGCGAAGCATCGACTTTGGGCGTGTAGGCAATGCGGTTGCGGCTTTGCACGCTGAACTGAATGCGCTCTTTCCACAGTTGCTTGCCATCGACTGTAAAGACCACTTCGCAAGCGTATGTTCCTTCATTGCGGGGCGCGGTGAAGCTAAACAGCGAGTTGGCCCATTGCTCAGGTTGGAGGGTTTGCTGCACGTCGTCGCGCTCCAGCACGCGGCCCTGGCTATCGAGCACTTGCAGGCTCAAGGTGCCTTTAGCCTCGCCGCCGAAAATTTTCCACAGGCTGGGGCCGACATAGGTTTTGGCACCGGACTCTACCTGATTGCGGAACTCGGCTTCGGTGAGCAGTTGTTCGAGTGCATAAACCCCGCTGCTTTTGAGATTGAGCTTGCCAACAATGGAGTTGCTGCCCAAGCGTTGCAGAGTATAAGGTCCCTGATAAAGGCCGCCATATTGCCCTAAAAATATCTTGATCGCCAGCACGTTCCGTCCGGGACGCAGGTGTGCGGCAGAGATAGGGTATTTCCGCCAGATGCCTGAAGAGCCATGCAGCAAGTGTGGCGGTGGTGTGCCCCAACTGCCGATCTTCTCTCCGTTGACGAACACTTCGTCGTATACCGAAACCCGGCCCAGGTCGAGCAGCACGTCGCTGCCCTGCCAGTCGGCAGGAAGGTCGAATGCAGTGCGATACCAACGCCAGCCCGCAGTCGTGCTGCGGCGGCCTACGGTGATGTCTTTCCAACCGCTGACATCGAGCGCGGGGTCGGCACCGTTCTGTTCGACATCATTGCTATATTTCCACACCCGGGGCAGCGCCAGAGTATTGCCCGTGAGGGGGTAGCGTAGGCTGGGGTAGTCGTTGGTATCGACCGGCGAGGGCGGCAACACCTCCCCCGCATAGGCGGCAAGGCAGAGGGAGAGTGTCGCAGTTAATAAGGCAGAGCAGCGTTTGAATGGCATAAGAGATTTGGTCTTGGGACTTTGATCTTTGGTCTTCGCGACTGGGCACTACGAACTTAGAAATTGCTACCGGGGGTCCAGGCATTGGGTTGACTGGCGATTTTCTTCTGGGCTTCTGAACGTAAAACCGAGGTCTTGAGCCATTTCGCGTGCCCATCGGCAAATCCGACACTGACACCACCGAAATGACGTCCCGTTTGGCAATCTTTCAGATCATCTCCAGCGAGTGCGCCGCAACTACCACCTGCATCTCCCATGCCGGGGACGTAGTAGCTACCACTAATAGTATTGGTGCGAGCGTAATTAGTACGTGTATCCGAGGCATCCATCATTACATAAATAGAAGCCGGGCTGACAATGGAGGCTAATTTCAACGGTGGTGTTGTCGGGGCGGGCGGGGTAAGAATCAATTCATTCGCGCCATAGTTGCCGCGTCGGGGGTCGGTGCGATCGGGGGAGGGTGAGGAAGGGCAGAAGAACACTTGCGTGCTCTTGTGATACGGATAGAGAATTTGTGCCCAATAAAGTGTATCGTTATACCACTCATCATTATTAGGATAGGGTCCGGTATACCCGGTAATATGAGTATGGGGCAATCCCTCATCATAGTCCTGTGTGTATTGCATTAACGCCAGCCCCATTTGCTTGACGTTGCTCAAGCAACTGGTGCGCCGTGCGTTCTCACGTGCCCGGGCGAATACCGGAAACAGGATGGCAGCGAGGATAGCTATAATCGCAATGACGACCAAAAGCTCAATAAGGGTGAAGCCTTTCTTTCGTGTTACGCAAGTCATTGTAGTGACACTCCTTTCAGAAAATAAACGGATTGTAAATTTCAGGCTGCCGTAACGGCAGCCTCTTGCGACCAGTGCAGAACCTGTTCCTCGCGTTCCAGTTCGGGGAGTAGTTCGCTATAAGTGACGTTTTGCACGGCGCACTCGTTGCCAATGGCTGCCCCGGCAATCAGGGCAGCACTTTGGGCTAAAATCATGAAGACCGGCTCCATACGGATGGAGCCATAGGCGATGTGCGAAGCCGACATGCAAACCGGCACCAGCAAATTGTCGCACTCGCGTTGGCGAGGTTGAATCGATTGCAAGGCGATGCCGTATGGCTGCACGCGAATCTCGACATTGCCTTCGTTGAGAACCTTGCCATCCTGAACAATACGGCGGGCGTTGTGCGAATCCATCGTGTAGGACGCCATACCGATGGCTTCTTCCACGCTTTCGCGGCCCAGGCAGTGGTGCTCGGTCATTACTGTATCGGCCAACAGGCGACGTGCTTCGCGC
>DAITOV010000300.1:0-6523 GCA_036833945.1 Abditibacteriia bacterium
CATCTAACAGCAACAAGGCTTTTTCAATGGTGTTCCATACCAGTGCCTGCCGATTGACACGAGCTGAACGGGTGAATCGTAATGCTTCTTGAAGAGTATTTTCCACCTCTCTGGCGATAGCCTTGGAAGGAAGCTCCAGGATGCCCAGCCCGCAATCGCTCTGTGGCCAGTTGAGAAAGGCGTGCCAATGGGCTGGCGGCAAGAAGATGGTGTAGTATTCCGTCCAGGTGCTGTTTTTCAATGCATGCTCAGCGTACCCGATGTGTGGCGGCACCAGCAGCACGGATGGCGCTGTGTAGAGATGCCTGCCTTGCAAAGTGCGCAGTTCCACTTCTCCCGCGCTGAAAAATTCCATCGTCCAGCGGTTAGTTTCACCGCCACGTGTGAAGCTGTAGTTGAGTGGGTGATCGGCGTATCCAATAGAAATCATGGTGTGCCTTCAAATAGCAGAATTAGAAAGGTTTATAGCAGCTTATAGAATGGAAGAGAAGGGTAGGTGCGGTAGAATAGCAGATATAGCGTGGAATTATGGATAAGATTTATATCGCTGTTACCATGGATTGTGAGCCGGTTCGCTCGAGCGTCGGGGCTACGCAGGCGACCAGTGGTCCGCTGACCTACGAAGACAGCGCACGCTTCATCGACGGCTTTGCCGGTTACGCGCAGGAAAATGACTTTCCTGTCAGTTTTTTTATCCACCCCGAAGTGGCTAAGGCCCACCCACAGTTGTTTCTCGATTGGGAACAAAAAGGTGCTTGTCTGGGGCTTCACATTCACCCTTATAAAATTAATCGCACCCGTTACCGTAGCCATTTTGGTGCGCTTAATCCATTAGAACAGACGATCTTATTATCCGAAGCCAGTGCGGTGTGGCGTGAAGCGATTGGGCGGTTGCCGATCTACTTTCGCCCCGGAACTTTTTCAGCTAATGATGCGACATTCCGCATTCTGACTGAACTGGGTTTTCGCGGTGGTTCGCTCTCTTGTCCGGGGCGGATGTATCCCGACCTTTATGCAGTGTGGACGGGTGCGCCGCTCGATCCGCATTATGCTAATGAAGCGTTCCGTTTGATGGAAGGGAATCTCGATTTTGTGAACCTTCCGCTCACAGTCGATGTTTCCAGTATGGCCACGGTGAATGGACGATCGTTCAGCCGCGATCTGCGCCCCGATTACCTGGAAGCCGATTATGATCAGATCGCCGGTAACATCGTGGCGCAGTTGCAGGAGCGCAATCCGGCAGTGCCGGTGATGATGATCGTGACGCACAACGATAACGATTTCACCGATCCCCAAGATCGGGTTTGCGGCAATTACCATCGTTCGCTGCAAGCT
Organism: Abditibacteriia bacterium; assembly: GCA_036833945.1. Taxonomy (GTDB): domain Bacteria; phylum Armatimonadota; class Abditibacteriia; order Abditibacteriales; family Abditibacteriaceae; genus DAITOV01. The sequence continues at coordinate 1,336 of DAITOV010000300.1, forward strand.
GTAATCAACACCTGTAAAAAGGCTGGTATTGAGCCGGTTGGTGCAACGGTGGAAAGCCTTTGTAATTTAGTGCGAGAAAAAATACCACGCGAAGCGCCCGAGTTCGTCATCGGGCATGCTTCGATTCAAGCCGGGCAGTAAGCAGTAAGTGAAGGCGTTTTGAAAAACGATTATTGTGAAAACAATAATTAATTTCACAGTTTCAATGCGTCAGGGAGAAGAATTATGAGCAATCAATTAGCGATTAACGGCGGCACGCCGGTTTTGGAAGCGGGAAGCGTATTACCCAGCCCGCCTACTACCGATTACGACCGTGAACTGGTTTTAAATTCGTTGAACTCTGCCCGGCATGCCTGGGGAGAAAACTGCACTTTGCTCGAAAAAGAATGGGCAGAGTGGAATGGCAATGCCCATTGCGCCGCGCTCACTTCGGGTACTTCGGCCCTGCACATGGCGCTGGTCGCGTGCGGCATGCGCGCCGGTGACGAAATTCTGACTCCCGCTTATTCCTGGACTAGTTCGGTGAGCTGCATTCTGCATGGTAATGGTATCCCGGTATTTGTGGATACCGACCCGCTGTGGGCCAATATCGACCCGGCCAAGATTGAAGCTGCCATTACCCCCAGAACCAAGGGTATTCTTGCCGTGCATTTGCATGGCGTCCCGGTCGATCTCGACCCGATTCTGGAAATTGCGAAAAAGCACAACCTCTTCGTAATCGAAGATGCTTGTCAAGCACACGGCGCGTTCTATAAGGGCAAGAAGGTTGGCACCATTGGCGATGCCGCTGCGTTCAGCTTGAACCAGAATAAAATGCTTTCTGCCGGAGAAGGCGGTTTGTTCGTGGCCAACGATGAAGCGCTTTTTAATCGCGGCCGCTCTTTGGTATTGTTCGGCGATTTTGCTCTTCACGGTGAAGAGTTCGATGAAGACCGTGCCCACGGTTTGGCGCTGATGTGCCGTTATAACGATCTCTCGGCAGCCTATGCCCGTGCCCAGCTTACCCAGTTGGACGATGGCATTGCCCATGCCCGTGAAGCGTTCGCTATTCTGCGTGAAAAACTCGCAGGTTTGCCCGGCTTGATTTTGCCGGTCGAACCGGAGTTCGCCACTGAGAACGCCTACAACTTCGTTTGCCACGTCGATCCGGAAGGTTTGGGCTACAGTGGCCCTGTCAACTATGCGCGTGAAGCGATTGTTGCAGCGCTCCAGGCTGAAGGCGCGCCGGTTAGCGTATGGCAGCGCTACATTCTGCCCGAACTGGCTGCTGTGAAGTCGCGCAATGCCTATGGCAACGGCAGCCCCTGGCGTGAGAGCGGTTCGACGGTGAGCTACGACCCCGCGCAGTTCCCCAACGCACTCTACCATTCAGCCAGCTACTTTATTATTAGTGGTTTGCGTCAGCCCAACCCGTTGTCTTTGGCCGATAAAATCGCGGAAGCGGTACATAAGGTGTGGGATAACCTTGATGATCTCGATATCGACGCTCAGGCCCAAACCGCAAACGTCAGCATCTACGAACGTGGCTGGCAGCCACATGAAGGTGAACTGGAAGTCGCTCAGGAGGCCGTGCCCGCATGAGCGACCAGTTTGCCTTGAAGTATGCGCTGTGTATCGAGTCGATTTTTCCCGGCATGGACTATGCCGAGCGGATTCAGCACACCATCGATACCGGTTACGATGCCGTGGAAGTATGGGGTGTCGATGAGGACAAGAAAAAAGTTCTGCTCTATGCCAAAGAGCGTGGCGTGCGCACTGCCTTTCTGGTGGGCGCACGCGGCTTTGCGGTGGGCGATAAAGCGGTACATCGCGAGCAGTTGGAAGCGCTTAAGAACAGCATTGAGCTGGCGCATGAACTCGATTGTCCCAACATCTGTTTGTTCGTAGGCGACCGCGATCCCGGTTTGATTTACGATCACGGCCGGGCCGCTGTCATCGACTTTCTGGGAAAAGCTGCCGATGTGCTACAGGGCAGTGGTGTGGCCGGTGTGGTGGAATCGCTGAGCCCGGCCAACCATCCCAAGGGCTTTGCCAGCAGCATGCGTGATGTCATTGCATGGGTGCGGGAAATCGACAGGCCTGAAATCAAGTTGCAGTTCGATGTATTTCATACTGCCATGACCGATCCCGATGTGGAAAGCTTGGTGCGTGATAATGTGGCCTATACGGCTTATTATCAGGCTGCTGATGCACCAGGGCGCGGCCAACCGGGCACGGGAATTTTGAATTTCGACACGATTTTGAATAGCATTAAGGAAGGCGGCTTCGACGGTTACTTCTCGTGGGAGTTTGCCCCGCAGGGCGATGCGATTGCTGCAATAGCACAGACCCGTAAAGTGCAAATTTAAAAAATCGGACTTTGCGCGCATGGCGCCCGCATAACAGCGAGGAAAATCATGTCGTTACAAATCGGTTGGGCACAGGCAGATATTACACCGGAAAAACCGGTGCTGATCGCCGGAAACTTTCCGGCTCGTTTATCGGAAGGCGTTCGCGACCCACTCTATGCCGTGGTTTTAGTTCTGCAAAGCGGCGATGAGCAGGTTGTGATGGTGTGCTGCGATGTGGTGAGCATATCCGATGATTTGCGCGATGCCGTGCGCAGCAAAGTTCGTAACCTTAATGCCGAGATTCAAGTCGAGAAGATCGTCATTAACGCGACACATTCTCACACCGCTCCTGAGATTCGCATCTCTAACCCGCAAGTTGGCGGCATGGCAGGGTGGGGCAATGGTGTAGAACTTGGCGAGATGAGCGTAGAGGAGTATCTAGATTTTGCTTCCACTCGTATTGCCGAAGCCGTCATCCAGGCCTGGGAAGCGCGCGCTAATGGTGGTGTGGCCTATGGCCTGGGCTATACCGTACTGGGTCGCAACCGCCGTTGGGTCGATCAAGACGGCGTAGCCCGCATGTATGGCCTCAACGCCGAAACCGCCGAGCGGTTCGCCCACGTTGAAGGCTTTGAAGACCACAGCGTCAACCTGTTGGCAACATACGATGACCAGGACAACCTGACCGGCATTATTTTCAATGCTCCCATGACGGCACAGGAAGATGGCGGCTTGTTCGTCATCAGTGCCGATTTATGGTGTGAAGCCAGGCAGGAACTGCGCCGGCGTTTTGGCGAGAACCTGTTTGTGATGACGCAAGTAAGCGCGGCAGGTGAACTCACCCCCAAGCTGATTTACGAAGGCCCGGCCAATAATCGGATGCAGGAGTTGAAGGGCCGCACCGGGCGCCAGGAAATGGCGACTCGCATCGCTAACGCCGTGGAAGATATTCTGCCTTACCTGCCGCAAGCCATTGAAAAAAATCCTCTTCTCAAGCACGTCACGGCAACGGTGGAACTCCCCGTTAATGCGCTCACGCAGCAAGATGTAGAAGCTGCACAGCTTGAAGTCGACAAGCTTCAAGCACTTTACGATGAGGAAATGCGCAAGCTGGAAGAAGACCCTGCGCTCAAGGAAAATCCGCGTTGGTATGTTCCGGCAACGGCTGCTTTTCGGCGGAGGAACTGGCAGCTTGGAGTGGTGACACGTTACGAACAGTATCAGATAGCCAAAACCCAATCGGCCGATCTTCACGTGATTCGTTTAGGCGATATCGTATTCGCGACGAATCCCTTCGAATACTATCTGGATTTCGGAATTCAGGTTAAAGTCCGCAGCCCGTTCATCCAGACTTTCCTGGTGGAACTGGCCGGGCCGGGAACCTATGTGCCCAGTTTGCGCTCCACCCAGGGTGGCGGGTATGGTTCGGTTCCGGCAAGCAATCGCATTGGCCCCGATGGTGGGCAAGTATTGGCCGATGAAACCGTACGTTTAATCCGTTCGGTTTGGGCCGATTAGGAGATCGCCAGACAAACATTTCCTCTTGATTTATGAGTACACAACCCCCATTACTGATCGGCTGGGCCGAAGGTGATATCACACCGATCGTGCTTCCAGCATTCATAGGCGGTCAGTTTCATATGCGACTTTCAGAAGGCGTTGACGATCCACTGAAAGTTACCGCACTGGCGGTAGATAATGGTGAAGATCAAGTAATTTTTACCGCTTGCGACCTGATAGCCATACCCGATGAATTGCGCGATGCCGTGCGGGCTTTGTTGGCGACGGCCGGGTTTGATGCCAATAAAATCGTCTTCAACGCCACCCACACCCATACCGGACCCGAAATTCGGGTGCGCACTACGAAATCCGACCTCTCTCAACCTGATGGCAGCGGTATTCATTTAGAGGGCGCGTCGATTCAGGATTACCTCGATTACGCTGCTCAAACTATTGCTGACACCATCGCGCAGGCCTGGGCCGCGCGGCAGCCGGGTAGCATAGCCTATGGACAAGGTGATGCGGTTTTAGCACGCAACCGTCGCTGGTTTAACACCGAGAGTAAGGCGACGATGTATGGCTTACACGCAGGAACCGCCGATGCCTTCAGTCATGTCGAAGGTTATGAAGATCACAGCGTAAACCTGTTGGCAACTTACGACCAGGTCGGAGTCTTAACAGGCTTGCTGGTAAACGTGCCTTGCCCTTCGCAGGTTCGTGAGATGGAGTTTGTCATCAGCGCCGATTACTGGCACGATGCCCGGCAAATGTTACGTGCGCGATGGGGCGAGAATCTCTTTATTCTGCCACAGTGCAGTGCAGCGGGCGACCAGGCTCCGCGTCCGATTTTTGAACGAGAAGCCAACCAGCGAATGCAGCGTCTCCGGGGCGAAAACGGTTGTCAGGAAATTGCCCGGTTGATTGCTGATGTGGCCGAGCGCGTGTTGCCGGTCATCGAATCGGAAAAACAGAGTGTGCTTGAATTGCAACATCAGGTGACCACACTGGAACTGCCTGCGATTCCCTTGAACGAACAGCATGTAGCCCAGGCGCTGGAAGAAGCGCAGAACTGGCGCAAACTTTACGAAGAAGAAGTGCAGAAGTTGGAAGCATCACCAGAGTTGAAAAAAGAGCCACGCTGGTATGTGCCTGTTACCAAAGCCTTTCGTCGCATGAACTGGTATGCCAATGTCGAGACGCGGTTTCATGAGCAGGTGAACTCACCGACGGTAGCCACTGAAATTCATGTCGTGCGCCTGGGCGATATTGCTTTTGCCAGCGTGCCTTTTGAGTATTATCTGGATTTCGGTATTCGCATTAAAGTAAAAAGCCCGGCACTGCAAACTTTTTTGGTGCAA
>DAITOV010000301.1:0-6493 GCA_036833945.1 Abditibacteriia bacterium
AGCAGCCAATGTGCTTCGTTCTCCGTGAGAGATTTGGGATTTCCATCGTAGATCGCATATTCCGCAAGCAGCTCTTTCAATCCATTCTTGGTAAATCTGTCCTCAAGGGCAATCAGGCTTTCTTTGCGAAGTGCCAGGTCTGCAGATGAGCCATCGTGTTTGCTGCTGGCTACTGCTAAAGAAGTTGCTGCAACCACGCGTCCGCCCTGGCCTTCGATATACCGGCGCAAATCGGAAACTGTGCCGCCCAGTGTTACATAGTCATCAGCAATAATATAGTCACGTCCGGCCTCCACCTTGCCGGTAAACTTGGCCCGTTTGATAAACCGCCACCAGGCAGGGGCGCCGGTATGACTGGCTTTATTCGTCTGAACTATTTGAAATGCCGTTTCATTGCCGGTCAATTCACCAATGACTTTCGTTAATTGCACAGGTATTTGGTTCCCGCCTTCCTGTTCGCCAGCATGAACAGGAATAACAATAGCTTTAGGATAAAGCCTGCCCAATTCAGCAATTTTTTCTCTGTCTGCCAAATCAGAAACCAGTTTAGCTGCCGCTTGATCATCCCCATTTTTTGCTGCTTCATGGCCTGGATGTGAAGTCAATGCCGGGCCACTCGTCATCGGCTTAATCGTCGGGAAATCACTGCGCCAACCGCCTTGCGAAATAAAGCTACCACTATTAGAAGCTGCGCTACTCTTCCCGCGTGGCTGATTGGGATTATAACCCTTCAACTCCCAACCGCTTCTTTCCAGCAAAGCGTCGGCCCGGCCGAGCTGATAGCCCAGCATCTGCGCCATGTTGTCGTAGTCGATGGCGGCAATAATCGATGAGTGGAGAGGAGGATCTTCAGCAAGCGTTTTAATCCCGCCGTCGTAGTGAATCAGCGTATCGGTAATCGGTGAGACGGTGAGCGATTTTACCCCTGTTTCTTCTTTTGCTCTTCTTTCTCTTTCGCCAATTTCTCGCGGAATAGTTGCCGCCCAATTTGGGCACTCTCTCTCATTTCCGCTTTGAGTTCCTCTATTTCTTGTGGCGTCAACATATCGGCCGCTCTCATCTCCTCCAGCCAGGTATGTTTGGATGGAGTTGGTTCCGCTTTGTCGGATTTGGTTGGTTCCTGTGTCATTGATTTGCTTGTAGGTAAATGGATCAAAGAGAAATTTTTCTGACGGTAGATAAGGGAGGTCTATTTCTTCTTCTGCTCCTCTCGCTCCACTCTGAGCGCAAGCATATATTCTTGCCCTTTCGTCAGATTTTTTTTCAGATCTGCTCGGACCTCTTCGATTTCTTTGGCTGTCAATTGGTCGGCCTTCCAGTTCTCCCTTAGCCAGACGTTTTCGGAGGTTGGCGAGGGAAGAGAAGGTAAGGAGCCAGCGTCCTTCATTTTCAGTGAGGGACTTGGGGTCTCCCTCGTAGATTCCATACTCTTTGAGGAGCTCATGCAATCCATTATTGGTGAATTTTTCATTCAGTGCAATCATAGTGCCTTGGCGGAGCGCCAGGTCTGCCGATGAACCGGCATGCTTGCTACCGGCTATCGCTAAAGTTGTTGCCGCAACCACGCGTCCTCCTTGGCCTTCTATATATCGCCGCAACTCAGAAATCGTGCCACCCATCGTCACAAAGTCATCGGCAATTATATAATCGCGCCCGGCTTCCACACTGCCGGTGAACTTGGCCCGCTTGAGAAACCGCCACCAGGCGGGAGCTTTCGTGTGATGGACTTTATTCGTCTGAACAATATGATTCACGGTTTCATTACCGGTTAATTCACCTATGAGTTCCGAAAATTGTACAGGCAGCTTATTTTGTCCTGCCGCTTCCTGGGCAAGGACTGGAACAATAATAGCATTGGGATAGAGCCTACCCAATTCAGCAATTTTAGCCTGATTAGCGACATCAAAAACTACATTGTTGGCAGCATCCGTATCTCCTGCTTTAGCTGCTTCATAATCAGGATGCGAAGTCAACTTTTGGCCACTTGTCATTGGCTTGGCAATTGGAAAGTCCTTCGGCCAACCTCCTGTCGATATAAAGCTACCACTATTAGAAGCCACACTGCTCTTGCCTCGCGCTCGATTCCGATCAAACTCCTTTAACTCCCACCCGCTACGATCCAATAAGATACTGGCACGGCGAAGCTGATAATCCACCATTTGCGCCATGTTGTCATAGTCGATGGCGCGAATGTTTGGGTGATGGAGAGAGTTGGGTAACGGAGCAAATGTCTTTGCTCCGTCGCTATAGTGAATCAGCGTATCGGTAACGTCGCTTAAAAGTCCCTGATGTACTCGCACTGTCTCTTGTTGCCTTCCCAGCGTGCTCGAATGCTCTCTATCGTATTGTCGGGAGGGTTCTCCTGAAAGAGCCTTTCGGAAATCGTTATCTCGCTGTCCGTCAGCGTCGTGGCCCATTGCTGCTGCTCGGGAGTCAGCTTTGGCAGAATCCCAATCAGTGTAGTAGCGTTTAGCGTCCTGAGGCGGTCCATTAAATGTTCCAACTCGGTTTTCGATGGTTGCACGGTCTCCCCCTTGATATGCCATAAACATTATATCGGGCCTTTTGTCCAGTTCGTAATCCCAGCCTTTAGGAGCAAATTCATCATTGAATTTCATTCGTCCGGTAATTACAAAGCCATAGCGAGCATAAAAGTCTGGCAAGTGAATATTAAAACAATCCAGCGTTGTCGCCCCGTTCTTGATAGCGTCGATAACAGCATCACCACCGGCACCTTTAGGCCCGCCGTTATTAAAAACGTTTTGCAAATCGCCGTGTTTATCGAGCGCATAACCCACCTTGCCACCATGAGCCAGAAAAAGACGATGCTCTTTTAAATCGTCCGTTGAAATCTCACTGAGAAAAGTCATTCGCTTCGATTGATTGCGAGCTTTAACAAACTCGCGCGGAGATACGGAACGAAAAGAGCCTGTCGATGCAAAGCTACCACTATTAGAAGCTGTACTACTTTTCCCGCGCGGTTGGCTGGGGTTATACCCTTTTAGCTCCCACGTACTGCCTCCCAGCAAAACCCTGGCACGGCCAAGCTGATAATCCACCATCCGCGCCATGTTGTCGTAATCCACAGCCGCAACCACAGAAGAAGTAACGCCGCCGTATTCATTCATAATGAAAAAAACGACGCCCAATCCAGGCACGCCGCGCATAAATAGAAAAAGAGAAAAACCGGCACAAGCAACAACCAGCTACAAAGAAAAAATCTTCGCGCTCTTAGCGTCCTTCGCGGTAAAAAGTGGTGGGGGAATAATCAGTGCGATTACAACCAGTAATTATACCATAAAATGGTGACTTTGGAAAGAGGGGGGGACGGCGAACGATGAGTTATGAATGATGAATGATGAAGTAGGCAACTGGGATAGTTAAGTCAGAACTCAGAATGCTGAAGGCAGAACAGGTAACGATGAATGATGAATACTGAACGATGAATAGAGGCAAACAGGAGTGGATGCTAACCGCCAGCCTGACAGTTCGTCAACACCGGCATCTCTCCGCAAATCGCCGGACCCGGCCAGGAAATCGGTTCGCCCACTCCCGACTGCATCGATATCGAACCGCGCTTCTCACCCAGCGACAAAGACATCGCCTTCAACCGCATCAACACCAAGGAAAAAACGATGCGCCCCATGATCGTCGAAGCCGCCCCCCCCAGGTCGCCTATCCCATCGAAAACCCGGCCTGGGCCGAGCACGTCAGCACCCACTCCGACCAGGTTTGGGGCCGGCAGAATTTCCGCGCCCTCGAATGGGACGCCAGGCAAGACCAGCTCTGGATTGTCTCGGGCGATGAACGCCTCGTCAACAAAGTCGATATGCAAGACGCCTCATGGCAGTTCCTGCGCCTCGATACCCAAACCGAACGCGCCCGCCCGCCGCTGCAAACCGCCTTCAACCAAAACCACATCATCGGCGTCTGGGCCGGTTGGCCCCAGCAGCTCATGCTCTTCAATATGAAAGCCGAAAATAACGACACCAGCAGAGATAAATCCGAGGCCCAATACTCCCCCAAACCCGCCCGCACCCTCACCCTGCCCGAAGGCTTCACCGTGCGCCGGGTGGAGTGGTGATAACCTAACACATGTAGGGGCGCAGCATGCTGCGCCCTGGGCATGACGCTTATCCCGGCCATCCTTGCAAGAACCGGAATTGTAGGGGCGCATGGCAATGCGCCCGGTGCGTTTTACAACGAACGCATTTCAAATTGATGTGAGTCCCATCATGCTGATTCTGGTGTTATGGTAACGATAGCCATCATGCCTGGGCGCATTGCCATGCCCAAATCACTGCCCGGTATTCTGCCGGTTGCCGCCACGAGGATGCTTCAATTCATCCCAAGCTTTAATCGATCCATCGTGACCATCCTTATACCATTTTCACAAAATAACCTTCTCTCGCTGTGGGTAGGTAGGTGACAGTAGACAGCATACGGGAAGGCAACCGGACATTGATACCAATAGCCCTCTTTTTGTCGCTAATTGCGAAAACTTGCGACGAAGTTTGTGTAGCCGAAGGCTTTGCGCGCCATGGAACGGGAAAGGATTAGGATGGTAATTGGTAGGATTGATATGAGGAACCGCGCTCGGATGATACACCCCACGCATCTCCTCCACCGCCTCCCCGCCAAGCTGCACCGTCGCGGTAAACAAATCAATCACCCCGGCGCGGTAATCCTCGCGCACCATCTGGTGCTTGCTAATCTCATCCTCCTGCAATGCCGGGACCTGTGACCTGTCCCACGTCAGCCGATACTCGTGCCTATCCAGCCCAAATGCCGGGAAAAGCTGAGTTGCAATCCCATCAGCAAACGCATCTTCGAGCGGAATAACGGTGTTGTTCCACCACCACTCCATCGAAGCCGCCAGGTTCTGATAAGTCGGCTGCTCACCGGTGGGAAGTAAGGCAACAATCTCGGGTGTTCCCAGGAGTGCGCACACCATGCCCTGCGGCCAGGTTTGCAGCTTGCTGATATTGAGTTGTTCTGGCGACCAGTTAAACGGCGTCCACTTCCACGGCGGTTTTGCTTGGTTTACGCGGCTTCATTGCTGGCCTATTCATGTCCATCATCAAAGTCCAAAGACCCCTTAGGCAATCCAGTCTTTCGTGTAATACCTTTCGAAAGAATTTTTATGTTGAAACATTCAGCGGCATATTTTGCAGCTTCCAACGGCGGATTTGGATGGTCGCAATCGTAATGGCTAAGACTTGATACTGGCGTTAGATGGCTTAGTGTCATGTTGAGGAAAGCTGTCCATTTCTCGTCTTCACATACCCACTTGAGTCTCATGTGGTACTTTTCTTCAGTATCGTAATCGACCCAGGCATACAGTCCCTCTGGATACTCCTTTTCACCGAGTAAAAGAATTTCCACAGCGTTTTCGGATGGTTTCATATCTTGCCTCTTAATACATTATAAACGAACTGAAAATGCTCCGGGTCTCCTTGAATCAGACGATGTGGTTCGTGGAAAAATCGTTGCAAACCATACGATGTGATTTCGGTTGCACCTAACTTGCCTGCCCGGTTACGGTAGATTCGTCCTACGTACGCTTCTGTAAATTCATCGGGAAGGAATTGTTCGTCCGTGTAACCACGACCCTTATAAACCTCTTTTAAGAAGCGGGGCGGATTTCCTGCGTTGCGTCGCACTAAAAATTCAATTGCACTTCGAGTCGTGTCACGATTCTGCAGTTCCAGCCAATGCCCCAACTCATGTATGATACTATGAGTATGACCTCCAGCGCGCCAATAGATCATACCGTCTTTGGGATCATAGTAAGTGCTATCACCCCTGGTAATAGGCACAACTGAGGGCTTAACATCAGTGCGGTGGATTACGCTCGAAAATGTCTCATATGCTTGTTGGATACCCTCTTTCTCTTCTGGCGAAAAAGCATATTGCAAGGTGGGTTGAACCAAATGGCGATTAGTCGTTGGTTGCAATACTTGATTCATGACTTGCTGCACCGCAAGATTAGCTTCTTCGCGTTTATACTCTAATCCTAGTTGATCCTGGAGCACTTCCAACAATTGTCGGTCAATTACCCTTTTCTGACTCTCTTCGGTGGGCGGAATCTTACTTCGAGTTTCAATGAGTTGCCGTTCACTAATTTTCGAGTGTTCCAGCTTTTTCTCGATGCTTAGAATATCATGTTGTCGTACGGCCTCCAGCACCTTCCGATGAGCGCGTTCGGCGTCACTATCTCCGCCTGTAGGAGAAGCTATGCGACTGGACGGAATACCGCTTAAAGTCACACCGACCGGCATTTCCAATCGCCCACCCACATACCGATGAAACCGTCCCTTATCCCGCACCCAATCACTTTCACTAAACCGATTGTTAACCGCCTTCGTACTATCCTCACGATCACCCTTAGGAACCGCACTCGGATGATATACCCCGCGCATATCCCCTACCGCCTCTCCGCCAAGCTGCACCGTCGCGGTAAACAAATCAATCACCCCGGCGCGGTAATCCT
>DAITOV010000302.1:0-6493 GCA_036833945.1 Abditibacteriia bacterium
CAGCCCACGCCACCGATATATTTATGGGTATAGCCGTAGGGCGTAAAGACACTGCTATTTCCCATCCCGTTAAAGTTGAAGTTTGCCAGCGTTTTTAGCTCGCGCTCGAGCACAGTCTGGCCAATGTCTTCCGGTTTAAGGTTAGCGGCAACGAAAAAAGGAAACTTGACCGGTTTCTTGCCGATGGCGGGCCACTTCATGTTATCGGCGATGTTACCGAAGTGGTTGGCGATTTCCATATTAGTGGCGATTTTTGCCACATTTTCAGAGTTCTCGAAATTGGGTGGGACGACAATGGCTGTCAATGAAGGGGCATCGTCAATGGCAATTTTGCGCACGATAGCATCTTCTTGCGGTTTACCGGCAAATTCGACAACGCCTTTGAAACGTGGGGCACGTTCGGTATAAGAAAAAGCCGGTTGGATATTGAGAATTGCACCCGAATCCTGGTAGACAGTTTCTGTGACATTGCTCCAGGCAGTGCTTTCGCCGTTTTTGAGAAATGCTTCGCGACGTTTTGGACTCAGGCCCTTCTCCGCACCGTCTTTCGAGAGAGCGTAATGGGCATACCAGGGGCTGCGAAAGTGATCGGCAAAGATGTGAACGTATGTTGGCTTATCGTAACCTTCGCCGAGCGTCACACGCATCCATACTTGTGGGCCAAATTGCAAATGATCGGGTTTGTAATCCAAATCCTGCGTCAGTAAAAAACTATCGACATTACGTGAGAGGCCCGAAGCGTTTTTATTCTGGTGTTTGCGTAAGCGCAGTTGATGCGCTCCTGCGGTGAGATCGACATCGAGAAAATCCCAATGATAATCCCAAGCCTCGACGTCTGGTTGTTGGGCCAGATCGAATGTTTTCGTGCCAACAACGCGTTCGCCCTGCAATACGTCCACGTCGAAAGCCCCGTCACGAATGCTGTTATTCACCATATAGCGCACCCAGACACGCCATTTTCCGGCTTGAGGCACCGTAACGGCCTGGGTCGCTGTCGAGTCGGTTTTTCCATTCGAGCCATTGAGTGCCACCGCTAATGAAGCGCGGCGGGTTTGAGAGTTCCTGGCGACTTCCCAACCGTTACCTTGCAATTGGAAATTTTCAGCTTCGAAGAAGAGCGGGGACGACTGGCAAAATGCATTGCCAGCCGTCAAGGAAAAAGAAGCCAGGAAAAAGAGAGAGCAGCTCTTTAAGGAGATTTTCTTATACATAGGGGCGGTTGTTAGAAATGAATGAGGTGATGCATTAACGGGGCCAATGCATTTTGATTGCATTATTTTGTGCATAAGGAATGGAAGCAGTCTCTCTCTTGAGCCACTTCACATGTCCATCGGTATAGGCATAATTACTTCCATCGAAATGCCTATCAAGAACGGCTTTGCCTGAAAACAGAGTGCCGGGATCGGGGAAAACATTCGCCTGAAATCTGTCAAACCCGTACAATCCCGTGCTTCCAGTATCTACTCTCGTTTTTGTTTCCGCTAATAAACAGATCAATGCAGGCTCCGGGATCGATGAAATGTGTTGCGTCGAGGTTCCACTCAGCATAATTGCACGGGGCCAGGTTACGTTATCGTAACTGGCAGGCATACCATATTCTGAAGCATAGTAGTTCGTCATGGCCGGGCTACTGGGTGGGTTGAGTTTTGAGGATGGGCAACGAAAGATTTGGGCGCTTTTGACATAGGGAAAAATTAGCCCCATAACGCCTGCATCCTGATAGGGCGGGAAGCGCCCATCATAGTCTTCGACGTATTGTAAAACTCCCAGGGCAATCTGTTTCATATTACTGGTGCAACTGGCACGACGTGCGTTTTCGCGAGCACGTGCGAATACAGGAAAGAGAATCGCCGCAAGTATCGATATAATCGCAATTACGACTAATAACTCTATAAGGGTAAATGCCTCGTTTAGTTTGCGGGTATACATATATTTTCCTTGTAATCCAGATTGCAAGAATTTTGCACTCAGAATATACCCACACCGCCTCTGCTTATAACGCCAATATCGGCCGCCCTTCGCCATTTTTGGTTACATATTTTCTTTTGATTGATTCCGGTATGTGGCCGGTGAAATTCCCAGGCGCTCGTGAAATAAAAGCCGCATGCGGCTGGGTTTGAGTCCTATCTGGGCCGCTACGTGAACGATTCCCAACTCGCTTTCGGCCAGCAACCGCTTCGCTTCTTCAAACCGGCAGTCATTGACGAATTCATTGAAACTCTTTCCTGTCTTCTGGCGAAACTGCGTCGTAAACACGGTGCGCGACATATATGCCTGGCGCGCAACATGTTCGATGGTGAGGCGATAGCGCAAATGACGCCGCACATAAGCTTGCGCTGCGGTGATGGGATGTTCCGTTGAAGCACTGCTTGCCCCTACATGTTCGGGCAGTATGGTTCCGGCACGGAAGATGTGGGTGGCCGCCAGTTCCCGGTACAGCGTCGTGACAATAAGTCCCAGGAGATGATTGCAAATGGCGGTTTGGTATTTTCCATCCAACTGCACCTCTTCCATCAGCGCCAATAAATAGGGAGAGGCATTGGAATGGCTCAGCGATGCGATGTTCTGGTCGCGGCCAAGGTTGCCACTCTCATCTTGCCATTCGCAGTTAATCCAACAGATGGCGCCTTCATAATGCGGTAACATCATGAACATTTCACAGGCAGGTTCGGCCTGTTCGCTGCTATCGAAGTGGGGCTTATCGCCATTGGGAAAAGGCACGCCGGGGGGAATGATGAAAGCCTGGCCTCCCCGGCAGTGATAAACATAATCGCCCAACTGAATTGCCACATGGCCACTCAGCACGAAATTCAGCCGTGGGCTGCGGGCCGATTGCAGCCGGTCTTCACGCCAGTTGGCGTTAACCACACTGGTTTTGCCATATGCCCGCATACCGGAAACTGCCTGACGTTTGCCCTTAATAGGCTTGTGCGTAATCCAACTGCCTTCAGGAAGTTCGGGTTTGAGACGTTGATATTCCTCCCACGACGGCAAGGCAACATATACCTGGTCCATACCCCATCGCGAAACCCGTGGAATAATCAGAGTTTCCAGAGCTGAAACCAGGGATGTCGCATGAGGCTTGGTTTTGGACATAACGTTTTCTCAAAATGGGCGGAAGCAGAATATAAGAAAACATAATGATATACCGGTGTAAACTACCCATATTGAAAAAGTTGAATAGGTTGTGAACCTTCTGACGGTAACTACGCTAAAATTATCTTATGCAAAACACCTCTTCCGCCCTGCCCAAGCGTCATGAATTGCCTGTTGAACTGACCTGGGATCTCACACTTATTTATCCCACCGAAGCCGATTGGGAAGCCGATTTTGCCCGCGCCGAAGGCCAGTTAGCCGAATTTGCCCGCTTTAACGGCAAGCTCACCGAATCGCCTCAAAATCTTCTGGATGCCCTTCAACTGCGCGATGAAAGCGGCAAACTGCTCTCTCAACTCTACTCCTACGCCCACTTGCGCCAGAGCGAGGATACCGCCGATGCCGCGCGCCAGACACTGGCCGACCGCGTCGATATGCTGGGCACTCGCTATGCTGCCGCCAGCGCGTTTATCGAGCCACAGATTCTCGAAACCAGCAGCGAAAAGCTCAGCGAACTCATCGCGCAGAATAGCGAACTCGAACTTTACCGCTATTACTTTGAAACCCTTGAGCGCCGTCGCGCCCACGTGCGTAGCGCCGAAGTAGAAGATGTGCTGGCATTGGCCGGTGAGCCGCTCGGCGGCTCGTCCAATGCGTTTAGCATGTTCAACAACGCCGACTTGAAGTTTCCCAACATCAAGGATGAAAACGGCAACGAAGTGGAACTCACCAAAGGCCGCTACATCCAGTTCCTGGAAAGCTCCGACCGCCGCGTGCGTCAGGATTCATTCCAACTCATGCACGGGGAATATTCCCGCTGGAAGAACACTCTGGCAGCAACCCTGGCCGGTTCGGTGAAAGGCGATGTGTTCAACGCCCGCGTGCGCGGCTATGAAAGCGCGCTCGATGCCGCTTTGCAACCCGACAATATTCCCACCAGCGTTTACCACAACCTCATCTCCACCGTGCGCGAAAGGCTGCCCGTTCTCAACCGTTATCTGCGCTTGCGCAAGAAGCTGCTGGGGCTGGAAGAACTGCAACTCTGGGATTTGTATGTGCCAATGGTGGGCAGCGTCGATAAACCGGTTTCCTACGAAGAAGCCCAAAACGACGTCCTTGCCGCTTCGGCTGCGATGGGCAGCGATTACACTGCCATTGTGCAGCGTGCTTTCGACGAGCGTTGGATCGACGTTCCCGAAAACGAGGGCAAGCGCTCGGGCGCATTCTCAGATGGTGCCTATACCACCCCGCCCTATATCCTTTTGAACTGGCAGAATAAAACCAACGACGCCTTCACCCTTGCCCACGAACTTGGCCATTCACTGCATTCGTTCTTCACCCGCTCGGCCCAGCCCTATATCTACGGGCACTACACCATTTTCGTGGCCGAAGTTGCCAGCACGTTGTATGAAGCGCTATTGGCCGATCACCTCATCCAGCAGGCCAAAGCGAATAACGATCGTGCTACCCAGCTTTATTTACTCAACGAAGAAGCCGAAAAGTTCCGCACTACGCTGATTCGCCAGACGCTGTTCGCCGAATTCGAACTCAAAATCCACGAAGCCGTGGAGCGCAACGAATCGCTCAACGCCGAAAGCCTGAGCGCGCTGTATCTCCAACTCAATAAGGATTACTACGGCGCAGAAGTGACGGTAGACGATTCCGTGCAAATCGAGTGGGCGCGCATTCCGCATTTCTATTACGGTTTCTATGTCTACCAGTATGCAACCGGCATTTCCGCTTCGGCTGCTTTGGCACAGGAAATCTTGGCCGGCAACGCCGATGCCGTCGAGCGCTATCTCAACTTCCTACGTGGCGGTGGTAGCGATACCTCCATCAACCTGCTTAAAGGAGCCGGTGTCGATATGGCAACTCCCGATCCGATCAATGCAGCACTCGACCGCTTCGATTCGATCATTGCACAAATGGAAGCATTGGCAGAATAATCAATGAACCACTGTTCATAGCACGCAAAGCCTTCGGCTACGCTAACTTCGTCGCAAGTTTCCGCGATTAACGACAAAAAGAAGGCAACTGCGCATTGCTCGCCTCCACTTGAGGCTGCATGAAATTCATGCAGCCTCATTTTTATTCCCTCTTTTGTTGATTCGACTTGCAACTATCAATGAAAGTTGATTTAATACTCATCATTGCATTTTAAATCAACATGGTTGCCGAGTCCTTATGAAAACAGAATCCATTCGCGGGCGCGGAACCGCTACTAACCCGGGGAATCGCTTTGAAACCGTCCATTACGATCCGGTTGGGCATGAGGGGTATGAGTATGAGCCGGATGAAGACCCTTCGCCGCAGACACAGTTTTTCCGGGATAACTCCAAGAGCATTCTCACTCATAACGATAGCCCTGACGTTGGTTTCGATACCAGTATCAATTCTTATCGGGGTTGCGAGCATGGCTGCATCTATTGCTATGCTCGTCCAACCCACGAGTATCTTGGCTTTAGTGCCGGCCTCGATTTTGAAACCAAAATTATGGTGAAGGAGAACGCTCCAGATCTGTTGCGAAAAGAGATGTCTTCAAAAAAATGGGCACCTCGCACGGTTGCCATGAGCGGTGTTACCGATTGTTACCAGCCTATCGAACGCAAGCTGAAAATTACGCGTAGCTGCCTGGAAGTATTTGCCGAATTTCGCAATCCGGTAGGGATAGTCACCAAGAATTTTTTAGTGACGCGCGATATCAACCTATTGCAGGAATTGGCAAAATATCAGTGCGTGGTGGTGTTTATTTCGGTTACCAGCTTGCGCGCCGACCTTGCCCGAAAAATGGAGCCGCGCACCGCCACGCCACAGCGCCGCCTGGAAGCGATTCGGCAGTTGCACGAAGCCGGAATTCCAGTGGGAGTGCTAATGTGCCCGGTGATTCCCGGCCTGACCGATCACGAGTTGCCTTCCATTCTCGAAGCCGCAGCAGAGGTCGGAGCGCAATCTGCCGGATATAACATTCTGCGTTTACCCTATGCCGTGAAAGACCTGTTTGCAGATTGGATTGAAACCCATTATCCCGAGAAGCAGGATAAAGTTCTCAATAAATTGCGTGATATGCGCGGAGGCAAGCTTTACGATGCCGACTTTGCCAATCGAATGAGAGGCCAAGGCGCTTTTGCAGCGCATGTTGCGCAGTTATTCGAAGTTTCAGCACGCAGGCATGGCTTGTGGCAAAAACGCTTTGCCCTTTCGACAGAGCACTTCCGGCGGGTGACGAAGGGACAGATGGCTTTATTTGATTAATTACCAGTCTGTAAACTACAGTTTTTACATATTGAAGCACTTAATTAGGCGAGGTCCGAACTCAATTTGCGAACCCCGAGCGTGAGCGACGGGCACGATTTCTTTGCTTCACCGGACTCATTGCCCGTGCCCGTCGCTCACGCTC
>DAITOV010000303.1:0-6491 GCA_036833945.1 Abditibacteriia bacterium
CATCGTTTGAAATTCACTTTTAGTGGGGAAAAGGGTAGGATCACCCGAGTTACGATGTCCATTAACCAGTGCGCCTTGATTGGAAAAGAAGGTGCGGAACAAAATCACCTTCTTAGTTCCCTGCGTGTAGGACTGTGCCTGGGCAGCCGGCACGTTGATGCCCGCCATTATTCCCAGCAGAATCATTACTGCTACACAGAGTTGCCATGCGGGGAGATTACCCAACATGCCAACAACGGGAAGTTCTTGACCGAACCCCCGTCTTTCCATTCTGGCCTGACGACTACCTGACCACTCTAATCGATGCCTCATCGTGAATAACTCCCAAGAATAATGAAAAGCGTCCGTCGTAAAAAAAATTAATACCGTATCGAACCCTAAGGAAACCTTCTTGAAGGATTTCTCTATTCAAAACAGTATATGAATACTACCACAACTTTTGAGACTGCTCACCTTTAAACTGTGTTTTTATCGTAACACACCATAGATTACATTCAGCCATGGGCATCAGGTCCAATGACCTGCTCAGCTTCCCATAACTGTTCAATGAACTTTTGCACGTGTTCCTGTGTATCGAAATAAAGGAGTGTGTTCCCTAAAATCGCAATTTTGCCGTCCTTGGCTTCTTTGTCGCAAACGGGACAACGGGTGCCTTTTTCGCCGGGTTTTGCCAGACTAGAAACGATCTCGTTGGTGGTAAGGACCCGCAACGGATTTTCGTGAATGGCAATCTGCCCGTCGAGCGCAATGCCGTAAAACGGGAGATTACGCTTGCTCAGCATACCTTTCCGTTTGCCATAGAAATGAGGAGTGTAAGACTGCCCGCGAAACTCGAATGAGCCTTGGTTGATTGAACGAAACACGCTACGCTTCGTGCCAGGCTGATCAGGAACCGGGACTTCTTCCTTGATGGTCATCACCACAATATTATTATGGGCTCGCCCTTGTAAAAAATCTTCCAACAAAGAAACGACTCTTGCCGGTAGTTGCTGGCGCTCTTCGGGATAGATGGCCCGTTCGAGGGCACGCTTAGGATCGCGCTTGATGAGTTCGACCATCGCCTGCCGCCGGTCAACGGCCAAGCGAATGCCTTCTTCTTCGATTTTCTTTTTTGTCTCGTCTTTAGCAACCAGGTAATCGGCGACCCATTTGTCGAAACGAGCGAATGCCGGCGAATCGGGGACAGGAGCCACAACTACGGCGACCATCTTACCATCCGGGCCAACCCGATATTGAATATTTCTTTCGTCCTGCTTGGGCTTTTCATCAGCATAGGCAGGCAACGAAGCGCCAACAGCAAATATACCCAGCGCCGCCAACAGTTCCCAGCGCACTACAGACGTTTTAATACTCTGCATAATCACCCCAAATCACCTCAATCCCACCCCGATTCTATTTCGATAAGTAACGCGGAGAGGCAACTTCATTAAAAAACTTGCGAATCGATAGATTCATTATGCCACTTTGGGCACACGGTTTAAACCTAAATTTTCATTATGCCGTTCAGCAGCAGACTCAGAAAACACGATAACGACTTAAAAAGAGTGTGCTTTGACCTGTGATACACAAAAAAAGTTCCGCGTCTGAGAGTTGTCTCTTTTCTATAGAGAGTGTCGCCTTTTTCGCTTTAACCCTCCTAAGAGAGGCCAAAACGCGCTAAAAGTGCAACCTCAGCGGCAATTGCGCGTCATCATTTTCAATCTTCTCCAGTCGTACAAAGAGACAAAATTTACCCATCACCCTCTATGAACTCACCCCAAAGCAATTTCCACAAAGCCTCTCCCCCGCCCCACTTGAGCGGGGTCGGTAACACGAACACGTCTTTTACCACCACCAAAAGCTTCAGCACGCTGAACAACTTGAAGACTTTCGCGCTGCTGGCTGCCATGACGGCGATTCTGCTGGGATTCGGCTCGATGTTTGGCCGGGGCGGCATGATGATCGCGTTGGGCATGACGGTCATCATGAACCTGGGTGGTTACTGGTTCTCCGATAAAATAGCCCTCGCCATGAGCGGTGCCAGGGAAGTCTCCCCGACCGATGCCCCCCAACTACATAATATGGTGGAATCGCTCTGCACCCGCGCCGGTTTGCCCAAGCCGCGCGTCTACCTCATCCCCGAAGCCGCGCCCAACGCTTTTGCGACCGGACGTAATCCGCAACATTCGGCAGTAGCTGTAACTCAGGGGCTGATGCAGATTCTTTCCCATGACGAACTGGCCGGGGTCGTGGCACACGAATTGGCCCACATTAAGCACCGCGATATTCTGATCTCTTCGGTAGCCGCGATGATGGCGGGTGCGCTCACCCACCTCACCTACATGATGATGTGGTTTGGCGGCGGCAGCGATGAAGAAGGCGGCAGCCCGCTCGGCCTGGTGGGAATGATACTCGCCATGGTTTTGGCACCTATCGCCGCCGGTTTGATTCAGATGGCGATTTCACGTTCCCGTGAATACGAAGCCGACCGCCTGGGCGCGGAGATTTGCGGCAACCCCATGTGGCTGGCCGATGCCTTGCGCAAGCTGGAACTGGGCACTTCGCAAATTCCGATGCAACATGGCGACCCGGCCACGGCTCACATGTACATCGTGAACCCGCTCAAGGGCGTACGCGGCGTCAACTTTGCCGGCCTGTTTCGCACCCATCCGGAAACCGGTGAGCGCATCGCCCGCCTGGAAACCATGGCCCGCGAACGCGCCAGCATGCCGATGGCGTATTAGAGTAGACGGTAAACAGAATACAGGAAACAGGAGGCAACCGTACTTGGACGCTCTCATTGGGGTTTCTTAAGTATGGTTGCCATCTATCTCCCATCTCCTACCTCCCAACTCCTCTTCTGCTCGCCTTGAAACCCATCGGCGCGCTCGCTATAATCTTTCCGTTGTTTGCCGCCTTAGCTCAGTTGGTAGAGCGTCTCACTCGTAATGAGAAGGTCGCCGGTTCGATTCCGGCAGGCGGCTTCCCCCTCCCCCTTTCACCTCCAAATAAAACAGGTCGCAAACTTCCATTTGCACTTTCCCTGGCAGCATTTTTTAGCTCTCTCCAGGTTTTATCGAACGTTGACATTCCACATTTTTCGTGTTTATTCCGACACTCATATCGCTTTTTTGTGTTTATGATTGATTTTTCGTGTTAAAATCCTTCACACGCTTAAAGGTGTCATCATCCCCTGCTGTATCGATCATTGCAAACCAGCCCAATAGCGAACTGTTACGTGACTTCGAGAATTCTCGACGAATATTTCATTAGATTATTCCTATGTCCCTCAAGGTTTTAATAGCTGACGCTAAAAAAGAAGAACGGCACAAAATTGCCAATATTCTGGGAACCAGCCGCAGTATCTCGGTGGTTGCTGAAACAAGTGATGGCCGCGAAACGCTCGAAACGGTGCGTGCTACCCGTCCCGATATTGTTTTACTCTCGGTTGCCATTGCCGGTCTGGACGCCATTAGCGTGGTTGAAGAAATCAGCCTGACCACGCCCGACGTCGCCGTGATCGTCATCCTGGACGAACCCGACCTGGAATTGATTCGCCGCTTGATGCGCACCGGCGCACGCGACTACATTGTGCGCCCGCTCGGCGACGATTTGGTAGGCACCGTGAAAGGCGTGGCCGATACCATGCAGCGCCAGCGTGAAGCCCACCAGAATGTCAATGTGCCTCAACAAGCCAAAGGCAAGGTCATCGCCATCTACTCACCCCAGGGCGGTGCCGGGAAAAGCGTTCTGGCCGCTAACCTGGCCGTGACGTTAGCCAACACCGTCGCGGGCACTTCCGAGCGAGTCGTCCTGGTTGATTTGAACTTGCAATTCGGCGACATCGACTTTATTCTCAACCTCAACCCCATCAATACCATCGCCGGGCTGGCGCAAAAAGATGCCTCGACACTCGAAGCCGACCTGGTGGAGCAGCACCTCACACTGCATGAAGGCAGTGGCCTGAAGGTATTGGTGGCTCCTGCCACTCCGCAGTTAGCCGAAAGCGTCACGGTCTACACCATTGAAAAAAGCCTGGATCAATTACGCCAGAGCTACGAATATATCGTTATCGATCTACCCTCACAGCTTCAGGACACTTCACTGGCCGCCCTGGATGCTGCCAACACCATCTTCCTGGTCACCACGCTCGACTTGCTGGCGCTTCATAAAACCCGTACTGCACTCGACATGCTGCGACGTCTTTACCCGGCAGAAAAGATCGAAGTCATTCTCAACCGCGCCAACAGCGACGTCGGCATCTCGGTTCAAGATGTGGAAACCGCGCTCGACACCAAGCTCAAAGCCCAGTTGCCTTCGGACGGAAAATTGGTCGTCACCGCTGTAAACGAAGGCAAGCCGTTCACCCTCTCGGCTCCCAACTCGCCCATTGCCACGCGCATTCAGGCGCTGGCTACCGATATCGTGGGCCATAAAGCCACCGATAAAAACGCGTCTCAGGGCGGCTTCTTGAAACGCCTGTTCGGTTAATTTCACCATCCATCAACAACGAGGCGCGTCGCCCCCTGGGGCTGGCGCGCCTTTGTATTGTTGATAGCCTTTTGCCAATAGCGCATACTGGACTGCGACATCCAACATCCGTATAAGGAACGATTTCAGTTTCATGCCCGATTCTCTCTCTCACGCCATCCACAGTGAAGGACCCGACTGTGAAATCATAGAAATGGGCGGCGATTCCGTCACCCGCCACGCTCCACCTTGCATCATCACTATTTTCGGTGCGACCGGCGACCTCAACCACCGCAAGCTCATGCCCGCCCTGTACGACCTGGCGGCGCTGGCCATGGTGCCCGAAAACATCGTCATCGTGGGTTATGGCCGCAGCGCCCGCGATGAAGTCGAGTTCCGCGCCGGACTGGCCAAAGCCGTCAAAGAATTTGGGCGGTTGAAATGGGATGAAAAAGCTTGGGAAAAACTGGAAGGCCGCATCTTCTACCAGCAAGGCGCCTATAACGAAGCGGAGGCTTTCAAACTCCTCAACGAACGGCTCGATGTGCTGGAACAGCAGTTTTCTACTGGCGGCAACCGGCTTTTTTATATGGCGACCCCGCCAGGCGAATTCGCTCCTATCATCGAAAACCTGGGCGAACTCAAGCGCGCCCGCGACAAGCGCAAAGCAAACAACGAAGAGGGTTGGTGGCGGCTTATCGTTGAAAAGCCGGTGGGCTACGACCTGCATTCGGCGCGCGAACTCAACCAACTGCTGGCCCGTTATTTCAACGAACAGGAAATCTTCCGCATCGACCACTACCTGGGCAAAGAGACCGTACAAAACATCATGGTTTTGCGTTTTGCCAATGCCATGTGGGAGCCGCTGTGGAGCAACCGCTACATCGACCATGTGCAGATCGTAGTGGCCGAAGAAGTGGGCGTGGGCCGGCGCGGCGGCTACTATGACGAAGCCGGGGCTTTACGCGACATGGTAGTCAACCATATGCTACAGCTTTTGAGCCTGGTGGCGATGGAACCGCCGGTGGCCCTGGATGCCAACGCCATTCGCGATGAAAAAGTGAAAGTGCTGCGCTCGGTGCGCCGCCTCGATAGCGAAGGCGTGCGCCAGAATACGTTGCGCGGCCAGTATGAAGGCTATTTGCAGGAGGAAGACGTTGCCATCGAATCGCACACCGAAACCTACGTGGCGATGAAGCTGGCCATCGACAACTGGCGCTGGAGCGGCGTGCCGTTCTATCTGCGCCACGGAAAGGCCCTGGAAAAGCGCGCTACCGAAATCGTGATTCGCTGGAAAGACACCCCGCACGTTCTGTTCAACAAACACACCAATCGCGTGAAAAGCAACATGTTGGTGTTGCGCATCCAGCCACAGGAAGGCTTTGCGGTACGCGTCAATGCCAAGGTGCCCGGCAGCGGCACCGAAATCCGCGATGTGCGCATGGAGTTCGACTACGTGGAAGGCTTCAAAGCCAACCCGCCCGAGGCCTACGAGCGCCTACTGCACGACGCCCTGCGCGGCGACAGCACGCTCTTCACCCGTCGCGACGAAGTGGATATCGAATGGGCCATTGCCGACCCGATTCTCGAAAACTGGGTTCGCGACGACGCTCCGCCCTTCCGCTACCCACAGAAATCGTGGGGGCCGGATGAAGCGAACGACTTCATGGCCCGTGATGGCCGCCGCTGGCATCAGCCGGTGAAAGAGAAATAGGTGACAGCTGTTAGGTGTTAGGTGACAGGTGTTAGGCGGAGTGCAGAGGGAGGGGCTGGGGAGATTCGTTTCGGCTCACGGTTGCAGTCCCCTCTCCTTCCACCGCTGCGCCGTTATCCACGTCACACGACCGTCAGCATAGGTTACATTCCGGCCATTTCCGTGGACCTCCTCCACTTCATAGAAGAGCACCACGTCTTCCGGCTTTTTAATATCGCTGATTTTCTTGTTCGATAGTGTAGCGTTGCCGTGGTAAGAGTGGCCTAAGCAGGTGTAATACCAATCCCGAAAATTAACTTCCTATTAGGTATGGTGCTGCACAGATGGT
>DAITOV010000304.1:0-6465 GCA_036833945.1 Abditibacteriia bacterium
GCGCGAGCGCCACGCCGGCGAGCTGGAAGTGGTGATGCGCGTGTACTTCGAGAAGCCGCGCACCACGGTGGGCTGGAAAGGTCTGATCAACGACCCGCACCTCGACGACAGTTACGACATCCAGACCGGACTCGAATTGGCTCGCAAGCTGTTGCTGCAAGTCACTGAGTTGGGTCTGCCCGCTGCCACCGAGTTCCTCGACTCGATTGTGCCCCAGTATATCGGCGACCTGGTGAGTTGGGCCGCTATTGGTGCCCGCACCACCGAATCGCAGACCCACCGCCAGATGGCCAGTGGCCTGTCGATGCCGGTTGGCTTCAAGAACGCCACCGATGGCAGCATGCAGATCGCGCTCGACGCCATGCAGGCCGCGCAAGCGCCGCACAGTTTCCTGGGCATCGACCAGGATGGCATCACCTCCATCGTGCGCACCAAGGGCAACCGCGACGGCCACATCGTGCTGCGCGGCGGCCGCGCCCGCACCAACTATGATGCCGATAGCATCGCCGAAGCCGTCGCCGCACTGGAAAAGGCCGGGCAAATTGCATCGCTGATGGTCGATTGCAGCCACGCCAACTCCAACAAGCAACCGGCCAAGCAGGAAGAAGTGGCCCAGAGCGTCATCGAGCAGCGCGTGGGAGGCAACACCGCCCTCACCGGCCTGATGGTGGAAAGCAACCTCTTCGCCGGTAACCAGTCGGTGTCCAAAAACCTCGCCGATCTGAAATACGGCGTGAGCATCACCGATGCCTGCGTCGACTGGGAAACCACCGAACGCATGCTGCGCTATGCGCACTCGCAGCTTTAAAAAAGCCGTTTGAGTTGTAAAAAAGACCAGCCTATCCCTTGAGGGATAGGCTGGTCTTTTTGATCTTAGGTCTTGGATCTTAGATCTTAGGAGGGCTTAGGAGAGTGAGGAACCTCACTCCTAAGTTCTAAGCTCTAAAATCTAAACTCTGCCGTTCCCATCTGTGTTCATCTGTGGTTAATTCAATATATTGCGTGCGATGGAGCCGGGAGCATATCGCTCCTACCCCCGTTCCAACACGATATACCCCACCTGTCCCGGCTCCACCAGCCACTGGTTAACTCCGGTCAATGCCACGGTCTGTTCTTCCAGGATTGTCGAGAGCTTGCCACCGATCGCGGCGACGTTTTGGCCTGACAGGTATTTGGCATTGCCCACGTCGATGCCAAACACCAGGTCGTTGGCTTCTTCCAGGTTGATAAGGGTGAGGAGCACCTTATTACCCAGTTCGTGCGCGGTGAAAGCCCAACCGGGGTTTTCTACCGGCTCGGGATAACCCGGATACATGTTGACCTGGGTGTTGCCCTGGGGCAGTGAGCTGAGTTTGAACTGTTCATCGATGCGTTTGCCGTCGAGGTAGAAATCTTCGTATTTCGCCAGTTCGGCGCTCACGCGTGCCACGGCGCTCCAGTAGGGAGCATCCATATTACCCGAATAATAGAACAACATGCCGTTCGCACCGTGGGCCATCGAGCCGATGGCCTGCTGATAAACCTGGCGAGGCGAATTAGCAGGCGTGGCCCCGGCATAACGCACCAGGAGAATGGGCCACAGTTGGGTATTGACGTTTTGCTTTTTGACTTCTTCATGCCAACCCTGCGTCATGTGCATCGCCAGTTTGCTCGCCGCGCCGCCGTAGCCGGTGTAGATTTGCGGCATCACGATATCGGTGTAGCCGGAAATGGCAGCGTTATCGGTGCCCAGCGCCAGCGAACTTTTGGTGCCGTGCCCGTAGCTGCGGGTGGGCGTGACGGCGATTTGCACTTCCGGCGCTGCGGCTTTCACGCCTTCGTAAATGCGGCGCACGTAATGCTTGCTTTGCTGTGAGCGGAACTCCGTCCACTTTGCCCACAGCGGTGCAATCACCGGGTCGGTGCTGTTGTGGGTTTGTAAGTCGTTGGCTGCCACATGGGCGCGCAGCTTCTCAAAGTCGGCGTCGCTCACCTCATATTTCTTCTTGAAGGTAGCGATGGAAAGCGGGCTGAAACCGTAGCGTCCGGTTGGCTCGAAATCGTAGCAGGCCGTGCCGCCGTGCTGGCGGGCTTTTTCCACCAGTTGCTTGACTCCGGGAATTTCGGCTCCTACGGGCAAGTCGATAATCGCCTGCGGGTCGGGGAAATTGCTGTTAACGGCATTGCTTTTGGCGTCGTAGTCGGGTGCGGAGGGTAGGGCAAAAGCGCTGTGATGCACTTCGTTGCCCAGAGTGATTCCGGCCTCTTTCAGAGCGTTGCTGTAGATATCGCTATAGCTCACCTGCACGAAGTTGATGCCGAAGTTCTTATAGAATTGCGTCATATTTTTGCTGGCAGCAGGGCTATCGGCGCGATAGTAGCTGTAGTCCCACAGCCCCAGTTTGGTGCGTTTGGGCACTGCAGTGGCCGCTGAAAGCGAATTCACTTCCAGGGGCCAGTTGAAGGTTTGGGAGCTACCGGCGTGGTTGAGCGTGACGCGCAAATAGTTTTGGCCGGGGGGAATGGTGGCCGGTGCCTTAACGAAAAAAGCGTGGTTTTTCCACTCGGTCGTGATGCGTTGTGAAGGCTCTCCCACCAGGAAATTGTTTTCGATTTCCTCTTCGTAACGAATTACGGTGCGTCCGTTTTGCGTGGCGGTGCTTTTGGCTGTGAATTCGTAGAACCTGGGGCCGCTTAGACCTTTGTTGTGAACGATCTCCATGCCTGCGGGGAAGTCGAATTCCAGAGCGACCTGGTGTTTATCGCCTTGCCTGGTCACGGCTGCGGTGGCCTGCAGGTTCATGGTCAACAACTGGATGTTATCGGCCATCAGGCGAATGGTTTTGTCCGCATTCAGGGAAGCCGGAAAGAGGTGGACTTCCCAGTTATCGGCATGGCTCACTTGCAGTGAATTTAACAACAGTAACGACGCGAGCAAGGGGCGGAGGAGTTTCTTTTTCATAAAGCGAGGTTGAGTAAAGAACTCCGCTGCAAGCAGCGGAGCATTCTTAGCAGACTTCAAAAAAGCGGCAAATCATCAAGGGCAGCTTGGCGACCAGCTTTCGGTGCAGGTGCCGCTCTGCTGCTTGCGGGCTTCGGAAACGACGGTGCTGCTCTTGAGCCATTTGGCGTGGCCATCGGCAAACGTCACGTTGACGCCGCCGAAGTGGCGTCCGGTGCGGCAATCGTCGCTGTAATCTGCCGTTGTGGTGGCGCATGAGCCTCCGGCTTCGCCCATGCCGGGGAGATACTGGTTACTGTTGGCGCTGGTCACGACGTCGGAGGTCATCACCACATAAACCCCATAATCCATAAACATGTAGGTGTTGGCGCTGGCAGCGACGCTGGCGATTTTGGTGGGCGAGGGCGGCGTGCCAAGCCCCATCGGCAGCAGGGTGGCATTCGCACCATACTGGCGCATCGCCGGGGTGGGTGCCCAACCGGCAGAGATATGATAGCCGCCGCTGAGCTGGCGTGACGAGGGGCAATAGAACACCTGTGTGCTCTTGTGATAAGGATAGAGAACCTGGGGCCAGAGCAGTGAACCCGGCGGATTCGAGCCAACCCACGAAAGCCCATCGGGCATTTGCGCCCAGGTGCTGGCCGGGGTGATGGTATAGGGATAGGTCTCGTCGTAATCCTGGGTGTATTGCATCACAGCCAGTCCCATCTGCTTGAGGTTGGAAAGGCAACTGGTGCGCCGTGCGTTTTCGCGCGCCCGGGCAAACACAGGGAAAAGAATCGCGGCGAGGATAGCTATAATGGCAATGACGACAAGAAGTTCGATGAGAGTGAATGCCTGTCTGGGCTTGTTGTTTTGAGGTTTCATTTTATTTCTCCAACGTCAGGATGAGTTTTACAGAGCGTCACCCAGATTATACCCCCGCACCCTGGCTCCTAAACGTGAACCGGGCCGATAAAAGGTCAACGAAAAACAAAAAACCCACTAAAAAGCAATTGTCATCGTTTTTGCAAATGTTGGCGGCGATATTCGTTGGGGCTGAGTCCGGTATGGCGCTGGAAAACCGTGCTGAAGCTGCGCGGGTTGGGAAAACCGACCAGTGAAGCCACTTCGCCCACGCGTTCTTTGCCGCCCTCTAAAATTTGCTTGGACACTTCAATGCGCATCAGGGTGACGTAGCGCATCACTGTAGTACCTTGCACTTGTTTAAAGATGCTGTTGAGGTAGAAGGCGGAGATGGAGAACTGCCCGGCGATTCCCTGGAGTGTTAGAGGGTGGTGCAGGTTATTCTGGATGTGGTCGCGCACATCTTCGCAGAGCGTGAGGTGTTTGCGCTGAATGCTGCCCGATATTTTCCCGTTGAAGTTGCTGGGATCGAGCCAACAGCTATTACCGATGAGCGGTTTCTGGGAGGAGAGCAAGCGGCGGGCGCGATACATAAAAGCCAGCAGCAGCGGTTGGGCTTCATGAAGCTCATCGGCTTGCCGCAATTCCTGCACATAAATGGTGGCTAATTGAATCAGGGATTGGTCGTCGAATTGGAGATGGTGCGTGCTGGTGTGGAAGCCGGGAGCTTTATCGACCAGGAAAGTCGCGACCTGATTATCGATGACGCGAAAACACAATGATTGCATTGTATCATTGGCCTGTTCGGAGCAGTTTTTACCATCTTCGCGTGGAACATGGTTGCCGTAGAGCACGATCGCCGGAGCGGTGGCCTTGATAATCGTAATACCGGCAGGCTCGATTTTATGCCGGGCCGGCAACTGTTTACTCTGGCTTTGCGTCATGCCGACTTTAGAATGGCTGCTGCCCTGGTATAGAAACCCGAATGTCAGCCCGCGCGAAGAGACTAACTGTTCTTGAGGCCAACTCCGCAGTACTTGCAACGGCCCGTGATCGTTATCGGGCAGTAGCTTTTTGCGCAGCACCCAGTGTGGCGCGACCGAAAACCGAAACGGCGGCTCGGCCAGCACCTGCAATACCGGCCCGCCGGTTAATGCAGGAATGACGTATTCATCCAGCACGTGGAGAATATCCTTGCGAATTTTGGGGGCGTGCGGCATAAAAGTGAGTTTACCGTGTTCGGCTGGCCATGAATGCCGCACTGCCAGGCATCATCGAATAAAATAGAATCCAGCTCCGATATCCAATGCTAACCTCATAAAGATGGGAACGGCAGAACTTAGATTTTAGAGCTTAGAACTTAGAATCGAGGCCTCTTGCCCTACCATGCCTTTCCTAAGATCTAAGTTCCAAGATCTAAGCTCTAAAAAAATCTGTGGTTAATTCAATATAAAAAATCGCGAAAACTTGCGACGAAGTGAGCGTAGCCGAAGGCTTTGCGTGCTATGAACACCAGGGTATAGATCACCAGAGATAGGATTTTTATTAGTAGTCATGACCGCGCCAACCTCCCAGCGTTACCAAACTCTGCTCAACGCTATCGAGCACATGTTGCTGCGCGTCAGGCGGCAGGATACTTCGCACTTCATCATGTCGCAGGCCGGGCACGAGCAAATGAGGCAGCGCCCACTGCCCGAGCACGCTACCGTCACGCCGCGCCAGGTGGGGCCGCGCATCGTGCAGCGCAGCTCGCACCACATCAACTATCGCCAGGCAGTGACAGCGCTCTACCCGGAAGACGGCATGGACGAAGTGGTGTATGCGGCGTTTACCTTCGTGCTTGAGGGCCAGGCCGATTTGCGGGTGGGAGATTATGTGCTGGGCAGTTCTCCCGGCGATATCATTTTCCTGCCGCCGCGCATCCCCAAGGCCAATTCGCGCTTTGCCCACCTCGAAGGCGATGTCGCCGGGCGGAGTTGCGCGCTGCTCTGGATATCGCCTTCGCTCTATGCAGACGGCATCCGCATCTACATCTGTCGTTCTCATGAAGCCCTGCACCTGCGCACCCAACCCGATGAAGAATGCACGCTGCGCAGCGTGCTGTTCAAGAACCTGTTTGAAGAGCTGGCATTGGAAATGGAAGAAAACGGCCCCACCGCCATTGTCCGCCAACTTCTCGAAACCCTGCTGTGCCTGGCACGGCATTACATCGAGCAGAACAAGGCGACGTCTTCTTTTGGTTTTCGCCATCCCCACGAAGCCAAAGTGGAAGAGCAGCACCCGATTGAATTTGCCTGCGGTTACATCGATGCCAACTTGCACAGCCACCTCACGTTAGCCGAGGTCGCGCGCCACTGTTACCTTTCGCCCTCGGCCTTTACCAAGCGGTTTCGCCAGCATACCGGCCAGAGCTTTGTGGAATATCTCACCCAGCAGAGAATGCAGGCAGCAAAACGCCTTCTGGAAGAAACCGATTGGAACATCGCCCTGGTGTGCCACACCATCGGGCTTAAAGAAAGCCGCTTTCGCCAACTTTTCCTCCAGCACTATGGGCAATCGCCGATGAACTTCCGGAAAGCTTTGCTACGCAAGAATTAGCGGATAGTGTTGATTAGTGTCCGATATCGGCGATTAAAAACGTCATTTGCGGGGTACAATAAGGGTGTATTATTTCGAGA
>DAITOV010000305.1:0-6460 GCA_036833945.1 Abditibacteriia bacterium
GCGAGGGCACGGCGATACCCAGCACCGGCACACCGGCCAGCGCCAACCCCAACAACATCTTTTTCAAAACCTGTTTTTTCATCGTTCTCCTTAAATCGGGCGGCGCGCGGATTTTTACGTTAAAGCGCCGCAATCGAAAAAATTGGACGCCTCGCCGCCCGGCCGGTTGGTCAGATAGACGCAGCAACTGTCAAGGCGACTGTAAATCATTGTAAAGACGCACTCGGGTGCTCCAAAACGGTGTGGCCAATCGTATAAAATGCCTTGCATGAAGCGAGTGCTGCTGGTGGAAGACGACCCCGCCATCGCCGGGATGATCGGCGACTGGCTGGGCGGCGAGGGCTTTGCCGTAGCCTGGTGCGCGCGCGGCGACGAAGCCGTGGCAAAGGCGCGCGAATGCGATATCGTGGTGCTCGATGTCATGCTGCCCGGTGTAGGCGGCTTCGAGGTGCTGCGCCGTTTGCGCAGCGAAACCAACGACTTGGCCCGCCTGCCGGTGATTATGCTGACCGCACGCGGCGACGTCACCGACCGCGTGGTGGGCCTGGAACTGGGAGCCGACGACTACCTCTCCAAGCCCTTCGACCCGCGCGAACTCACTGCCCGCCTGCGCGCCGTGCTGCGCCGCCGCGATGAAGCCGGCCCCGGCGCACCCCTCCCCGAAAGCCAGAAACTGGCCGTCGACGATGTGGAAGTGGAAACCGCCGCCCGCATCGCCCGCCTCCAGGGCAACCCGCTGCCACTGACCGGTGCCGAGTTCGACGTGCTGGTAGTTCTGCTGCGCGGGGCCGGGCAGGTGCTCGACCGCGACACCCTGTGCCGCCAGGCCTTCGGCCGCAAATGGACCAGCTACGACCGCGCCGTCGATATGCACGTCTCCAACTTGCGCCGCAAGCTTGGCCCCCTCCCCGATGGCCGCGACCGGTTGCAAAGTGTGCGGGGAGCGGGGTATGTGTATGTGAGGGCGGGAGACGGAATACGGTAGACGGAATACAGGAGAGGCAACCGGGGGATTTAAGTCAGAAGTCGGAATGCAGAATGCAGAAGTTGGAAACGGCGAACATCGAACATCGAACTTTCAACGTTGAAAGTTCAATTTTCAGAGCTTGAACAACCAGCTGTTGAAGAACCGCGCGCGTGAGCGAGTCGGGTAGAGAGAAGCCTTACGCTAACGAAGCAGAAGTCAGGAGAAGCCAGAAGCCAGGGCCCACCCGGCTTGCGTACGCGCGCGGTTCTTCAACGTTCGTCATCCTCGCGAAGGCCAGGGCACAGCAGTTTGCTTAGGACAAAACCAACCCACCTCTCCTAAACTTCACTTCAGCATTCAGCATTCTGACTTCTGACTTATTATGACCCGCCTCTTCTGGAAAATCTTCGCCTGGTTCTGGGGTGCAATGATTGCATTGCTCCTGGTGGTGGTGGCGCTCGAATGGCTCATCCCGCTCGAGCCGCAGGGCGTCACGCAGCGGGCGCTGCTGACGCGGGCGCTTGAAGATGCAGCGGGGCGCGCGGCCTACGATCTGGAAATCGGCGGGCACGACGCGCTCGACCGTGAGTTGGAAAAGTTTGAAAACGAAGCCGACGTGCAGGCGTTCTGGCTCACCACCAAAGGCGAGGAGCCGCCCGAAACCTCGCTGGCAGCGCCGGTGGCGACTTCGGTCGTCTCCGAAATCGCCCGCCAGGCCGGTGCCCAGCCCAAGGGCAGCGACGCGGTATGGCGCGTGGTCGCGTTTCAGGTTTATGCCGCGGTGAAGGTGCCGGGCTACGACAACGTGCTGGTGATTCGCTTCGACCGCCGCCCGCTGTCGGCGCGCTTTTCCTCACAGCTCTATCGCCTGCTGGCCATCATCTGCACGGCGGGCGTGGTGTGCTGGCTGCTCTCGCGCTACCTGGTGGCACCGATTGAATCACTGCGCGCCGCCTCGCGCCAGTTGGCGGCGGGTAACCTTGCCGCGCGCGTCACCCCCGCGCTACCGGCTTCGCGCCGCGATGAAATCGCCTTGCTTTCGCGCGACTTCGACCGCATGGCCCATCAACTGCAAACCCTGGTCACCGCCCAGGGCCGTCTGCTGGGCGACGTTTCCCACGAGCTGCGCACCCCTCTCACCCGCCTGCGGCTGGCGCTGGCGCTGCTCGAACGCGATGCAACACCGCAACAGGAAACGGGCCACCACGAGCGTATGGAACAGGAGATCGCGGCCCTCGATGCGCTCATCGACGAGTTGCTCATTCTCTCGCGCCTGGAAAACCAGTTGGACGCCCCCCGCCAACCCTCCAGCTTCGATGGCGCTGCGCGGCTACGTGAAGTCGCCGCGAAAATCGAGTGGGATGCCGGGCAGCAAAGCCAGGGCGTGATGGTGAAGGTGCAATGCGATGTTGAAAGTGTGATGCTGGTGGGCGAAGCCGCGCTCTTTTGCCGTGCTTTGGAAAACATCGGCCGCAACGCCCTGCGCTACAGTCCGCCGGGCGATGAAATTCTGTTTCACCTCAAAAGCGAAAGCGGTATGGCGGTGGTCACTCTCACCGATGAAGGCCCCGGCGTCCCCGGCGAAGAATTGGAAGCGATCTTCCAACCCTTTCACCGCGTGGAAGGCCAAACCCAGCAATCGGGCACCGGTTTGGGCCTGGCCATCGCCCACCGCGCGGCGCTGCTGCACGGCGGTACGCTGCATGCGGCCAACCGGGCACCCAGCGGCCTGGAACTGCGCCTGGAGTGGCCGGTGGTGAGCGTTTTAATAAGTCAGAAGTCAGAATGAGGAAGGCAGAACGGCAAGTTTGAATGATGAATACTGAATGATGAATAGCGGCAACCGGGCGTTGATGATTACCGCAAGCCTCCACGCTCGTCATCCTCGCGAACGCGGGGATCCAGTACACGGCTTTTTGTTCAGGGTAAAACCAAACTGCTTATCTCAAGAATAGGTTTCCTGTTTCCTGAATTCTGTTTTCTTGGTCACAACAGGAGGAGGTTAATTTATAGGATTGGTGTAAGCTCTACCATTGAAAATCGTCATGCTCCACGAACTGGCCCATACCCACGATGGTAAGCGCAAGTCGGGCATGAAGTGAGGGAACGAACCCGGCGGCCACGAATTTGCCGCGACTTACAGGTGCCTGTGATTGAATTCTTAACATGACAAAAAAATCTCTTGCCCGCATCCTCGCGTGCGGCATGGTGCTGTTAATGGCGCTGGCGGGTTGTAGCCTGTTAAAAAAAGAGGCCAAACCCTTTGCCCCTGATTCTTACTGGGAACAACGTGAAATTTCGCTGAAGGCCGAACAGCTACTGCGCACCGGCGACTACGCAGAAATCGAAAAGCGCATGGCAGCTTACCGCCGTAAGACGAACGATTATCCTGACGGCACAAATAACCTGGTGCATTTCAGTTACGGGCTGATGGGGGTTTGGAACCTTGAGGAAAACACCTGGTTCGATATGCAGCAGCAACTCCTGGTGTGGCGCAAGGCCCAGCCGGCATCCAAGACCATGCAAATTGCCCTGGCCGGCAACTATCTCATGGGCGAATTAGCCTTGTATAATGAGAGCAAAACCCCAGAGCTAAGCGAGCAAGATGGAAAAAAGCGTGAACAACGCACGGCGGAGGCCAGCCGATTGCTTGCGGCTACGCGTTCCGTCCGCATGCAATACCCCGAATGGTATTTTGCGCAGATGGAAAATCTGAGTTGGGAGAAGAAAGACGAAGATGCTTTTTTTCGCACACTCGAAGAAGGCAGTAAAAAATTTCCCGAGTTACAGTTTTTGCATTTTTCTGCAGCCAATCTCCAGATATGGCGCAAGACCCCATCTCAACCCTGGTATGAATATGTCGAGAAAGTAGCCAACGGTATGCAGAAGGGAGAGGGAGACCGTTTTTGTGCCAGAGTGATGGTGCGGCTATTGAAGTATCTAAACGCCCCGCCTGAAGTCAGGGAACGCATCAAGCAACTCGACTGGCCGCGCACCAAACGCGGTTTTGAATCGTTACTGGCAGATCCGGCCATCGATCCCGAAGAGTTCTCCGGCCCCTATGCCGTCACCGCCTGGATAATGCGCGATCGTGACACCCTCCAAACCATCTTCAACGGCCTCGATAAAAACAAATACGACGCCCGAGTTTGGAAAGACGCCCAAGAGTTTGAAAAGGCCCGTCAATGGGCGTTGGAATAACAGAGCTTGGGGTGGGGTATAACACAAGCGTTCAGCTTAAACCTAAGTTCTAAGCTCTAAAATCTAAGCTCTGCCGTCCTAAAACCCAACTTCCCGATGCAAGACCGGAGTTTCTGGCAGCGGCGGGTTTGGTTCATCAATTATCTCCCAGCCTGTCGCCTGTGAAATCTCGGTCGCCAGGTCGCGCAAAGTCCTCAAATTACCGCGTTTAGGCTCGATGAAATAGAGCAGATGAATATTTTCCATTTCTCCTTCTTCGGTATATTTACCCAGTGAAATATCCCATTGGTTGGTGTCTGAGTTCTTCCGGCAAGAGGGAGTGTAGTGAATGAGAATGGAACAGTTGTAGAATTCGCTGATATAGTCGCGGCCGATATAGGGCACCCGCCACAGGTTTCGGTATTCGATACAGTTACGAGTAATGTACCACTGCTCATAATTCAGGAAATAGGCCAGCAAATTAGGCAGGAAGAAAAAACCCATCACGCAGGCCATGCCGAGAAATGAAAGGATGTCCTTTACGTCTTCGCCTTGAGGCTTGGCCCCATAGAATATTCCCAGGCCCATCAACGCGACGACGACATACCAGCCACCCCCTATGTAGAGTTTATATTCGTAAGACCGCTCACTTCTTTCCAGCAATAAGGAACCGTCTTCTTCCTGGGTGATGGTGTGGCGGGTATCGAGTTTGATGGTGTGCATGATGAGGGCTGAGAAGAAGCCGGGTTAAGCGGTTAGTTTACACCTTTGGAGTGCAGTGACTTGTCACCGCGTCGTGTCGATGCCTATTAATAACGCAACCGTAATTGTTAAGCCCTCGCGGTGACAAGTCGCCGCACTCCAAAAAATTCTCTCTGCGTTCTCTGCGTCTCTGCGTGAGCTTCCCATCCCCCAACCTTTTAGGGGTAAACTTCCCCTATGTCTACCCCTCCCGAAACCAACGAATTCGGCATACCGTTAGAAGTGCTGGCGCTCATCGACCAACTCGAACACCACGTCGAAAAAAGCCCGGCGGTGCCGCTTACACATAATCGCATGGTCGATGAAGACGCTTTTTATATTCTCACCCTGCGCCTGAAAAACGCCCTGAACCAGATGGGCGATAAACCCGAAAGGCACACCAGCACGGTGACCCATGCCGTCGCCGTCCCCCACTTGCCCCGTCTGCGCCGCAAGGAAACCTTGCTTCTCATCGTCGATGTGCAGGAAAAGCTGATGCCCGTCATTCACGATAGCGAGCGCGTCGAAGCCAATTGCGCTGTGCTGGCCAAGGCTGCGCGCGAGTTGCACCTGCCTATCGTCGTCACCGAACAATACCCCGAAAAGCTCGGCCCCACCGCCAATGCCGTGCGTGAGGCGGCGGGCTTTCCCACGGCCATCGGCAAGCTGCGTTTTTCGGCCTGCACGCCGCAAACCCTGGCCGCCCTCGAAAGCAGTGGCCGCAAAACCGTGCTACTGTGCGGCGTGGAAGCCCACGTCTGTATGCTGCAAACCGCCCTCGACCTGCGCGAGCACGGTTACCAGGTGTTTGCCGCCCGCGATGCCCTCTCTTCCCGCACCCCCGAAAACGCCGAGATCGGCTGGCAGCGCATGCAGCAAGCCGGAGTGCTGCCCACTTCCACCGAAAGCGCCCTCTTCGAGCTGCTGGAAGAAGCCGGGACACCGGAGTTTAAGGCGATATTACCGCTTATTAAGTAGGAAGGTGACAGGTGTAAGGTGTAAGGGCGGCAACCGGGCATGGACGTTTACAGGTGAAGAGTAATTAGCCACAGATGAACACAGATTTTTTAGAGCTTAGATCTTGGAATTTAGATCTTAGGAGAGGCATGGCAGAGTGAAGAACCTCAGTCCTAAGCTCTAAAATCTAAATTCTAAATTCTGCCGTTCCCATCTGTGTTTATCTGTGTTCATCTGTGGTTAATTCGATAAAAATTCACGATGTAGTCCGTTTATTACCTAAAACCAATTAATCGCGTATAATGGGTTAGATTCTGCGCGCAAGCCAGAAGAAGATTCTTTAATGATTGGGAAGTAATATTATGCGGAAAGCTATGTTTTGGGAGTATGTCTTGTCGCAGCCCTGGCTGTTGGCCCTCATCGGTATCGGTTTGCTGGCCGCCGCCGGTTTCTGGTTGTGGCAACAGATCGAAGAGAGTAAAGAGAGCGACCGGATTAGAAAGTAGTCGGCTAATGATGAATAATGAACGCTGAAGTAAGTAAACAAGCGTTGATGTCATCCGTAGATTCTATGGTTTTTGTCAATCGTTT
Source organism: Abditibacteriia bacterium (assembly GCA_036833945.1). Lineage (GTDB taxonomy): Bacteria > Armatimonadota > Abditibacteriia > Abditibacteriales > Abditibacteriaceae > DAITOV01. The sequence continues at coordinate 6,437 of DAITOV010000305.1, forward strand.
TTTTGGTTTTCTCTTAATTTTTTG
>DAITOV010000306.1:0-6423 GCA_036833945.1 Abditibacteriia bacterium
ATCGAGGAAGCCGTCATGAAGAACCGCGCGCGTCAGCGAGCCGGAAGGGCAAAAGTCTCTTACCAGGCCCCAGGGATACCGGAGAAGCAAAAATGACGAGTCCTTCCACTTGCTCACGCGCGTGGTTCTTCAGGCAAACCACACCTGTAAAGTAATTTATTTCCCAACCATTCCTGGAACGGCAGGCTACTCTTGGTGGCTCCGGCCTCCGTGCCGGAGGGGATGCGAAACTCACCATGCGCAATAACTTATTTTACAAACTACTCAGTTGAGGAATGCCCGTTACTGATCGTAAATTGAACCTTAATCCGTGTAATCTGTGTCAATCTGTGGCTAATTTAAAAAATCGCGCAAACTTGCGACGAAGTTAGCGTAGCCGAAGGCTTTGCGTGCTATAAGCACCAGGAAGCGATCACCGGAGAGAGGATGTTAATTGGGGGATTTGTATTATCCAGAATACTACCCTTTGTTTTAGCAGTAATATTCGTTATAATATATTTCGCACACGAAATATACGCACTCTCCTTATTTTTTACTCTTATGCAAGAAAGATTCACTCTCAAAATCGGACGAATTCGGCGTGCATTTCGCGCTCGATTCGAAGTTCAGGCAGCGCCTTTAGATATCACGACACCGCAATATCACGTGCTTTCCCGCCTGTGGCAGGGAGATGGCATTCTAACTTCGGTTATCGCCAAAGATATCAACGTGGCCGGTTCTACTTTGACGGGAGTGTTAGACCGTCTGGAAAATAAAGGCTTGATTCGACGCGAGGCAGCCGCCAACGATCGCCGTGTCGTGGAGATTTGGCTGACGGATAAGGGGCGAGCAATGGAAGAACCGCTGCTCAAAATTATTAACGACATTAACCAAATCGCATTGGAAGGCTTTTCACAGGAACAAAAAAGCCAGTTCCTCGAAGCCCTGGACAAGGTAGGTGAGAATCTTGAATAACGATGTGCAGGAGACTGCTTTACCGGGCAAAGAAGCAGATGAAAAATCATCTCGCTTAGCCTTCATGGTGCGCGCCCTGCGCTACCGTAATTATCGTCTTTTCTTTTGCGGGCAGATTATCTCTTTGCTGGGCAGTTGGATGACGCAAATTGCTACCGGGTGGTTGGTTTGGAGCCTGACAAAATCCCCCTTCATGCTGGGCGCAGTGGGCTTCGCCGGGCAAATTCCGGCTTTTTTATTAAGCCCCGTTGCCGGTGTCTACATCGATAGCCAATCGCGCCACCGCATTCTCGTCGTTACCCAGACACTGGCCATGCTGCAATCTTTTGTCCTGGCTATTCTGGCGCTGAGTGGACAAATTACAGTCTGGCACATTATCGGCCTGATGATCATGCAGGGTTTTATCAATGCTTTCGATATGCCCGCTCGCCAGGCGTTCGTTGTCGAAATCGTCGAAAACAAGGAGGATCTCGGCAATGCCATTGCGCTGAACTCTTCGATGTTCAATGGAGCGCGTATGGTAGGCCCGGCCATTGCCGGTATCATTCTGGCGCTGGGCAATGCCGGATGGTGCTTCCTGATCGACGGCATCAGCTACGTAGGTGTCATTGTCTGTCTGTTAATGATGAACGTGCCTAAGTTCGAAAAGAAAGAGCGTCAAAAACCGTTCCAGCAATTGCGCGATGGATACAAATACGCCCTTGGCTTCCCACCGATTCGCTCACTTCTACTTCTGATAGCAGGCATGAGCTTGATTGGCATGCCCTACTCCGTTCTCATGCCGGTGGTCGCCACAAAAATCCTGCACGGCAGTTCGAGCACCTATGCGATGTTAGTAGCCTTTTCGGGATTAGGCGCACTAACCGGAGCACTGGTATTAGCAGCGCGAGAAAGCGTGCGGGGCTTGGGCAAGCTCATTCCCTATTGCACACTGGGCTTTGGCCTTTCGCTCGTCATCTTCAGCCATTCCCACTTCATCTGGCTTTCGTTGCTCACCATCTTTGTGATGGGATATGCCATGATGATGCAAAACGCTTCCAGCAACACCATTCTGCAAACCATCGTCGATCCTGATAAGCGCGGGCGTGTGATGAGCTTTTATGTCATGGCGTTCATGGGCATGATGCCGCTGGGCAATCTGTGGAGCGGTGCGTTGGCCGAACGAATCGGCACGGAAAACACGCTGCTGGTGTGCGGTATCGGTTGCGTGGGCATGGCTGCGATATTTGCCCGCAGCCTACCCCGGTTTTCCAGCCATATTCGTCCTGTCTACCAGCGCCTGGGCATCATTCCCTGAAGCTGAAACCGGCTTATTTCAACGTCATATTTTGCAGTTCAATCAACTCACGAATGCCGCTTTCGGCTAAATCGAGCAGTTCATTCATCTGCGCACGTGAAAAAGTAGTGTTTTCTCCCGTGGCCTGCACTTCGATAAGTTGCCCACTGCCATCCATCACGACATTCATATCGACTTCGGCGTTCGAATCTTCGTGATACGGCAAATCGAGCACGGCTTGCCCTGCAACGAGTCCCACAGAGATGGCAGCGACATTACCGATAATTGGACTTTTATCGAGAATACCTTTATTCTGCAACGTGAGAATGGCCTGGCTCAGTGCCACCCATCCGCCGGTGATCGCAGCACAGCGGGTGCCGCCATCGGCCTGCAAAACGTCGCAATCGACCACGATCTGACGCTCGCCCAAAGCGCGCATATCGACCACCGCACGTAAGCTGCGGCCAATCAGACGCTGGATTTCCACGCCGCGTCCATCGGGCCGCGAGCGACCGGCATCACGCGGTTTACGAGAATGAGTCGAACGAGGCAGCATGCCATACTCAGCCGTAACCCAACCCTTGCCGCTATTGCGCATCCAGTTAGGCACATTCTCTTCCACCGAAGCAGTGCAAAGGACTTTGGTAGCACCGATTTCAATCAGGCACGAACCTTCAGCATGGCGCGCCCAGGCCGGTGTGAGTTTAATCGGGCGAAGTTGATCGGCACGACGTTTATCAGAACGAAGCATAATATTCCTTTGAATGCGGTCACGATAGTAATCGTGGCCACCTTTGAATGTTTATTAGTATAAAAACGGCGAGAGATGGAAAAAGCAACCCATCGGCTTTAATATATTAAGCTGTTGGCGGCGTGAAGATAGGCCCGGCCACAATATCCGGAGCATGATTATCCAATAACTTGACAATCCAGTTTTGTAGGCCGTCTCGCGCTCCACTGACAAAAAAGCGATCTGCTTGTGCAGACGGCGTTGGTGCCAGATGCCCGACCATCGTTTTGATTTCCCGTGCGACGTATTGAGCCGGGTCGACAAAACGGATTTGAGGCGCTAACGCCGTGAGGGTGGGCAAAAGTAATGGATAATGCGTGCAGCCCAGAATAACGGTTTGTACCCCTTGCTGAACCAATGGCTTTAAATATTCTTCGCAGGCAAGGCGTGCGGCTGGGGTTTCGCCCTGCTCGCTCTCGACCAATGGCACAAACTGCGGACATGGAATTTCTATCACTGTGGCTTGAGGTGCCAGTTTTTTAATCCACTGCGCATACATGTGGCTCTCGACTGTCGCTGCCGTAGCTAAAACCCCGATCGGTACATCTGGCGTCTGGACATTGGCCTGCAAAGCAGCACGTGCACCGGCTTCGATCATACCCGTCAGAGGTACATTGAAGCGTGTCTGGGCCATTTCAAGTGCATAGGCCGAGCTGGTATTACAGGCAAAAACCACCTGTTGCGCGCCTTGTTCGATGAGGAATTGGGTAATCGAAAGAGCGAGGTGGCGCACCTGGTCGGGACTGCGGTCGCCGTAGGGCACATGAGCCGTATCGGCAAAATAAAGTAAACGCGCGCCCGGCAGATGCTCTTTAATGGCACGAGCAACCGTCAGCCCACCCACTCCGCTATCCCGCACACCAATGGTGAGCGACGGTTGCAACGATGTGATTAACGTGCCGTTGCCATTATTGGATGAAAGATTGAGATTTGAGGTCTGAATGGGAGAAGCGATACTCAAACCGCATCCTCCGTGGGACTTGTAAAGCCCAGCGATGCCGAATCGGTTTCCGAAACCGTCCACGGTTCATTCAATGAAAATTCGCTGAGCGTGGGGATCGTCTTTCCCTCAACCAGAAAAAGGACTTTCGCCGGTTTAAAAGTTTTGCCGTCCTGGCTATCTAAGGCACCAAGCGTTTGGGCAATGGCATCCAGCGACAACATCACCGGCGTCTCGGGAGAGGTATTGAGCTTTAAGAATTCTTTGTTCAAATTGACTCGCACAATCCCATCTTTATCCTTGACTGGCTGCGCAACAGTGCGAAGGCCGGCTGGCAGAAATTCGATTTGGGGAAACAACAACTCTAATGCCCGTGACGCTTTTTCACCATAGGATGCAGTAGCAGAGATATTCTCATCCGTCACGGTTTTGCGACTGAGCCGGGCATCGTCATTGGGCACAAAAAGTTCAAATTTCTGTGAATCTGCTGCCGGTGTCATTTCTGTCGTAGGCGTTGCACCAGCGTCAATTGGAGGTTGTGCTGACGGCTTATTCATCACCCACGCCAATGCTCCGGTGATTAACACCGCATCAAAAACCAGGAACGGTACCACCCACTTGGGAAGCCCGCCTGGCGAACGTTTTGGGTTGTTATTTTCAGAGAATTCAGACATGGGACATCACCGATACTTTTTGGCGTAATTTTCCAATCCTCGCACCATAGCCTGAGCGACGCGCTCACGGAAATTAGGATCCATCAATAACGCTTCTTCACGCGGATTGGAAATGAAGGCTGTTTCCGTGAGAATGGAAGGCATTCGTGTTTTACGGATCACGAAGAAACGCGCACTACGCACACCACGATTGGGCAAGCCGGTCGCTTTAATCAACTCTCGCTGTACTTCGTTTGCCAGCGCGCGCGACTGGCTGGTGTAATAAAAGGTTTCCGTCCCTGCTGAACTCTGGGAATAGGAATTGATATGAACACTGAAGAAAATATCGGCGTTTCGGCGATGGGCAAAATCGACCCGGCCTTGTAGCGTGATGAAACGATCATCTTCACGTGTCATCGATACCACCGCGCCTTTATTGACCAAATGATTGCGAACCCGGCGTGCAATATCGAGGGTGTGGGTCTTTTCGTTCGAACGAGCGCCGCCCGCGCCTGCATCGTGACCACCGTGTCCTGCATCGACAACGATCTTCATGCCACGGAGCGCGCTGTTGGGATCACGCGTTGGTAGCGGGGTTGTTTCCGGCGACTTACTCCCTTTGGGGTTAACCAGCAGGAAAGCCGTAATTGTTTTATCCGGCAATGGCTGTAAAGTTCCGACCAGCGGCTCATCCAGGTCGAGGACGACACGTGTCGTATCGGGAAATCCCTGGAATAATCCGACCCTGGCTTTTTGTACTTCGCGCAAGCCACCGGCAGCGACACGCTCCAAAGTCGTATTACCGGCGTCCAATCCCATCGAAAAACCGGGGAAATCGAAGTAAAGTTTTGGGGGACTTTCCAACGTTCCCATGAGTGGACCGTAATTCGGGGGCAGTGGCGCAGATGTCTTGATGGTGACAGCCAACACTCCCTTAACCTCGAACAGTTCCACGCTTTGCACAGTAGGATTCAGGTTGAGTGTTCCGGTAGCATCCAAACGTGGGGCGGCTCCCAATAGCGGGGCCAATGAGAAGATGGGAAGCCATAGCTGCCCTTTCACCACGAGCGGTGCCGCACGCAAAGCATAAGGCTCTTTTTTAACATAGGCGACCGAACGTCCCACCGCAAAAACCAGTGGTGGAGTTTCCGTCTCCGGTGGAAAATTTAACTGAAAGAACTGGTTTTTATTGGGCCGCTCTTTCTCGGGAATCGTGTTGAGATCGGGAAGATTGGCATCCGCAGCACGCGTTGCTGTGGCACCCAGGCCCGGCAACTCTTGAACAATAGGTGCTAATATGTCCAAATTTCCGACACGCAAAGGGACCTCGGCAATATCTTTCCCGGCAATCTTGACACGTCGAACGGCACCCAAATCAACCGGCAATGGTTCTGCTTCGAAGGTGACCGAAGAATGAGCGTCGTTCTCTTCGTCGGCGTATGCAGCCGGAATTGTAGATAGTAGGGGGAGGGCTAAAAAAAATAACAGCGTAGAATACGCAAATTTACACACACTTCTCATGAGTCAATCCGAAAGCGACGCTTTAGTATGGTGAATGCTGTGTTGCACGCCGCCCACTTATTTTCAGTGTAGCACATGAGAAACGCTCTCCTGCAATGTGCCAGGCATTTCGTAATCGCCACAAAATACGACGTTTACCGTCACGAGAGAATTAAGACACCCGGATCACGAAAAAGTTTATGTTATTTTGAAAAGCCGCAGTAAAGCAACGATTTGCCAGGCGAGAACACCCATGACCACGAGCATTGAAATGCCAACGATAGCCAACAACACAATCGACACGACATCG
>DAITOV010000307.1:0-6381 GCA_036833945.1 Abditibacteriia bacterium
CCGATAGTGGTAATCTGCGCGTGGTGCCTGGCTCACATCTCCAAGCCGCACCACCGGAAAAAGATGAAAATGGTGAACCGGTGGGAGCCATTCAGGTACTTACCCAACCCGGCGATGCCGTGCTCTTCGAGCAACGCACCTGGCATGCGGTGGGGCCTAATTATGCGCCAAACGCACGTAAAAATATCTATATGGGTTACTGCTACCGTTGGCTCAAAGCGATTGATTTCGTGAGCCAATCACCGGAACTCATCGCTCAAGCCAATCCGGTTCAGAAGCAGTTGTTAGGTGCTGTCAGTGACCCCATTTCCTACTATTTGCCAAGCCGATTTCCTGAGGATGTGCCGCTCAAAGAACGAATGGAAGCAGAGTAAAGTGACGTCACCAGTTCGGTGAGAACCCCATCAGCGTGACGTCCGGTGGATGTCCACCGGATGTCCGCGGAACACGTCATTCTTGTTAGCGGACGTCCGCAGCAGCATTAATTGGCCGATTACGTGCATTTTCGGCCAAAAAGAGCGCTTTTTTAGCTTAAAAAGCCTGGATTTCGTGTCCGGCGGATGTCCGCGGAATTTCCCCGGATGTCCGGTGGCAGAGAAGAGAAGAGGAGATAAGAGTAGAGAAGATAAGAAGAGAGTAGATAAGAGCGTAGGAGAAGCAAGGAGAGAACGGCGACGCTGCGCTCAACGCTGATGACGCAACGCTGAAAACTAAACTTCGTTCTGTCTCCGGTGCGGAGAAACCTCACGCACTAAATGCCCCAGTTCCGGTGCAATCAGCTTTTCCATCGCCAATCGCACGGCATTGGTGGAACCTGGCAAAACGAACAGTAACCGCCCGCCTTCGAGAACACCCGCAAAAGCCCGTGAGAGCATCGACGCCGGGCCGACTTCATCCCATGAAAGCATACGGAACAGTTCACCAAAACCGGGAATTTCTTTCACTACCAAATGCTGCAGCGCTTCGGGGGTAACATCACGTGGGCCGATACCCGAGCCGCCGGTCACGATCACCGCTTCCACATCTGCATCTTGCTCTAAAGCGCCACGCACGCAATTCTCGATAGCACCAGCGTCGTCCGTAACAATTTCACGCCCGCGCGTGGTATGCCCTGCCTGTTCGAGCAGTTCCACGATCAGTGCCCCACCCCGATCGGTTTCGAGGGTGCGGGTATCGCTGACCGTCACCACGTAGCAACGCACGCTATCGGGAGCCTCGGCGCGGTGCTGCTTGGTTGAAACGGAAGTCGTTGTTGGTTGGGTTGAATGTTGCATGATTCTTATTTCGTTAATTTAACGCCTTCGTTAGCGGAGGAGGAAACGGAATACAGGAAACCTATTCTTGAGATAAGCAGTTTGGTTTTACCCTGAATAAAAAGCTGTGTACTGGATCCCCGCGTTCGCGAGGATGACGAACTTCTTTGCCTCACATTTAGCATCAACGCCTGGTTACCCACTTCTGCATTCAGTATTCTGACTTCTGCATTAATTCCCTGGTTACCTCCTGTCTACCATCTACTCTCTACCGTCTACCGCTGTTTCACAACTGCTGCAACGCCTGCGTCAGGGCCTCGCGCACTTCGCCGATGGCTTCGTCCCTAATCTTCTGGTTTTCGTGAGCGTGGTTCAAATCGCTGTCGTGACGCGCCGTGACGTAGAACGCATCTTCTGCCCGGCCACCCCAGGTGGTGATTTTCGCAGTGTGGATATCCAGCCCCACCTCGGCCAGGCCACGGGTGAGAAAATACATCAGGCCGGAGACGTTTTCGCTGACCACGTTGATCACCGAATGCTCCTCGGAAAGATCGTTGCGCACCACAATTTTTTCAGGTGCCAGCAACTGTCGCGTCGCTTTGCCCGCTTCCTGCAACAAGGTTTCCACGCTCTTGCCTTCGCGCAAAACCGCACGCAGGGCAACCGAAAGCCGTGCCAATTTCGCTTCACTGAGCGCCCGGCCGTTCACGGCCAATTGCAGGCGATCGAGCACGATATCGGCACTGCCGCCCCACGATTGCATCTCATGCATATCGGCCAGGCCCATGGGAGCTTCCGGGCGGGTTTCCATACGGAAGGTCTCCAACCCACGCAGGGTATAAACCTGGGCGGTCAGGATTTCTACCCCTAACGCGTGCATCACGCCGCAGATTTTGGAGAGTAAGCCGGGCTGCTCGTCATCCCAGGTCACAATGGTGAGTTCGGTGAACAGGCCGCGCTCGTCGTCCTGATAATCGATCTGCAAACCGTCGTGCGGCAGTTGATCGAGCATTTGCAGATGGGAAACAATAGTCGGCAGGGGTGTGTTGAGGACATATCCTGCGGGCAATTCGCCACACAGACGATGCAGCGTTGCTTCATCCAACTCGCCATCGAAGCGGCGCATTTCACGGCGCAAGGCTTCCCTTTCGCGCTGAGCTAATTGCTCGCGCTTTTCGGCATCGGTGAGCGCCTGGGCGGTTTCATCGCGCGTCATGGCTAACAGCACCTTGTCGTAGAGTTCGCGCATCGATTGCAAATCGAGCTGCGAATAGGTGCGTTCGCCCACCGCCTGGGTATCGGCCACCGAGAGCAGATAAAGCATTTTCAAAGTGCCGACATCGGGCACATGTTGCATCACAGAGAGAATAGTGCCGGGCGAAGAAAGGTCGCGCAAGCGCGCCGTGCGCGGCAAGAGGGGATGCTGGCGCACCAAAAGGCCAACACGCTCGGCGCGCTCGGAACTCAGGCCCAATCGGGTGCAAATATCAATTGCCAGGCGCTGGCCGCTCACCGAATGCTCGGTCTTAGGCTCGCCTTTACCGATATCGTGCAACAACGTTCCCAGCAGCAGCACTTCCATATCGTCTACGCCCGCCCACACGTTGTAGAGCGCTTCTTTTTCGTGGCGTTGCTGCCAGCTTTCGCCCAACACTCGCACCGCTTCGATGGAGTGTTCGCCGACCGTAAGCTGGTGCGATGGATCACCGGGTGCCAGGTAGAGAATTTCATCGAATTCGGGCATCAGCGCGCCCAGCACACCCCTGGTGCGCAGATGTGTGAGTGCGGTGGAAGCTTCATCGGGCTGTTGCAGCAGAGCATGGAACGAAGCCCGGATGATGGCGTGACGCCGGGTTTCATCGCTCACCCGCTCCAACGCGCTATCGATGGCGCGCGCTAATTCGGGATCGAAGGAAAAGCCGTATTTATTCACCAGCACAAACGGCGAGAGCAACAGCTCGGGGTGATTGGTAATGGCATGAGGATGCGCCTGGTTCAAGCGCCGGTTGGTTGCCACGAAATGCCCGTCCAACGGCAGCGGCCCGGCCAGAAGCTGATCGAGCACTTTGCGCAGCACGCGCGAAACCTGCTCGCCGTGGCGGTAGTATTGGCGCAACAGCTTTTGAGAAGCATAAACGCCTTCTTCCGTATCGGTGTAGGCAAAGGCGCGCGCACAGGCATCTTGATATTCCACCCGCAAGACATCGCCTTTGCGCTTGGCCTTGAGGTGCAGCCACAAACGGAGTTGCTGGTAAAAATCGCGGGCCTTTTCGAGGCTGACGATATCTTCGCCGGTAATCAGCCCGCGCCATTCCAAATCGCGCAGCGGAGTATGGCTCTTGAGCAAAGCGCCGGTGACCCAGGTGATGGTATGGATATCACGCAGTGCGCCTGCGCCTTCTTTCAAATTCGGCTCGACGGCATAGAGGGAAAGCCCGATGCGCTCGGCCACTTCCTTGCGTTCGCGCGAGATATCAAGCAAAAACGCCACCGCATCCCAGGTGCGGTGCAGTTCGCCACGCACCCGCCACAGCAAACTCTCCGGCCCGGCCAGGAGCCGGGTTTCCACCAGTGCCGTTTTCCCCTGGTTGTCGAGATGTTCGATATCCGAAAGCGGCCGGTAGGCATAGCCGACATCCAGCTTGGCGCCGTCGATGAGCACTTCCACGATCAGGCGAAACGCTTCTTTAATGACGGCATCGAGCAAGGGATTTTCTTCTTCCGAAGGCACGAAGGCGATATCGATATCGGAATAGGGGCAAAGTTCGCCACGACCGTAACCGCCGATAGCCAGTAGCGCCAGCCCGGCTTCATCGGGCACTTTTTCCACGCCCTGGGCACCGCGCGCCGTATCCCACGCCAAGCGATAAATGCGGCGCAGGGTTTCGTCGATGAGCGCCGTATATTCGGCCAGCCACTGCTGCCCCAACTGCGCGCGGACCTCTTCGGAGAAGAGTTTTGTCCGCCCTTCAATGATAAACGCCCGCAACTGCTGCACTTCGGAAGAGATCATGAAGCAGAAGTATAATGCCCAATGGTTACCAATGGATTACGAGCGATAGCACGCAAAACCTTCGGCTACGCAAACTTCGTCGCAAATTTTCGCAATTTTTTTAATTTGGGCTTTGGAAAGGACTATACACTTTTACGGACGGCTGCCTTTCTTCTGCATTCTGCATTCCGCCTTCTGACTTGCCGTTCATCATTCATAATTTCCTTTGTATCCTGTACTTGGCTATGAAAACCGAAAGAGAAAAGATGTTAGCCGGAGAGCTTTACGATCCCTACGAACCCGAACTGGTGGCGATGCGCCTGCGCGCCCGTGAACTGTTTAAAGCCTATAACGATTCCAACCCGGGCGAGAAGGAATTGCGCACCGGCATTCTGCGCGATCTTTTGGGCACGGTGGGCAAAAACCCGATCATCGAACCGCCGTTCTACTGCGATTACGGTGCGAATATCCACGCCGGCGACAATGTCTATTTCAATTTCGATTGCGTGGTGCTCGATGTCGCCGAAGTGAAAATCGGCAACAATGTGATGTGCGCGCCCAAGGTACAAATCTACACCGCCTCGCATCCGCTCGACCACGAACTGCGCAATAGCGGGCTGGAAAACGCCGCACCGATTGAAATCGGCGACGACGTGTGGATTGGCGGCGGTGTCATTCTCTGTCCCGGCGTGAAAATCGGCGCTCGCTCGGTGATTGGTGCTGGTAGCGTGGTGACAAAAGACATCCCCGCCGGAGTGCTGGCAGTGGGGAATCCGTGCCGTGTGATCCGTGAACTGGAGTAAATTGAGAGATGGCGCAACCCCGCCCTAACCGTGACGTCTAAACCAATCGCATGAAAACCGCATCCCGTCTCTTAACCGTTGCCTTACTGCTGTGCTCCACTCCGTTGGCCTACGCGCAGGGCTTTACCAACCTCGACGATGAAGGCGAAGCCGGTGGCTACGATGTCACGGCGCAGCTCAACAAAATTCCGATCGAATGGAACCTCAACGCCCAGGAAAACGGCGATGCCTACCGCCTGCGCCTCACCCCTGCCGGGGCGGAACTCAGTGTCGTGGCCAGTGGTAAGAGCACCCCGTTGGCAACGGAGAAAACTCCGGTGACGACCGGCTCGCTGGTCATCCAGCGCCGGGGGCCGCGTTGGGCCGTGCTTTCGGGTAACCGTGTCGTGTTGCAGGCTGAAGACGACCGCTGGATGGAAGGCGCTGTCGGCTATCGGGGCGGTGAAGTGGCAACCCCGCGCTTGCAGCCGGTGGAAGAGATTACTTTCGACGACGATTTCATGCGCGTCGCGACTGAAGTCGCCATCACCGAAGCCATCCGAGCCAACCCGAAAAACGGACTGAAAATCAGCGATGCGAAGATTGGCGAAGAAACCATCTGGACGGTTGCCGAAGGCTCGTGGGCCACGACCGGCATCACTGAACAGGACCAGGCCCAGGTCGCCCAGAGCGCCAACCCCTTTGCCTTCTCCTCCAAAAACAAAGGGACCAACCTGGCCCTGGCCGGTCGTCCTTTCTGGAGCGACTACTCGGTTGAGGCCGCCATTAAACCCTACAACGCTTCCGCCGTGGGCCTGGCGCTTTACGTGCAAGATAACAAGAACTATCTGCTCTTCGAGTGGCAACGCAACGGAGCATTGCAATTGCGTTCAGTCGTCGATGGCGTGAGCCGCATTATCGTGGCCGCTCAGAGCGAAGGCTTTGACGAAAAGAACTGGTACCGCCTGAAATTCACCGCCAACGGCGGCGTGCTGCGCGCCCTGATCGATGAGAGCGAAGTCATGCGCGCGCGCACCGACCTTTTCGGGCGCGGGTTGGTGGGGCTTTATGCCGTGAACGCCGAAGAAGACGCCACCGGCAACAAGGAAAAGACGGCTGTCTTCGACGACCTCAAGGTGCGCTCGGCGCTCGACTTCCACGATAACTTCTCCCATCCCGTCCCCGGCCGCTGGCAGACCGTGAGCGGCGCGTGGACTTTCAACAATTCCGCCACCCCGGCCAATGCCAACGGCGCTTTCGCCATCATGGGCGAGGCCGACTGGCACGACTACACCGTCTCCGCCCACGTCACCATGCCCGCCGATGCCGTGGCCGGGTTGGTGGCCCATCACCT
>DAITOV010000308.1:0-6294 GCA_036833945.1 Abditibacteriia bacterium
TCAATGCTGCCGCCAGCCTGATTCTCGGTGGCTTCCGCGAAGACTTTGAAGAAGGTCTCAAGCTCGCCCGCGCCAGTGCTAACAGCGGCTCGGCCCGCGAAAAGCTGGCCCAACTGATTGAATTTACTAACACCTTTAAATAACCCTCCGCTCTTTGCGGTTTAGACCTGTATCATGATCTTGCAAGAAATCGTCGCAGCCACTAAAATCCGTGTCGCCAAAGGCAAGGAAGAACGCACCTACGGCCAGCTCGAAAAGCTTCTGCCCAACGAAACCCCGCGCCCCTTCGCCGCTTCACTCAAGCACCCCGACCGCCTGGGCTTGATCGCTGAAATCAAAAAGCGCTCCCCCAGCAAAGGCATCATGACGCCGGATTTCGACCACAAAAAAATGGCCGAGATCTACCGCGATTCCAAAGCCGACTGCCTGAGCGTGCTCACCGAACCGGATTTCTTTGCCGGTGACCTGAAGCACCTGGTCGAAGCCCGCCAGATTTCGGGCAAGCCCTGCATCCGCAAAGACTTCATCATCGACGAATGGCAGATTATCGAAGCCCGCCTGCACGGAGCCGATTGTATTCTCCTCATCGCTGCCATCCTCACCGACTGGCAGCTTCGCTCGTTCAAACACACCGCCGCCCGCTATGGCATGGATGCCTTAGTGGAAGTCCACAACGAAACCGAAGCCAAACGCGCTGTGGCCGGTGGCTGCAAGTTCATCGGTATCAACAACCGCAACCTCAACACTTTCGAAGTCGATCTCGCCGTCACCGAGAAACTGCGCCCCCTGCTGCCCGCCGATGCGATTGTGGTTGGTGAAAGTGGTGTCTTCACCAACGAAGATGCAAAACGCCTGAGAGCTGCGGGAGTCGATGCTCTGCTGGTGGGTGAAAGTCTGATGAAGAGCGGCAACGCGGTGACCGCGATCGATGAGTTGTTGCGGTAAACTTGCCTGTTGAGGTGAGTGTTGTGAAATTACAACTTGAGCTATCTGAGGAATTGGGGCGTGCTCTGGTGCGCGAAGCTGCAAATCAACGAATTACCGTCGAGGAATTAGCTATCCAAATTATCGAGGCATACCTCAAAGAAGACCATACACAAGCTGTCCAGAGAGCGGGAGACTACATCCAAAAGAAAAATAATGCTCTTTACCAACGTCTTGCATAACAACTCCTGCATCGTGCTGCTCTTCTACAACTGGCGCTACTCATCCTCCCCTTCCTCATAACACAGCACGGGAGAAGCCTTGCATCGGCAACATCTCTTAACCAAAACGGTAAAAATGATATAAATATCATGCACCGTTTGAGTTTTTGTAGTGCCTTACCGACACGGTGTGCTTCTCCATTACGGATTCAGTAAACAGAGAGTTAAATTTTAATGACGCCCAATACCAATAACGCCACGGAACTCACACAAGATTCCGTTGATGCTCAACTCGATACTCCCGTCACCGGTTATTTCGGTGAGTTCGGCGGGCAGTTCGTGCCCGAAACCCTGATGGTAGCCCTGCGCGAACTCGAAGCCGAATACGAAGCCGCCAAGCAAGACGAAGCCTTTCGCGCCGAGCTTTCCGGCCTGCTGCGCGATTTCGCCGGACGCCCCACCCCGCTGTACTTTGCCGAGCGGCTGACCGAGCATTTCGGTGGTGCAAAAATCTTCCTCAAGCGCGAAGACTTGCTGCACACCGGAGCACACAAAATCAACAACGCCCTGGGCCAGGCTTTGCTGGCCCGCCGCATGGGCAAGCCCCGCCTCATCGCCGAAACCGGTGCCGGACAGCACGGCGTGGCCACTGCCACCGTGGCGGCCCGCTTCGGCTTCGAGTGCGATGTCTACATGGGCGAAGAAGACACCGTGCGCCAGGCGCTGAACGTGTTCCGTATGGAACTGCTGGGCGCGCGCGTGATTCCCGTCACCAGCGGCACCAAAACCCTGAAAGACGCCACCAACGAAGCGATGCGCGACTGGGTGACCAATGTGCGCGACACCCACTACATCATCGGCAGCGTCGTCGGCCCGCATCCCTTCCCCACCATGGTGCGCGATTTCCACGCCATCACCGGCCAGGAAGCCCGCGCCCAGATTCAAGAACACATCGGCCAGTTGCCCGATGCCGTCATCGCCTGTGTGGGCGGAGGCAGCAACGCCATGGGCATTTTCCACCCCTTCGTGGGAGATAAATCAGTGCGCCTGATCGGCATTGAAGCCGCCGGACGCGGCATCGATACTCCCGACCACGCCGCGCCGCTGGCCGCCGGTTCCAAGGGCATTCTGCACGGCTCGATGAGCTATATCATGCAGGACAAAGCCGGGCAGATTCTGCCGACGCACTCCATCTCGGCTGGTCTCGACTACCCCGGCATCGGCCCGGAACACTCGTTCCTGCGCGATAGTGGGCGTGCCGAATACGCTTCAGCCACCGACAACGATGCGCTCGAAGCCGTGGAACTGCTCTGCAAATACGAAGGCATTCTCCCCGCGCTGGAATCGTCCCACGCCCTGGCCCACCTCAAAGTCCTCGCCCCGCAATTGGGCAAAGACCAGGTCATCATCGTGAACCTCTCCGGCCGCGGCGACAAAGACGTTAATACTATTCGCACTGCATTAGAGAAAAAATAACCGCGAAGAGCGCAAAGAACGCGAAGAATTTTTTAAAGAATCTTCGCGAACTTTGCGTCCTTCGCGGTGAATCAAAACCATGTCTCGACTCCAAGCTACCTTTGAAAAACTCCGCACGCAGAATGAGCGTGCTTTCATTCCTTTTGTCACGTGTGGCGATCCAGATCTGAAAACTTCGCAGACGCTGATTGAAAACTACATCGCCGCCGGTGCCGATATAGTGGAAATCGGCATTCCCTTCACCGACCCGCTGGCCGATGGCCCCACCATCCAGCGCGCTTCTGAGCGTGCCCTGGCGGGCGGTGCCACCATGGACGATGCCCTGCAACTCATCGCCGACGTGCGCAAAACCTACCCCGACACCCCGCTGGTGCCGATGACCTACGTCAACCCGGTCTTTCAGATCGGCTACGACGAATTTGCGCGCCGCTGTGCGCAGGTTGGGGCCGATGGCGTAATTATCTCTGATATTCCGCCCGAAGCCGGGAAAGAGTGGATTGCCGCCGGGCGTAAGCATGGCGTCGATACCATCTTCCTCGTCGCCCCCACTTCGGACGATGAGCGGGTGGAAGCCGTCGCCAACGCCGCCAGTGGCTTCATTTATGCCGTAGCCCGCATGGGCGTCACCGGAGCCAAGAGCGACGTGCCGCCAGAAATCGGCGACTTGATTGCCCGCGTAAAGAAGCACACCGATACCCCGATTTGTGCTGGTTTTGGTTTTTCTTCCCGCGCCCAAATTGCCACGACATGTCGTTCATCGCAAGTCGATGGCATCGTGGTTGCTTCGGCGCTCATCGACCAGTTGGAAAAAGCGCCCGGTCAGGCTGGCATTGAGGCCGCCACCGCAATGGTGCGCGAGTTGAAGGCCGGAACCCGGCCAGAGTAACTGTTAAATCTCATGAGTACACGGACTTACCCGGCACGGGGCATCGTGCTGCGGACACGCGCTATTGGCGAAAAAGACCGTGTACTCGTGCTCCTCACCCAGGAATACGGCAAGCTGAGTGCATCGGCGCGTGGTTCGCGCAACCCAAAGTCGAAACTCGCTCCCGTTTCCCAGCCGTTCACCCTGGCCAATTTCCTGCTGGCGCGTGGACGTTCGCTGCAAATCGTTTCCCAGGCCGTTATTGAAGACGCCCACATTTACCTGGCTAAAGACCTGGTAAAAACCGCCTGGGCCAGCTACGTCTGCGAGCTGTGCGACGCCCTGCCCGAAGACCTGCCCGACCCCGAACTGTTCGAGCTGCTGATGGTCACGCTGCATGCTCTCAATAACGCGCAGAGTAACAGTCATGCTGAAGTCATCGGACGCTGGTTCGAAGCCAAATACCTGGCGCATCTCGGCTATGCGCCGGTGCTAGGAAAATGCACGGTTTGTGGAGCCAAAATTGCTATCGCAGCCGATGATACGGAATCGTCCATCGCTTTTTCGCCGTCGTTAGGAGGAACGCTTTGCCGCACTTGCGCTGCCGGTGATACCCGGAAGCTCTACGCCAAGGTTCAGGCATTGCGTGCTTTGCGTCATCTGGAAAATGCACCGGCACCTTTGGAAGAAATCTTCGAGCGCCTCGAACTCACGCAGCAAGCCAAGGCCGATCTGCGCGACGTTCTCTTGCAGAGCCTGAACGCCCACCTTTCCATTAAGTGGAAGTCACGGGCATTCCTCGATGAAATTCTGGCCGGTTAATTTTTATATTGGGTCTAATATCGGTTACAATAAGGGCAGATTATTATTCGTTGCTCGCTCTTATGAATTATTCATTCAAGAAACCATATTCAGGAGTCTTATGCCCGAAGAAAACACATCTCCTTCACCCTCCTGCGGCGACACCGAAGCTGCCACGCAAAGCTGTTTGTGTGTCGATTTAGACTGGGTCTGGCAAGAAGTGCGCAAACGCGTCTTCATCAAGCTGCCATTTTCGCTTGGCGTTGCCGACGCAATGGAAGCTATCAAGCCCATCACCCTCACCGAAGACACCCTCGTATGCGGACTCGTAGCCCAGGACTACCCCCTGGCGGCTCACTTACATGCGGTACAGGTGCGTAATACCATCGAGAACATTCTGCACCAGGCGGCCAAACGCCACATTAGCTTTGAGGTCATTGAAGGCACCACGCTCAAAGAATGGGAAATTATCCAGGAGCGGCAGCAACAGGCCCATTCCGCCGTGACCGCAGTAGCGGAGAAGAAATTGGCGGAGCACCACTATGACGACGTGCTCAACCAAATCGTCAGCGATATGCGCCGTCGCATCACCGGCACGCAAGACCGCACACTGCCTCAAGTGCGCGCCCATCTGCTGCTCGACATCGTTCCCGAACTGGCCGATCTGGAAAATATGCTTTGCTCCCGCGAAAGCGATTCACACGATCGCAGGCGCGCCATCGCCCGCACTATCGATCGCATCGCCTCTTTTCTGGAAGTCCCGCCGTTCACGCTGGCCCTGGAAATTGAGCGTCATCGGCTCTACGGTTATAAACTGAGGGAAAACTTGTTGTCAAAATCAAAGGTTGAAGACCCTGCCGCCACTCCGCATCCTCCTATCCCGGGACAATTTTCGACGGAGCCACAGCCGACTCCGACCGTCGATTCGTCCTCTCAATGAAATTTTTTCAATACTCACGTTCTCGTCGTTTGTTCAGCGCAGCATCGGCACTGGTTTTATTAGCCGGTTTCGGTGGGCTGGCTTACGTCGCCCAATCGCGAACCACGGCCAGCCAGCCAACACAATACGCCTCAACAACCGGCGACACGGGTGCCGCCGCGCCACAACTTTTTACCGTCCCCGGAATGCCCGGAGTGCCGGGCCAGCCTAACGCTGCCCGCCCTAACGCGCCCGGACAGCCATTGCCCAACGGCACCCCGGCACCCACCCCCCTGCCCAACGGCCAGTTGCCTCCAGGAGCAATGCCGCCGGGGCAGCTTCCCGCACAACCCAATCCCGCCATTGCGGGCGATCCTAAATTGGCTGCTCTTTTTGAAAAAGGCGTCGAAGCCCAACGTAAAGGCGACCTGAAAGCCGCAGCGCTGGCCTACCGCGAAGTACTGCGCGCCAAGCCCGACGCCGTGCCCGCGCACATGAACATGGCGCTACTGCTGTTGCAGCAAAAGCAGCCCGACAAGGCGGTATGGCATCTCAAGAAAATTGCCGCACTCAGTCCGCGCGACCCACAGCCGCGCGCCATCCTGGCCCAGACTTACCAACAAATGCGCAAGCCGGAATTGGCCTACCAGCAGTGGACGGAAATCGCTGATTTAAAACTGCCCGATAACGGCCAGGCCGCCTTTAATGCCGGAGCCATCGCTTTCGAGCAACTCAAGAAACTCCCCGAAGCCGAACGCTGGCTGCGCCGCGCTTTCACCCAATCGAAGAATCAAGACCCGCAAAGCAGCCTGATGCTGGCCAAAGTCCTCAACGCCAGCAAAAAGTACAGCGAAGCGGCAAAAGTTCTTGAACCCATCGCCAAACAGTTCCCACAAGTCACTGAAATTCAAACCACCCTGGCCGATGCGCAGTGGCAAAGCGGCGCCAAGAGCAAGGCTATTGTGACCCTGGCAGTGCTGGAAACCAATACTCCCGCCACGCTGAACAAAGGGCAAAACCTGGGTCAGGTGCGTATTATGTTGGGTCGCGCCCAGGCCGCCCAGGGCAACTATGTTCAGGCTGTGACA
>DAITOV010000309.1:0-6290 GCA_036833945.1 Abditibacteriia bacterium
GGGACTGGTGGACGCTGCCCGTAGCGCTCACTGCCGTGCTTTTCGTGGCGGAAGTGCTGCCGGTGCTCCTTGCCGCCCCCCGCGCGGAGAATATCGCCCTGCGCGGCGTCAAGATTATTAAGCTGGCATCCACCATGCTGGCACCGCTTATCTGGCTTATTGGCGGCATCGGCTATCTTCCTGCTCGTTTATCAGGCTCCCAGAAACGAAGCACACCACACGTCACCGAAGATGAGCTGCGGAGCGCCCTGGTTGTTGCGGAAGAAGAAGGGGCCATCGAAAGCAGTGAACGTTCGCTCCTCGAAGGAGCCATGGACTTCCGGGCGAAGATCGTGCGCGAAGTGATGACCTCGCGGCAAGACATCGCCGGCATTCCTGCCGATGCCTGCCTGGGAGAGATTCTCCATACCGCCGTCTCGCAGGGCCATTCCCGGCTGCCGGTGTATGAAAAATCGCTCGATAAAATCCTTGGCGTGGTTGCAACCAAGGATTTACTCCCCTACCTCAATCACGGGCTGGAAAACAGCGAATTGCGAGCGCGCGACCTGATGCGTCCGCCGTTCTTTGTCCCGGCAAGCAAACGGATTGCGCCGACGTTGGAAGAATTGCGCCAACAACGCACACTGCTGGCTATCGTGGTTGCCGATGACGGCGATATTATCGGCCTGGTTACCCTGGAAGATCTGTTGGAAGAAATCGTCGGCGATATTCTCGATGAAACCGACCAGGAAGAACCCGAAATGGAGGTCGTCGGCGAAGCCGCGCTACGCGTTGCAGCCCACGTGACGGTGCGGGAAGTGGAACGATTCTGGGAACAGAAGTTCGCCCGTCCGCTCACACTGCAAGATAAGAACGGCACAGAAGCGAACGATGCCACTTCCCTGGCTGCCCTGGCGCTGGGGCATTTCGAGCAGATTCCTGTGATTGGCGATCGCAAGGCAGTGGGAGTGCAGGCCGGGCAAAGCATCGAGATAGAAATCATCGCGATGGACGGCCATCGTATCGAACAGGTTCAACTCGTCCCACTTTCTCAGGAAACGGTTGGTATACCGCCTTCAAACTGATGCACATCCTTCCCATTCTCGTCCTTTTAGCGTCCTTGCTCTGCATCGCGCTTTTTGCCGCCTCGGAAGCCGCACTGGGGGCGACCAATCGTTTGCGTTTGCGCCGGCTGCTGCGCGAGCAAAGTGAAGAGAATACCGACGGAGTATCGGCCACTTCCGATGAACTTTCCGTTGAAGCCCAGAAATTCGTCGCCACCGTCAGCATCGCGGCCAGCATTCCCTTATTGTTGGTCGCCGTCGTCTCCATGGAGCTGATCATCGCGCAATTTGGCATTGGCCTCGAAGTCGGCCTTCTCTCGGGGCTATGTGCCATTGTCATCACTTCCCTGCTCCAGGTCGCACCGCGCGTCTTGGTGGCCCGGCAAAGCGCCCTTCACACTTTATGGTGGGTGCGCCTGGCCCAATTCCTGGTGTTCGCTTTGCGTCTTCCCGTAGGGCTTTTAATGGGGCTGGGCAGCCTCCTGCTGCGCCCATTGGGATTGTTGAGGGCTGTGCGCCGTATCCAGAACGGCAAACCCCAAAACGATGCCGAGGCCGATGAAGAAGCCACCCGCGACCTGATGGAAGACCTGGTCGAATCGGCCCAGGTCGCCGGAATTCTCGAAGTCGAGGAGAAAGAACTGATCGAGAGCATCTTCACCTTCAAGGACACCACGGTTCATGAAGTAATGATTCCCCGGCCGGATATCCTCTCCCTCTCACTTCAAAGCACAACCGAGGATATTCTGAAATGTTTTCAGGAGAGTGGCTATTCCCGTCTGCCGATTCGCGACGGCGACATCGACCATATCGTGGGCATTTTGCATATCAGCGACGTTTTACGTTCCATGAGCGAGCAGCAAACAACCTTATCGCCGGGCGAACTGATGCGTAAGCCGATCTTCATCCCCGAATCGCAAAAAATCGATGCCGCCTTCACCATGCTCCGCAACGCCCGCACCCACCTGGCTATCGTAACCGATGAGTTTGGCGGCACTTCCGGGCTTTTGACTGTCGAGGATATTCTGGAAGAGCTGGTTGGCGAGATTGCCGATGAGCATGATCGTAAAGTCGAGGAGCCGCTCACGATTCTCGATGATTATTCCGCCGTCGCCGATGGTTTGTTGCATATTGAAGACCTCAAGGAAGAGTGGGGCCTGGCATTGCCGACGGGGGAATTTGATACGGTTGGTGGTTTTGTGATAGAACAATTGGGACGCGCGCCAATTGTCGGCGATCGCATTGAAGTGCCAAACGCCGTTATTATCGTTCAAGTCGTCCAGGGACGCAGACCACACAAAATCTTGCTGCATAAGAAAGAAACTGTAGGAGAATAAACGACAAACGCCGATATTTTTATCGTTCATTCTTCATCCTTTTCAACAATGCCCGTCACTGTCACCATTCCCGATCGCGAAAAACAAGCCGCCGGCAAAGTCGTGCCCGCAGCGCTCGATGACTACGCTCACCCCAGTGAACGGCGCGAAGGCGCGAAGGCGTTCGGCTTGTGGCTGCTGTTCATTTTCGTATTGGTGGCCGGACTCTCGTTTGCGCCCGCAACACAACCCTACGCAATGGGCATTTTTGCGTGGTGGCTGCTCTCCAGCCTGGGCTACTTTTTCATTGCCCCCAAAATGATCTTGCGCCGTTTGCGCATGCACGGCCGTGAAGTCATCATCACCTCGCAAACCCAGCCGCGCCTGCAGGCTTTGCTCACCAAGGGCAGTGCAGTCCTGGGCGTAGATCGCCCCGAAGGTTACTTGCTGGAAGAAGGCATTTCGCAGGTGAAAGCCTTCACTCCGCCGCCTTTCATCATCATTACCCAGGCCAGCATCGATTTGCTACAACCGAACGAACTCGATTGTCTGGTGCTGCGCCAACTGGTGCATCTGCGGCAGGGCCATGCCCGCCGCCTGATGATGATGCGGTTCCTCAACGACACTCCTTCCGGCATGCGTATCTTAGCCTGGCCGGTGGCGCTGTATGCACTCTTGCTTCGCACCTTCTGGACCGACCTGGCTGAAATGACTGCCGACCGCTTGACTCTTCTGGTGGTCAAAAACCATAAAGTGTTTTCGGCAGCGCTGATTAAACAGCACGCCGCGACCGACCCTTTGATGGCCGAGCATGAAATTCTTCCCGAAGATGTCGACGCATACATCGAACAAAATGGCCTCATCAGCCTGGAAGGACGCGAAATCTCAACCCAATATAAATTGGGGCAAGCGATTCACGAAAACCCTTATCTTGAAGAACGTTTGCAGGAACTGACGACATTCGCCAAATCCGCCGAATTTAAAACGGCTGTGCAAAAACTGGCTGAAGCCAGCGGTAAACCTGCCCCTGAACGCAAATAATGACACCCGCCCAATTCGTTGCGCTCTTATTTCTCATCTCTATCGTTGCTGGAGGACTGGGAGCGCTTCTGGGATTGGGTGGCGGAATCATTATTATTCCTACCCTGACGCTGCTCTTTGGCATCGATATTCGCTATGCCATCGGTGCATCCATCGTTTCGGTAATCGCCACTTCCAGCGGCGCAGCCGCAGCCTACGTGCGTGAACGCATGGCCAATATGCGGGTCGCCATGGTGCTGGAAACCGCCACCACCACCGGTGCGCTCAGCGGCGCTTTTCTGGCCGGACGTATCGGCGGCCGTTGGCTCTACATTATCTTCGGCATCGTCATGGCCTACTCGTCGCTGATGATGTATCGCAAGAAAAACGAAAGCGATACGCCCCCCACCCGCCCCGCTCCCTGGGCAGACTATCTGCGCTTGCACAGCAGTTACTACGATGAATCGCTGGGGCGGGAAGTGACGTATCGCGTCGTTTGCACCCGTATCGGCCTGGGCATCATGTATCTGGCCGGTGTCATCAGCGGGCTGCTCGGTATCGGTTCGGGAGCTTTGAAAGTCCCGGCTATGGATTTAGCGATGCGCCTGCCGATCAAGGTTTCCACAGCGACCAGCAATTTCATGATTGGCGTCACGGCTGCCGCCAGCGCCGGTGTGTACTTCATGCGTGGCGATATAGACCCTTTCATTGCCGCGCCGGTAGCAACCGGAGTGCTCATTGGTGCTACGCTCGGTTCACGATTACTGAGCAAACTACAAAACTCCACCGTGCGCCTGGTGTTCGTGGCGGTATTGCTGTGGGTTTCCACCGAAATGCTCATCAAGGGGTTGCACGCATGACACAGCCCGAACTCCTTGGCCCGACCGACCCCGACGCAGGGGAACGCGTTCGGCGCATAGAACTGCTTATCAGCAACCTGTTGCGGTTCGGCGTAATTGCCAGTTTCCTGCTGATTGTCGGCGGCACCCTACTCAGCTTTATTCATCACCCGGTGTATCTCACTTCGTCCGACGCCCTGCAACACCTCACCCAACCCGGCGCGGCTTTTCCACACACGCTACAGGAAGTTATCAGCGGGTTGAAGCTGTGGCACGGACAGGCTCTCGTGACGCTTGGACTCCTTTTACTCATCGCCACTCCGGTGATGCGTGTCGCTATTTCGGTTTTTGCTTTTATCTATCAAAAAGACCGACTCTTTACTTTTATTACCCTGGCCGTATTCAGCTTGCTGCTTCTTTCATTCGTACTAGGCAAGGTTGAATAGCTCCCCCTGCCCGTTGAAGGCGAATTGTCTCGCTCCAACAGGTTTGTCAGAATTAACTGGTTTTACTTCTTATGGCAACTCCCCGCGCAACTCAAGCCGCCGTTATTTTATCGGTTCTGTTTTTTCTCTCCCGGTTGGTTGGTCTCGTGCAAAACGCGATCATCAACTCGATGCTGCCCACCGACGCCACCGACGCCTACTGGGCAGCATTCGCCCTCCCCGATTTCATTAACTATCTGGTAGCAGGCGGCGCACTCTCCATCACCTTCATCCCTATCTTCACGAAACTACAACAAAGTGGAGACGAGAAGGCTGCCTGGCGTTTCTTCTCGACCGTGGCAACAATAATGACCGGCGTACTCCTGTTACTGCTGGTTTTGGCCGAACTGTTTGCCCGCCCCTTGGTTGGCCTCGTGCGTAGCGGTTTGCTGGAACGCCCCGAAGTTTTCAACCTCACCGTCTCCATGACGCGAATCCTGCTTCCTGCCCAGATATTCTTCTATCTGGGTGGTTTGCTGGTCGGCGTGCTCAACGCCAACAAACGCTTTGCTGCTTCGGGCTGGACGGGAGCAGTTTATAACGGCGTCGCTATCGTGGTCGCGCTCGTTCTCATGAAGCTGGGCACCGGTCCCATGGCGTTCGCCTGGGGTATCCTTATCGGTGCGATAGTCGGAAATTTCCTACTGCCATTCATCGCAGCATGGCGTGCGCCCCGCGAACAACGACCGCACTACTCATTTTCACTCGACATCAAATCATCCTACGTCCGCAAATATTTCATTAACGCCATTCCCATCATGTTCGGCGTGTCACTCCCGGTAGTCGACCAAATGGTTGTAGGGTGGTTTGCAACCTATCTCGATCCGGGTGCCATTACTCACCTGACCACCGGAAACCGCGTGATGATCGCAGCCCAGGGCATTGTGGGCATGGCGGCCAGTGTAGCGGCCTTCCCCTACCTCTCAGCCGATGCCGCTAAAGGCAACTGGGTAGAGTTTTCCAAGTTCCTGCGCGAAGGCTTGCGCCGCCTGATCTTTCTCACTCTGCCACTTTCGACGCTATTGATTCTGCTGGCGCGTCCGATCATTACTCTTCTCTTTGGATATGGCGAATTCAACAACGCATTGGCTCTCCATGAGACCTCGCTTGCCTTTGCCTTTTATTGCGTCGGCCTTTTTGCCTGGACTGCCCAGCAGCTTGTCGCCCGTGGCTTCTACGCCATGCAAGATACGCTCACTCCAACCTTGATCGGCAGCGCCCTGACGATCTTCTTTTTCATTCCTCTTATCTACCTGTCGAGTTCCGCTGGAGTTTTAGGATTGGCCACAGCCACCAGCATCGGTGGTGCAACACACTTTATTGCCATCACGATTGCATTGGAAAAACGCCTCTCGCGGCGCCCCTACTCTTCACCTCTCAGGTTAGAGAAAATCGGCGGCGTGGCCCTGCGCACCATCTGCGCCTGTATTGTCATGGGGGTTTGTGGCCAAATCGTGAGTAATCTGCTCAACTCATTCGTCCCCGCAGGCAAGGCAGGAGCTTTAGTCCACATCGTTATCGTCAGCGCAGTGGCAACGACAGCCTTTGCTTTCTGTGCGCAGAAGTTTGCGATTCCGGAGTGGCATT
>DAITOV010000310.1:0-6261 GCA_036833945.1 Abditibacteriia bacterium
CGAGGCCGCCACCAGGGCCAATGGAAAGAACGGAAGAATCGTTCCTCTTCATCGGTGCGACAGCAAATGCATAGTCACTCAGCGGAAACAAGCGGCCAATGGCAGCCACGCTCTCTACGTTGCCGTTCCACTTCATCATATTAGTGGGAACGTTGCCGTTGGTATAGAGATAATAGCTGCCCGGCATCGCCTTATCATCGACCACATCGGTGCGGGCAAAGGCGCTCCAGCGAGTGTCAATGATTTTAGAAGTATGGCCAGGCGTGCCCAATTCCGTAAACAGCGGTTGCGTCATGCCCCTATCGGCCAGCGACATATTGTTGGCATCCAGCTTGGGCGGCACGGCCGGGATATCGAGGAAATGGAACTTAACATTCAAGCCAAGGAAAGCCAGAATCGCTATGCTTGCCAGCAATGCATCGCCACCCCGTTTTCCAGCTTCGCCACGAGCGGTGCACACTCCGGCCAAGGCAGCCAACGCCGCCATCAGCAAACACGCATCGATAGCACTCAGCACTTGCAAGATACCGACAATGATAAATGCCGCCAGTGCCGCACCAGCTAAATCCCAGGCATAGAGCCTGCCGCTCCAACTTGGAAAACGCGCAAACGCTTCGGCCAGGAAGGCCCCGCCCAATGAAAATGGTATCAGCACCAATACTGCGGCCAGCCAGTAGGCATTAGGGAAATGCGCGAATACGACACGCAACATGAGCGCTAACGCAATGACGACCGAAAGGGCAAAAAGTGTTGCTAACAGGGAGAGGGAAAGCTCGCGTTTGCGGCGCAGCCAGTAGGCAGCATAGCCGCCAACGCCGAGGCCGCACACCGCAATCGAAATCACCAGGAAGGCGAAGTGATAACGCAGCAAGACCGAGAATACACGGGTTAAGGCGACCTCAAAACCCAAAACCGCCGCCGATAAGACGGCGACGGCCATGAGCAGAGAGAGTTGGGGACGGGACACCATATCTCAAGGATTTACTTCAATTCACCGGCATTGGCTGCTCCCAAAAGCAGCAGTTCGTTGACTTTCTTACGGTAATCGTTAAAGGCAACCCAGGAGTAACCGGATTTCACTTTGTTATGGAAAGCATCAAGACTTACTTCTTCGTCGTCGTACATGCCGCCCATGCTTTGCATCATTTCCAGGCCTTCTTCCCACGACTTCAGCATCGGCTCCATCGATTCTTTTTCATAAGCCTTGGGAGCTTCGAAAACCGTATCGGCCAATTTGTCGGTATGGCGGTTGTTCAGTTTCAGTTCAAGGCGAACCGCATGCTCTTTGGGTTTGCCCGGCACTTCGATGTGAGGCTGTCCACAGCGCGGACATTTCTTGTAGGTCACTTCATTCTTTGTCTGCAATACCGTGGCCGCTGCATAGACTGGCGTTCCACCAATCACAGGCAGGGCATTGCCTTCGGAGATCAAGGTGCCGTTGAAAGTCTGCGGCAATATCGTGCTCAGTGCCTGATGAAAATCGGGCGGCATCGAAGCCCACATCAGGGGCAAGGTTTCGTTCATCCACATCGAGGTGGTTGGTCCGCCCATCTCAACATATTCGGCGATCTGTTTACCGAGGAATTGGCGGGCAATGATATCACCGGGCACTTCGGGGGTCAGCCACCATTCAAAGGAAGTGCGAACCCATTGTGCGCTGCTATAGTAGCCGCCGGCATTCATTCTAATTGTCAGGCGATAGCCACGAGCCTCGACTTTTTCATTGCCGACCGTGAAAGTGCGGCGCTGGGGCAAAACACGAAAATAAGTTTTCACCATGCGCTTGAGCATGGGCTGCATCGAAGTGTAAACCTCGCGTCCCAGGCGGGCGCGCTGGGCGGGAGTCAAGTCCGGGATTTTTTCGCGCGAAAGTTCCGGCGCGAGTTTTTTCCAGGGATCGTAGCGCAAGCGCTTCATCAACGCTTTGCGATCTTCGCTCAAATAGGCACCTTTGGTCCCGGCATCGGAGGAATAGGCAATCAGCTTATCGGCCTTTAAATCCTGAACGATGCCCAGAGAACCATTATGGTAAGACAGCTTGGAGGCAATTCTCTTGGGATCGAAATCCGGCATGGGGAACGGCGAGCTATAGCCGCCGAAGAAGTCGGTGCGGGCGCCCAGACCGGATACGTTGTACTTCACCAGAACGCGATGCTTGTTATCGGTCCAGTTATTGAAAATTTTAACTTGCGCTAAAGGATGTTTGGCATCCGAGGTGCGCGTGGTCAATGAATGCTCCCAACTCAGAAACTGCGGCGAGTCTTGAGCGTGTGCAATCGGTGCGACTACTCCCAGGGCTATAACGGCAGGTAAAAGTTTTCGCATGGAAAGATCTTAGCTGTTTTTGACGTGATTTGAAATAGCAGTCACTAAAATACAAAGCAAAGTGTATATTGAATGTGAAAAAATTCACATCAGACGACTATATATTCAACATTTCAGGTAGATATTACAGCGTCTCGCGTGTTTTATATTGTGGCAAGGCCCGAATTCGAGTCCAATACTCTTCACGCACATCGGCATCAATCTTCACCGGGATGCGCTCACCATACAACCGGTCGCTCCCATCTTTCTTACAACCCGAAATCCAGAACTGTTCGCCGGTCTCAACATCGTAATAATTAGCCTTAAAGCCGGAGCCTTTCAAACTCTGAAAAGTTCGACCATTATAGTAGAGCGTTTTACCGGTTTTGGAAAAACGCACGCGTCCCACCTGAGCCTCTCCGCTCAAGGAATGGGTTTTATTCTCGATATACATGATCCGTTCTTTCATTGTTCCTCTTTTGCCAGGGTGCCTTTAAGGCACCTTATTCAGACCGTTCGTGAGGTTTCGTCTGAACCCTTATCTCGCTCTTGCGATTCCACTGGCGCATACTCCTTCGCCGCATCCTGCAAGCTGCCGATGTGCCGCACCACCGGCCAACGCCAGCCGACACCGGTTGCAACCAGCACTGTCCCTACCCCTCCGGCAACAACAGCAGCTATCGGCCCAATGAGGCGCGCCACCGCACCCGACTCAAAACTACCGATTTCATTGGATACCCCGATGAAAACTGAATTGACCGCACTCACACGACCACGCAAATGATCAGGCGTGAGAACCTGCACCAGCGTGTGCCGCACCACAACCGAAATCGCATCGAAAGCGCCGCACAAAAAAAGAGCCGCAAACGAAAGATAAAAATTACGAGACAAACCAAAAGCAATAGTCGCCAAACCAAACCCAATCACGGCGTAAAGCAGAGTTTTTCCGGCGTGCTTCATCGGCGGCAAATGCGCCACCGAGATCGTCATCGCTAGCGCCCCTATCGCCTGGGCCGCCAATAGCCAGCCATAACCTTCGGGGCCAACATGCAGAATATCTTTTGCGAATACCGGCAGCAACGCTACCGCACCACCCAGCAAAACCGCGAACATATCGAGCGTCACTGTCGCCAGGATAATAGGCGTGCCCAACACAAACCTTGCCCCCATTAACAGCGTATCGAGCGAGACAGGTTCGCGCGAATGTTCCACTGGCCGCGGTTTAATGAAACACAAGAAGAGTGTGAATATGAGTGCCGCTACAATAGCCACAATGTAAACCGGAGACGGCCCCCCAAGATAGGCAATCGCCGCGCCGCCCAGTGCAGGTCCCGAGGTCGAAGCGATCTGGTGGCGAGTCGAATTCCACATCGTCGCGTTGGGAATCGTCTGCTGCGGAATCAATTGGGGAATCAATGCCGTGCGCGCCGGGTTGGTAAGCGCATTAGCGATGCCATCGAGTAGCAAGAAGAAGTAGAACCATGGCAAAGGCGCTTTGGTGAACGAAGCACAGGCCAGGCCCACCCAGCATGATGCCAATAACAACTGAGCAAAGAGCACGATACGACGGCGATCGTAGCGGTCGGCCAACTGTCCGGCCGGTAAGGCCAGGAAAATAACCGGTAAAGCCTGGATTAACCCGACAATACCCAGCGCCAACGCGCCTTGCTTAATGCCTTCGGGGGTGCTGCCGTATTGCGTGGAAACCCGGCTGTAGATTTCCCAACCGACAGCCACGTTTTGCATCTGGTTGCCGATGGAGGCAATCAGTGCACCGATGGAGAATAGCAGGTAGTTGCGGGAACGGAGCGCCTCGTAGGGGTCGTGGCGCAGGCGCGTCCCGCCCGGTGCTTCTTCTTCGAGCAACGCCTGGGTCGGAACGGCAGCAGCGGGTCGGTCGGCTTCGTCGGAAAATTCTTCGAAGTACTCGACCGGGGCAGACGATTGCTTAGAATCGTCTGCCTTAAGTTCGTCCGGTAAATCATCCGGCGGCGAGTTTTTCTCGCCGCCTTGGCCCGTCATTCTTCAACCTCTATGGAACTCACTCATCCTTGCTTCAAATGCAGCGCCTGGCCGATGAGAGCCGTCGCCTTCGATTTGTTGAGCGTATAAAAATGTAAGCCGTCTATGCCATTAGCCAGCAAGTCTTCGCACTGGTTGATGGCAAACTCCACGCCCGCTGCATGCACGGCCATCGGGTCGCTTTCCAAACTTTCCAACTGGAGCAACAGCGGGTGCGGGATTTTAGCACCGCACATCCCCACAAACCGCTTGATCTGCGCCACGTTATTGATGGGCATAATACCGGCCACAATCGGCACGTCGATGCCCATACCATGCACGGCGTCGCGCCAACGATAGAACTGGGGATTGTCAAAAAAGAGCTGTGTGATGATGAAATGCGCACCTTCATCAATCTTTTTCTTGAGCATTTCCAGGTCGCGCGTCGGGTTCAGGCTCTGCGGATGATATTCGGGATAACCGGCCACACCGATACAAAATTCGTGGCGGTCGCGCACGAACGGCACCAGGTCGGAAGCATAGCAGAAACCGCCTTCGCTTTCGGGAATGGCATTCATGCCCGGCGGCAAATCGCCGCGAAGCGCCAACACGTTTTGCACACCGCTTTCCCACAAATTATCGAGCGCAGCCCCCATCTCTTCGCGATTGTGATGCACACAGGTGAGATGCGACATCGCCCGGATGCCGAGCTTGTTCTGCACCTCGGCAGTGAGGTCGAGGGTGCTTTGCGTGCCGGTGCCGGTACGTGTAATGGAAACGAAATCGGGCGACAAGGGTCGCAATTCTTCAATCGCCGTTAAAAGAAGGCTGTGGCCTTCTTCCGTTTTGGGCGGAAAAAATTCAAACGACATAGATGGCCGGCCGGCCTTAAAAAGCGCGTCGATGCGCGGAGTATTCAAGCTGCTCATTGATTTTCAGTGTAACGACGACCTACTTCTTACGCCAATAGCATTTGCTTATCAAATGCCTGCTACGTGCCTATTACCAGATGACGAAAAAGAACCGAACTGAAATTTACTTAAACGGAATCTCCGAAACTTCCAATTCGCTATTCTTTTCCAGGAAATAGCGGAGCGACCATTCATCCTGGAACAGCACCACTTTCTGCCCTGCCAGGTCTGTTGCCAGAGCAGCACTAAAAGGCAAGGAAAGTTCAGGCTCGGAGCCATCGGCTGTCCGATACCACCGCGCCAGGCTGTATGGCGTCGGTTCAAAACGCGATTCTGCGCCGTATTCGCTTTCCAGGCGATATTGCACCACTTCAAACTGCAGCGGACCCACCGCTGCCAGCAACGGAATCTTCTGAAACGAATCGTTCATCTCAAACTGCTGAATCACGCCTTCTTGGAGAAGCTGCTGCAGGCCATCGCGGAAACGCTTGTATTTCGCGGTGTTGGGATTATGCAGATAAGAAAAAGTTTCCGGTGGGAAGCGTGGAATTTCGTCGTACAGCACTTGCGGATTTTCCGATAGCGTATCGCCGATGCCAAAGTCATCCTTGCCCACGATACCGATCACGTCTCCGGCATAGGCTTCATCGACCGTATCACGGTCGCGACCAAACAGCTTTTGCGCATTGGAAAGGCGAACCGGCTTGCCGGTGCGGGAATGATGCACCACCATGTCTCGCTCGAACTTGCCTGACACGATACGCACGAAGGCGATACGGTCGCGGTGGCGTGGGTCGAGGTTGGCCTGAATCTTGAAGATGAAACCGGAAAATTTCGGATTTTCGGGCGCAATCTCCCCCATACTCGATTCGCGCGGCGTGGGCGGCAGCGACATCTTGAGGAAGTTATCCAGCATGAGTTGCACGCCGAAGTTGTTCATCGCACTGCCAAAGAACACCGGTGTGGTTTCTCCGGCGCGCACCGATTCCTCATCGAACTCCGCACCGGCCATTTCCAACAGCTCCAGTTCCTCAAGCGACTGTGC
>DAITOV010000311.1:0-6239 GCA_036833945.1 Abditibacteriia bacterium
AACGCTTCGGCATTTAACGCTCCGGGGAATTTCAAAAAAGTCGGCGCAGCCGAATATGACAAAACCCGTCAGGACGCCATGATTGCCGCTATGACCGGCGGCGGTGCCGGTTAAAGAGATATTGACTCTCGGGCACGGTGCCGGGGATAGGAT
Source organism: Abditibacteriia bacterium (assembly GCA_036833945.1). Taxonomy (GTDB): domain Bacteria; phylum Armatimonadota; class Abditibacteriia; order Abditibacteriales; family Abditibacteriaceae; genus DAITOV01. Next base: position 154 of record DAITOV010000311.1, read on the forward strand.
ACAAACATGAATACCCAACCCAATTTTCATTCGATCGTCCCCCAATTCACCGTGCCCGATATTGTGCAAACCGCCCAGTATTATCGCGACGTTTTGGGTTTCCAGATTCGCGGCTACTGGCAAGATCCGCCGGTTTTCGCGATCGTGGCACGAGACGATATCGAATTGTTTTTCAATCTCGCAACTCCAGACACCCTGCCCCGCACCGGCCGCGTGTCTGGAGGTTACGATGCCTATCTCAAAGTAACCGGCCTTAAAGCTATCGCCGACCAATGGCAAAAGCAAGGCGCAAATATTCTTGAAGGCCCCGAAGACCGCGAATATGGAATGTGCGAGTTGGTGATTGAAGATTGCAACGGGCTTATTCTTACGTTAGGCGAAACGATACCGGTCAGTCCTTGTCCGTAACTACAATCTTCCCCGTTATTAACCATGTCGTATCCTTGCATGGCGTGTCATACTGTTTTGTGCAAACGCACAAGGTTACCGTCTCTTTATCGCCATGCCGATCTTTGCTTATCAAGCCCGCGATTCCAAAGGCCAGCGCATCACCGGTGCGCACGAAGCCATCGACCAACGCACCGCGCTGGAATCGTTGCGCGCCAATGGTTTGTTCGTCACCAAGCTCGAACCCGCCGCTAATGGCACGATAGCAAATACCACTTCGGCACCGGTCGTTGCCGCTCCCCTGCCGGTTGGAAATGTATCGGGCGAGGTAAAAGCCGAAGTGCCGCCCCGCCAGGCCGCTCCGCCACCCTACGGCGAACCCCATACTTCCCTACCGGGGGCACATCCGGCTACTACGCCTATTCCGCCGCGTTACTTGCAGCGCTCCAATAATAAGGACCTGGCACTTTTTTTTCGACAAATGCACGCCATGCTGCATGCCGGAACTTCACTGGCGCACGCCATCAATACCATGGCGACCAATGCACCTAATGCCGCTTTGCGTACAGCATGCGAGGAAATGAAAACCCGCATCGCATCGGGACGGCAGCTCAGCGAACTCATGCAATCGTATCCGGGTATTTTTACGCCACTCATGGTCGGCATGATTCGCGCCGGGGAAACCGGCGGCTTCCTCGACCGCATGTGCCTGCGGCTTTCCGAATATGCTGAACGCGATTACGAAATCCAGCAGGCCATCAAGCGCGAAACCTGGTATCCCAAAGTCTTGGTGTGTGCCGCGTTGTTTATTCCTACTGTTGTCCCGGCATTCCTTGCTGCCAACTCGGGCGGAAACTGGTTGGCTGTCTGGCTGCAAGCGATATTCCTTCCTGTTGTGTTCATCGTTTCAGTGCTACTGCTAATTCGCTTTAAGAACTTTTTTGCACCTCTCCTCAGACATTTTCGTCCGCTGGTGCATGTCCTCGATTCACTCAAACTATCCTTACCGATTGTAGGCAAAACCACCCGTTCATTGGCAACAGCGAAATTCTGCCGTGCCCTGGGGGCCTTACAGGCTGCCGGAATGGGAATGCAACAGACAATTCGCCTGGCTGCCGATGCCAGTGGTAATAGTGTATTCCAGGACAGCTCTCCCAGATTAATCGCAAGCTTGGAAAGTGGTGCCACACTTACCGATGCACTAGAATCGACGCACTATTTTCCTGGCATCGCAATTCAAATGCTGCGCACCGGCGAAGCGACTGGCCAAGTCGATGAACAACTTAATAAAGTAGCCGATTTCCTGGAAAGCGATGCCGAAACGACCATTAAGCAAAGCATAGTGGTGCTGGGAGTCCTCATCTTTCTCTGCGTGGCAGGCTATATCGCTATCAGCGTTATTGGGCAATATGCGGGCTACCTCGGACAAGTTGATAATATGATGGAACAATAAATAAAGTTAGTACGACTGTAAACTCATGGCTTCACCCCTCCGCATTTTTTACGATAAAAAACTGGCCGCGCAAAAACTGGCGATGGTCTCCCTTTACGACGCACCTTCAGCCAAAATGTCCTGCAACGGCGGCGCCGACGTCTTGCTGGTTGGCGATTCGCTGGGCAATGTCATTCTCGGCTACGATTCCACCATTCCCGTCACCATGAGCGATATGCTGCGCCACACCGGTGCGGTAGCGCGCGGTGCCAAAAGCTCGTCGCGCCCGGAAGTGCCCGTTGTCGCCGACTTGCCGTTTGGCAGTTATAGCGATGAAATCAGCGCCGTGAAAAACGGTGTTGCGCTGATGCAGGAAGGCGCACATGCCGTCAAGCTGGAAGGCGCACATCCGCAGGCGTTACGCGCTATTGAAGCCTTGGTGCAAAGCGGGGTGCCGGTAATGGGCCACCTGGGCTTTACTCCTCAATCGAGTTTGCAAAAAAACACCATCGTGCAGGGCCGGGATCCAGCCGGAGCAGAGGAACTCCTGCGCGAAGGACTCGCCGTGCAGGAAGCCGGGTGTTTTTCTATCGTGTTGGAAATGGTAGCAGAGGAAACCGCCGCGCAAATGACACGCGAGCTTTCAATTTCGACCATTGGTATCGGGGCCGGTCTCGATTGCGACGGGCAAGTGCTGGTGTGGCACGATCTCATCGGCCTGAGCGAACACAGCTTCCGCTTCGTGAAGAAATTCGCCGATGCCCAGAACATCCTCTCGCAGGCTACAACCGATTACGTGACGGAAGTACAAAACGGCACTTTTCCCACCCAGGCCAACGGCTGGAAGCGCACTTCATGAAGATCATTAAAACCCCGCATGAGATGCAGGCACAGGTCGAAGCCTGGCGATTGGCAGGCCATACCGTCGGTTTCGTGCCCACGATGGGTGCGCTCCATGCCGGGCACCTTTCACTGGTAAACCGTGCCCGTGGGCATAACGATAAAACCGTAGTTTCGATTTTCGTGAACCCCACTCAGTTCCGCCCCGGTGAAGATTTCCAGCAGTATCCTCGCCCCTTCGAACGCGATTGTGAACTACTGCAAACGGAGCAATGCGATGTCGTTTTCGCACCGGAGGCTACCGCTATGTATCACGGCGATACACGCGCTTTCGTCGATGTTGAAGGTGTCAGTACACGTTGGGAAGCCGAGGCACGGCCTGGTCATTTTCGGGGAGTTGCCACGGTCGTTGCCAAGCTGTTCAATCTCGTGCGCGCCCACCACGCCTATTTTGGCGAGAAAGATTTCCAGCAGCTTAAAGTCATAGAAGCCATGGTGCGCGGCTTGAATTTTGAGATAGAGATAGTGCCCTGCCCCACCGTGCGCGAAGACGATGGCTTGGCACTTTCGAGCCGCAACGCCTACCTGACACCGCAGCAACGCGCCGCCGCCCCGGTAATCTATCGCGCCTTGAAAACTGCCCGAGAAAAAGCACGCAACGGCTATTATGATGCAAGCGACTTAACAGCCGCCATCCACGGCGTGCTGCAAACAGAAGCTATCCTGGAACCGGAATATGCCGCAATTGTGGATGATGAAACCTTGGAACCGTTAGAGCAGCTTACCGCTACAACCTCTGCCCGTGCCATTATTGCCGTACGCGCCGGGAACACACGCCTTATCGATAACCTCGCCATCAGCGTTCGATAATAGCCACGAAAAGGCGCAAAAGACACAAAATGAAGTCACTGCAGCGTTAAATTCTTTCGCCCTATTGCGGCTTAATATTAATCTGCAATCGCAGACATCTCCCTGCCCCACTTTGTGTTTTTTGTGCCTTTTCGTGGCTATTTCTTAATCCCGAGAATCATACCGTTCGCGCCTCCGGCTATCACGGCGCGATTCTTTCTCGTTGCGCTTCAATCCCAACCATTCCAGCCCGCCACGCATCGCCAGAATGTCATTACTGGCATCGGCCGTATTTAGGTTCACGGCAATGGGCCATTTCTGGTTGGGATCGAAGTCATAGAGCGGATTTACACTTTTGGTGACCTCGTCCATCACAAAACCAGGAAGGCGCAGCCGGGCGATTTTTAGACTGAGATCATCCGCGCGCACCTGATTGGTGCGTACCGACAGGCGACCTGCCACATCGAAGGGGATTTGCACGCCGATCAGATCGCTCTTCCCGCTCAGGTTGGCCTGGCCGTTATTAAAGCGCAACCGCACATCGCGCACCGATGGCAGACGCGGTGCAATGAGCTTAGTCGCCTGGTCGGAGCGCAGGCTCAGCCCCAGATTGCCGGGTTGCACCGATTTAATATCGAAATCGCCGCGCAAGGCTTTCGTCCAATCGAAACGGATTTCTCCCAACCCGGCAGAAAGATTGTTATAACGCACGTTGTCATATGAGAAATTAGCGGCATTCACCTGCATCTTACCAACGCGGCCAACGCCACCGGTGAGCAGGTCGCCGAGGACGCCCCCCAGTCCGCCATTGAATATATCGCCATACTGCCCACCGAAAATTTCCCCGATATCGAGCCGTGACACGTTTAACCGCCGCGAGTCGTTATTGCGGCGTTGCAACGATTCAAAGCGGTTGGCATCGAAGCCATCGAGATTGATATTGAAATAGTCGAAATCACCGGTGCGGTTTTTACCGCGCTTTAAATCGACACGCACTGTGCGCACGGAATCGCCTAACTGCTGGCGGATAGCGTTTTCAGCCAGGCGATTGAGTGTCGAGCCTGAAGCATTCGGGTCTTTTACTTCAGTCGTTGCCGAGAGTAGTCCTAAAATCATTAACCAGTGCATTTTTTTCTCCTCACAACCCTTTCCATGCGACACTCTTGTGACGGCTTCTCGCTAAATCGGTTCATCCCGAATTCTGGGTAAACTATCATTGATGGCCACCGCATTTTTCTCTCACTCCGATTTCAGCCTGCATCATAACGGCGACGGCCACCCTGAGCGGCCCTCACGACTGGAAGGCATCGAAACCAGGCTCAAAGCCCAGGGGCTGTGGGACAAACTGCTACACCCCTCATTTACTGCCGCTACCACAGCTCAATTGGAATATTGCCACAATCAAGCCTTGATTGCTCGCATTCAAAGCATGGCCCAGAACGGTGGCGCACAAATCGACCCCGATACCCGCGTCACTAAACATTCTTTCGATGTCGCGAAATTGGCAGTTGGTGCGGCGCTGGGCGCGGTCGATGGCGTGCTGCAAGGCGATTATGAAAATGCCTTCGTGGCGGTGCGTCCGCCCGGCCACCACGCTGAAAGCAACCGTGCGATGGGCTTTTGTCTGTTCAATTCCATTGCCATCGCCGCCCGCCATGCCCAGAAGGCGCACGGATTGGAACGCGTGGCGATTGTAGACTGGGACGTGCATCACGGCAACGGCACACAGGAGATTTTCTATCGCGACGGCTCGGTATTCTTCGCCAGTGTACATCAATCGCCACTCTTTCCTTACCGGGGGCAAAGCACCGAACGTGGAGAGGGTGCCGGGCAAGGCACAACTTTGAACTTTCCCCTTGAGGCCGGGCATGGCGATGCGGAATACTGGCAAGTCTGGGAAAATATCGGCCCGGCCTTGCAAGAATTTCGCCCTCAGCTCATTCTGGTTTCAGCCGGTTATGATGCCCATATCCACGACCCTCTGGGCGGAATGCGGCTCTCGGCCGCTGGCTTTGCCGGTCTGACCCGAACAACGCGGGCATGGGCCAAAACTTTATGCGCTAACCGCCTCATCTGCGTACTCGAAGGCGGATACGATTTACATGGCCTCGGCGAATCCGTGGCTGCAACGATAAAAGAACTCCTGGGAGAATAAATGAACGCAGAAAACCAGGCCGCAAAATCGGCATGGCTACTTGATGACAATTTGATGAGCGCGGTGCGGGTGCAAAGCCAACTCCAGCGTGCGGGGTACCGCGTGAGCACTATGAGGACACTTTCACCCACCGACGAGGCTCCCGACCTGGTGCTGATTAACCTTGGTTCACGCTCACTGGGCGGCATCGAGAAAATTGAAACAAGCCAAACCCAGTTCCCGCAGGCAAAAGTTTTCGGCTATTGTGGACATACGGAAGTGGAATTGCGCAAAGCCGCCAAAGCAGCGGGTATGAAACGTATTTTCACTAATGAAGAAGCCATGATAGAGTTGGCCCAGCTGCTGGAAGCCGCTACCAATAAATAGCTACGTGCAGGGAAACAGAATATAGGAAACAGGAAACCCCATTCTCCAGATAAACAA
>DAITOV010000312.1:0-6234 GCA_036833945.1 Abditibacteriia bacterium
GCACTGGCGGCTTTGCAATATACCCAGGATTACGATGAAAAGCTGCCACCGTCTATCGATCATGGTTTTTCCTCTCCGTTTCCGGCGGGATACACCTGGCCTAACCGTTGGTACGATCATGTGCAACCCTATCTCAAGAGTAAGCAGGTGTTCTACTGCCCCAGCGACCGTAAATATTCGCAGGTGCTCGATATAGGCGTCATTTCGCAGTTGCAAATTAGCTATGGATGGAGTTTCTATTACCTCACCCAACTGGCTTGTACCCCGGCTGCTTATGGCTGCGGCGGCATTTCCATCGCACGCATCGGCAGCCCATCTTCAACGATTATGATCGGTGATAGAAAAGCCGTTGACGATGCCAACAACTATGTTATCAATCAATTTGCAACCTACTTGCCCCGCCCGGCGCACATGGAAGGTGCAAATGTGGCCTTTGCCGATGGACATGTAAAATGGTATCGCGCACCTGCAGGTATTAGCGCTGTCGCAATGTGGGACCTGGAGTAAATCAACGCTATGAACTATTTAAAAGCCCAAAAAATTTTCTTATTCGTAGTTCTATTATTGTCCTTGCAACCAATTATGGCGGCCGAAGATAAAAATCAGTTACTAATTGTGGAAAACGGTGTCTCACCTTATTCCATCGTGCTGTCCGAGACCGCTATTCCGGCAGAAGTGACGGCGGCCGGGCAATTGCAAGCTTATTTACAGCGCGTTACCAAAGCGAAACTTCCCATCGTCAAGGAGTCGCAGGTCACAGCCTCTGTGCCGCAAATCCTGGTGAGCAACAGTAGGCGTGCCCAGGCTTTGCTGGATAAGCGAGAATGGCGGCGAGTCGGTAAAGACGGCATCGTCATTAAAACCGTGGGACGCAATCTAATCTTGGCGGGCGACCGTCCGCGCGGCGCGCTCTATGCGGTGTTCCAGTTTCTCGAAGATGAAGTCGGTTGCCGTTGGTGGACTCCTACTGAAAGCACGCTGCCAGAGCGCCCCACTTTGAAAATCAAACCGCAAAACACGGTTTACACGCCACCATTTTTCTATCGCGAGCACTACAATAACGCGGTGATGAACGGAACTTTCGCTACCCAACTCCGGCAAAACGGCCATGTGCAGCCGCAAGGTGAAGATTGGGGCGGGCATTATTCCATATTGGGTTTTGTGCATACCTACAGCCAGTTCCTGCCGCCGCAAACCTACTTTGCCGAGCATCCCGAATGGTATGTCGATCCGGCTAATGGCAATCTGCCGGGCACGAAAAATTCCAAGCTGCCCGGTGCGCACACCACGCAGCTCTGCACTACCAATCCAGAGGTTGTGGAGGCAATGGCCAAGGTTGCGCTGGAAAAAATTGCGACTAACCCCGAAGCGGGCTTTATTTCTATTTCACAAAACGACAATACAAACTATTGCCGCTGCCCAAAGTGCCAGCAAATGACTAAGGATGAAGGCTCGGTTGCCGGGCCAATCCTTTATTTTGCCAATGCAGTGGCGGCTCGCATCGCCAGGCAGTATCCAAACTTTTACATCGAAACATTGGCTTATCACGAAACCCAAACACCGCCTAAAAACCTGCGTCCGGCGGCTAATGTCATCGTGCGTTTCGCTCCCGACCAGATTGATGGTGGCCATCCGCTCGAAAGCCCTTTCAATGCCGAAGAACGGCGCAATCTTGAAGGCTGGGCGCGTATCTCAACACAGTTGTTTGTGTGGAACTACGTCACCAATTTCGTGGCAACCACCATGCCGCATCCCAACATCGATAGCCTGGGAGCCGATCTACGTTTCTTCGCTGCTCATAAAGTGAAAGGCGTTTTTCAACAAGGCGACCGCTATACCAATGGTGTGGGCGATTTCGTGCAGTTGCGCGACTGGCTCATCGGCAAGCTGATGTGGAATCCGCAACTCGATCAGGAAAAGCTGATGGATGAATTCTTGCAAGGCTATTATGGCGAAGCTGCCCAGCCGCTCAAGGAGTATCTGCAATTGGTTCACCGCGCTTTTTTAGCCGAGAACCGTCGTTTGCCCAAATATACGCTTGACTTTGCTTATCTCAGCCTCGATGTCATGAACCAGGCGACACAGCATTTCGACCGCGCGCAGCAAGCAGTGGCACATGACGAAATCTTCTCAAAGCGTGTGCGCCGGGCGCGGCTGGTACTCGATTATGCCTGGCTCTATCGTTATAAGATTTTGCAGCGCGAACGCATTGAAACCGGGGCGCGTTTTCTGGGACCGGCCGATCCCCAGGTGGCAATGGAAGAATACATCGCAACGGCGCAGCATTTTGGCATCACGCAAATTAAAATGGGGCGCGGCTTTACGCTGGAAATTCCCAATCTCAGGCGCATGTTTTCGGCGCAGCCGGTAGAGTTGCCCGCGTTCGCAAAGTCGCTGCCCACCCATCAGGTGATCGACTTACAACAGGATGATTTTTCGCTGTATCCTGGCTATGCCAAAACTATCGACGACCCGTTAGCTTCGGATGGTAAAACTGCCAACATGACAGGCAGCACCATTCAGTGGGCGGTGCAGATTCATCTGGGAAAATCGCTGGATCGCTCGCATAAATGGCGGGTGTATGGCCTGATTCGTGTCGATGCGAAACCTGGCGTTGACGTGAAAAGCGACTGTATCGAATTCGGTGTCTATAACTTCTCCCGCAAAACCTACGGTGCGCGGCGCAACATTCGTCTGGAAGAGGTGATAGGTGAAGGCTATCGCCTCGTCGATTTGGAGATACATACGCTCGACGGCGGCATGTATTTCTGGATGGTGCCTGTGCCATCGTCGCCAGTCAATGAAATCTATATCGACCGGGTGATTTTAGTGCGAGAATAGAGTTAAGGGGAAGCCTCTTCACTGCTATGCAGCAATTCGCCCAAATTCAGCGGATTGGTCACCATTGCAATTCCACCGTCTGCGGTGCGCGGCCATTCCGCTTCGGGCCTATCCCAGTAGAGTTCCACCCCGTTATCGTCCGGGTCGCGCAGATAAATCGCTTCACTCACACCGTGGTCGCTGGCACCTTCGAGGGGAATCTCCGCATCCATGACCCGGCGCAAAGCGTCGGCTAAGGCGGCGCGAGTGGGATAGAGAATTGCCAGGTGATACAGCCCGGTAGTGCCGGGGGCAGGTGGTTCTCCCCCGGCACTTTCCCAGGTATTGAGGCCAATGTGATGGTGATAGCCGCCCGCAGAAATGAAAGCAGCATGCTTTCCCATGCGCTGAGTCAACTCAAAACCCAGCACTCCGCAATAAAAATCGAGCGCCCGGTCGAGATCGGCCACTTTAAGATGCACGTGACCGATGCGGGTCTGCGGGTGAATGGGCGGGTTAGCCATTATTTCTCCTCGAATTCCAGAGATGCGGAATTCACGCAGTAACGCAGCCCGGTGGGGTTAGGCCCATCTTCAAACACATGCCCTAAATGACCGTCGCACTTAGCACACAAAATTTCCACCCGTCGCATGCCATAGGAATTGTCGGATTCTTCTTCGATATTTTCGGCATTGACCGGCTCATAGAAACTGGGCCATCCGCTCCCGGAATCGAATTTAGCATCGCTGGAAAACAGTTCAACGCCACAAGCCGCACATTTATAAACGCCTTCTTTATGGTTTTCCAGCAACGCGCCGGTAAAAGGCCGCTCGGTGCCTTTTTCGCGGAGCACATGATACTGCTCCGGAGTGAGTTCCTGCTGCCACTGTTCTTCGTTCTTGGTAACTTTTTCCATGATTTTCCTCGGGGAATTAACCACAGATGAACACCGATAAACACAGATGAGGATTCAGGGAGCGACTGATGAACTCCGAACGCATTATGTTTTTCGCTGAGATATTAACATTACACGTTACATGCCTTTATCTGTGTTTATCGGTGTTCATCTGTGGTTAATTCATTTAATTCGGTAAATTCTTAAATGTTAAGTCGGAAACGCTGTTGGTCTTCAAATCCACCACTTTAATCTTGTGGCTATTCGTATCGGCCACGAAAAGATGATTGCCAGCCGCTGAAATTCCGCCCGGTTCGTTGAAAGTAGTATTCAATGGCAAACTCTGAATTTGCCCGCTCTGTGGCTCCAGCACTTTAATTTTGTGGTTATAGGTATCAGCCACATACAGTTTGCCATTGGCAAATGCCACGCCAAGAGGATGTTGCAGTTTGGCCTCGAAACCGGTGCCGTCTTTATCGCCGAAAGCGAACAGATTGCGTGGGTTGGCATCGCCGCCAACCAGAGTGCTGACGATATCTTTGCCAAAGTCCACGGCACGAATGGAAGAGCTTTCACTATCGGCGAAGTAGAGCAATTTGCCGTCGGTCGCCAGGCCCGAAGGCTGGGCCAGAGCCGATTCCGTGAGCGTGGCGTCATAGCGCGCTTCGGCACCGTTGCCGACGCTCGGCTCGATGAGTTTAGTAGCTAAATTCAATTCCCAAATCTGGTGCGAACCGGCCATCGCCACATAGAGTGCATTTTTCACGCGCAGCAAATCCCACGGCGAAGCCAGCGCGGCCTTGGTGCCGATACCGCCGCCACTGCGCCAGGCGGCCTGTTTTCCAGTTCCCGCGATGGTATCGACAGTGCGGGCTTTGAGGTTAAGCGCACGAATGGCATGGTTATCGGTATCGGCCACATAGAGTACCTCGCCGTTTTCACTGAGCGCCATGCCCTGCGGATTACGGAAAGTCGCTTTGGCGGCCGGGCCGTCATCCAAACCGGCTGCCCCGCTACCGAATACTGCTTGCACGTTGCCGGTGAGGTCAGAGACCACAATGCGATTATGGTTGGAATCGGCCACAAACAATTTCCCGGTTCCTTCGTCGGCCAGTACCTTGCCGGGAAAGCGGAGCGGCGTTTTTTCTACTTTGGCGGCTTCGAGGGCGAACTTGAGCGGCGAGGAGTTCAGCTCGCCACGAGCTTTGAACTCGGTCACAAGGGCGGCAATTTGCCGGTTGAGGACTTCATAGTGGCCTTCGCCTGAAAGCTGATTCACAATGTAACCGTTGGGGTTAATCAGCACGAAAGTGGGCCAGGCGCGCACGGCGTATTCATCCCACACTTGCGATTCAGGATCGTTAATTACGGGGTGAGTAATCTTGTAGCGCAGAATGGCATTGCGAATGTTTTTGGTGTCGTTTTCGTTATCGAATTTGCCTGAATGAACACCCACCACCACCAACTCGTTGGGATAGGTTTCTTCCAGCTTCTTGAGGTCGGGCAGAACGTGCATGCAGTTGATGCAGCAGTAGGTCCAGAAATCGAGCAACACGATTTTGCCCTTCAAACCCCGCACCGAGAGTGGCTTATCGGTATTGAGCCAATCCGCACCCGTCGGGAATTCGGGTGCGCGAATATTGGATGTCAGCGGGGCGTTAGGCATAAAGGGTGTGGGTTGAGGGCGAGTAACAATGAAGGTAAAAAGCGCGACGGCTCCCAACGCGCCGATTCCCAGACGGAGTAGTCGTGACATGGCAAGTTTCCTTGAAACGAGGGAGAGACCTGGAAAAGCACGAACAAAAAAACGGCGCGTTCCCTGAAGAACGCGCCGCTCTAAAAACCGTGATGAGCGGTTATTTGGCTTCGTAGATGAATCCGGCGAGATCGGCTTTCTTCTTCAAACCGCCGGTTTCAAAGCCCAGGTCGGCCTGCAACTGCAGATCTTTCTGATCGGGCTTGGCAGTGTAGACGATGGTGGCAAACGCCTTCTTGGCGACTTCCGGCTTAAGCGTTTTCTTGGAAACCTTGCTCCAGGCGGCCAGCACGCGGGCATCGCCCTTGGCGCGGTCGGCGTTCAATTCATCGGTAATCTGGCTATGAGCGGCCAGGAACTCTTTCACGAATTCGGGGTTGGCCTCGACGAACTTCCTGGTTGCCCACACGCTACCGGCCGAGTATTCCCCGTCTGAAAGAATCTGTTTCCAGCTCAGCAGCGGACGGGCTTTAGCGATAACGGCAGCCTGCGAAGGCCACGGTGCGGGGGCTGCCACGGCTGCGACCTGCCCGCTTTGCAGAGCAGCGGCTTGTTCGCCGGGGGCAATTTCGATGATACGCACATCGGTATCGGGGTTGAGGCCGGCCTTGGTGGTGCGGCCCATGTAGATGGTGCTGTTGCGGCGCCGGCGCGGCACCACGGCGCGCCACGAGCCCTGGCCGGTGAAGGCCGGGCCGGCAAACGCCGGCAGCACCAGCTTGCGCACGGCGGAATGCACGCCGTCGGCGCCGATCACCAGGTC
>DAITOV010000313.1:0-6227 GCA_036833945.1 Abditibacteriia bacterium
TTTGAAATGCTGAATCGCAAAGCGTCGGAATTGAGGATCGAACGGGAAAAACTGCTTGTTGAACAACGCCAGTTACAGAAAGCGCTGGCCCCCCTTGCAAAGCGGATTGAATGCAGAGACTTTCCGCAGCTAATTAATTTCTTAGGCTGAAGTCATGCAAGAAACGCGGCCGGAGGAAAAGCAACGTTTGATTCGTCTGTTGGTTCGGGAAATCGAATAACAACCCGAAGGAAATCAGGCGATAAAGTTTTTCGCTTTACCGAAACTGTCTCGAAAATTACGGCAGATTAAAAATGAAAAAACCAGCCCTGAAACAAATCAGGACTGGTTCGCAACTTCAGTGCGCTATGGCTGCCCGGGGCGTAGCAGTTGCGAACCGTTAATTTTACGTATTATCCGCAAGTGCGAAAATAACGTTATCCATATGACCTCGATAACTTCTAAAGCTTAGCTTTGTATGTCAAATAGTTCGAAGCTTTATTCAATAATAATTTTTTCTGCGGATAATCTTGACAATAGTTCATGATGAATAATAGTGATCGCCTATTGTATTTGTTGATTCATTCCATGTCGGGAATACTCTATTCTTATTATTATGGAAGTCTCATCAGTTTCCCGTTCTTCGACCGTTAAGCGCAAACATCAAGTCGTTGCTCAAATAGAATCGCAGTTTGTCGAACGTTTGCGTGTAGCAAAGGCGCTTTCGCGTGTCGAACTGGCGCGCGAGTTCGGCCTGGCGCCATCCACCGCCGGCATCTATGTGAATCGCCTGATTGAGAAGGGATTTCTAGTTGAGAGTGAATCGACGACCGCCGATTCTGGCCGCCCGCCGGTATTATTGACGCTCAACCCCAGGGCGGGACAATTCATCGGGGTAGATTTTGAAGCCCAGACGATTCAAGCGATTTCACTTGATTTCGCACAAAAAATATTGCTCAAATCACAAGCCCCAATTACCAAAGACGACTCGACGGAAACGATATTAACGAAAATCGAAAAAGCCATCGAGAGTGTTCGAGTCTCTCATCTTCCCTTGCATGGCATTGGAATCGGCGTGCCAGGCTTTATCGATGCGGAGCAGGGTATTGCACTGAGCTACTCGGCATTGGCTGATTGGAAAAATGTTCCTATCGCGCAACATTTCAAAGAAAAATTCAAGGTGCCGGTCACCCTGGAAAACAATGTGCGTGCTATGGCTTTAGCCGAACTCGTTTTCGGGCAGGGCAGGCAACTCAACAATTTCATCTGTATTGCGGTGCGGAGTGGCATCGGAGCGGGACTGGTTTTTAATCGCCAGCTCTATCGCGGGCAAAATAGCTCGGCTGGTGAGATTGGCCTCTGGCAGTATCCCGAGGCGGATAGAAGTTTCCCGGAGGGCACCTATCCCATGTTGCAGGACATGGCGTCCGTGCGAGCGATCCTTAAAAAAGTGCTTCACCTGCTTGAACAGGGTCAACCAAGTATTTTGTGCCCTGAGGCAGATCTCACGATCGATACTGTAATCGATGCCTATAAGAAAGGGGATGCTGTGGCATATCAGGTCTTGAATGAAGCCATTATGTATTTGGGATGGGCCGCCGCCCAATTGACCTGTGCGCTAAACCCGCAAAAGATTATCTTTACCGGTCCCCTGGCGCGGTTAGGCGACAGGTTAACCAATCAAATACAAGAATACTTACAGGCCATTCCCTATATCGCAGCAGTCAACCGTCCGGAGATTGCTTGTACCCAATTCGAAGATTTTGAAGGCGCCTTGGGGGCGACAGCCCTTGCCGCTAGTTCCTGGTCTCCACGCTACTAACAACAAATTTTTTAAAAAACCCTATGTTGGGGATAGACAAACAGCCTTGATATCCGTATAATATTTCGCATGTTATTTCGAAAACGAAATAACATGCCGTGATTAAGTGAGTATTCGCGTTGATATTCATTGAAATCTGGTAATACTTCGAGTGAATAACTCATTTTTTAAAAGGACGTCTTTTAATCCTATGCTGGGCATAGAATTTAGAGGCGAATTCTCTCACATGAACCGAGTTTCTATTCCGCAAACGACTATCAGCGAACAATCATTCGTCGCTGTTGTTTGTTGTCGGCACACGGCAAGCTGTAGATAGCTGGCGGTGTCCTGGTCATTGTGACAGTAACTGACGTCCTTCTTTTTCCCTGCTCCGCCAGCTTCCTCGATACTCTTTTTGCACACAACTGTGCTTTTGGATTGAGGGCAGCATTTTCATTTGCGTAGTTTCATATTCTCGCGAGCTGTCCTCGTTGTTGATTCTTTTCGAAAAATACCCCTTTGGAGTTTTGTATGTCTACGACTTTCGTCCGGCTTGGCCGGAGAAATGGCTTTACTCTTATCGAGTTATTAGTTGTCATTGCTATTATATCTTTGCTGGCAGCTATTCTCTTTCCTGTTTTTGCCACAGCGCGTGAAAGCGCACGCGCTTCCAGTTGCCTTTCGAACTTAAAACAGATTGGTATCGGCATTTCGATGTATACGCAAGATAATGACGAGCGCCTGCCGCTATGGGCGGTGCCCGAAGATCCTGCCAACCCGACAACCAGTAATGTTGTTCAACAACCGAATACGGAGCGTTGGTGGAATAAAGTGGATCTCTACACCAAGAACCATCAGATTTATAGTTGCCCCAGCCATCGGAACCAGGCTGCCGACCGTGTGACCTATAACTGGAACCAGTGGTACAACGGCGTTCATGTCGCGCACTTCACTTCGACAGCCAATATCATCCTGGTCGGCGACCGCTGGGATACCGGTGCCACTTCCTTTTGCGCCTGGAACGGTTCCAATCCTTATTGCTCCACACACGGTGCGGACCAAAACGGGGCATATGCCCCGGCCGCACCCCCTACGTATCGATCAAGCGGTGCGGCGCAGCAGTGGTCGACCCGCATTACACATCGTAAGACCGGAGCCAACTATCTGTTTGCCGATGGCCATGCGAAGTTCCAGCGTCCCGGCGACAAGATCGCTTCGCCAGAAGCCTGGCGTCAGCAATCGCCTTATTGCCCGGATGAAGCCTCTTGCCCGGTTGTGCAGTAAATGCACGAGCAGTGGCCGGATAAAAAATTCCGGTCGCAGCTCAATACAAAATGCTTTCGAACTATAGGAAAAATATGAAATTATTTCGTCAATCGGCAGCCTGGATTTGGTTGCTTGCATTAGGGGGCGTAGTGCCTTCCCACGCTTTCAATATCGTTGAAAACGGTAAATCTCAAACTACAATCGTGGTCTCACCGCAGGCGTCCGTGACTGAAAAATTCGCGGCACAGGAACTGCGTAACTACCTGCAAAAAATAAGCGGTGTTACCTTGCCACTAAAAAATTCACCCGGAACGGGCCGGAATATCTTGGTTGGCAAGTCCAATGTGCCATTGACTACGCCTGTCAATAACGAAGCTTTTGCCATTCAGGTGCGGGGCAACGAATTGCGCCTGCAAGGTGCCTCCGAGCGGAGCACGCTTTATGCCGCCTACGCTTTGCTCGAAAAACTGGGAGTAAAGTTCTTCGCTCCCCAGTTTGATTTTTACCAGGGACACGCAGAGCAGGTGCCGTCGCTCAAGACCATCGATTATCGGGGTGGCGATGTGCGCGAATCGCCAGCTTATCGGTATCGCCGCAAATATGTCGAAGAAGGCTGGAGCCACACGGCGCGGACCTTGCCTCAACTCATCGACTGGATGGCGAAAAATCGCCAGAATGTGCTGGTCTATCCCTACAATTATCAGAACCGCAGCCAGACCTATTGGGATGCCTGGCGCAAAGAACTATTGCCCGAACTACAAAAGCGCGACATCATTCTGCAAGTCGGCGGGCACGGCTACCAGAGCTTTCTACCTCCGGAAAAATATGCGGCACAGCATCCCGACTGGTTCATTGCTGGTTATAACGTTTTCAATATCGCTAACGAAGAAGCTCTTCAAACCTATATCGATAATACCGTTAACTATCTTAAATCGCGCCCCGAAATTCGCATTTTCGATGCCTGGCCCCCCGATGGAGCCAAGTGGGCTCCACAGGTTGTGGCGCAGTTTGGCGGTATTCCCAATGCCCAGGCATTTGTTACAAATCGCCTGACCGATGCCATACAACGCGCCGGGTTGGATGTGCAGGTGGAAAACATCTCCTATTCTGTCGCGGTCGATGCGCCGGATGCCGACAAGATGTATCATCCTTCGACTTTTATCGACTTTTGCTACTATGGACGTTCCTACCGCGACCTGATTTTCGATTCGGAGTTTCCGCAGAATAAAAAGCTCAATGCCTTAATTTCCCAGTGGAAAACCAATGGATTCCGGGGCAATATCGGCATTTACGAATACTATCGCAAATATGCCTGGCACTCCCTGCCGGTGGTGCTGCCCACAACCTACGAGCGTGAAATTCCCTATTACCATAGCCAGGGTGCCAATGGTTTTGGCATCTATTCGGAACCTGCGGACTGGATTACTTATGAAGTAACCCATGCGCTGGTGGCGGCGCTCTCCTGGGATACCAACCTTAAAGCCGATCAGTGGCTGGGAGATTATCTCCGAAGCCGTTATGGCAATAGCGCCCAGGAGCTAAAGCAGTATTTTGTGGCTGTTGAAGCCGCCTCCCGCGCCCTGTTGCATTATAAGGGTGCCGGTGATTACGACCGTCCTCAAAGCGTGGAAGCAACGCGTGCCGCTTATCTGGATGCTCAAAAAGCCTTGCAAGCAGCGGGTGCCAAAGCCGAGGATGCGCGGGCAAAGTTCCTGATCGAGCGCCTGGAATGGAATCTCGATTATGCGTTGGCCAATGTCGATGAGCCGTATTATCGCCAACATAAGGACGTGACAAAAGCCGACGCGGCCCGGGCGCGTCTCCAGGAGATTGTGGAAAAACACCGTCTCGATGGCATTATTCTGCAAAATACCTATTCCGTTCGGCGCTATCAAAAGGCGCTCGATGATCGCGAGACACGAGAGGCGGCACGGGAGCGGTATTACTCGGTGTACCATTCGGCGTGGAAATGAGGAAAGCTATGCTGAAAAATCCACACCAAATGGCCATCTGGGGCCGGTGGCTACTACTATTTTTACTAACAACCGGCGGGCTTCTGCCCGGCCATAGTGCCTGGGCGCAAAGTTCGTGGCGTGTGCAAAGCGGCGATGGGCTTGCCCTGCATTTTTCCAATCAGGGAGGCTTGCAGAAATTGGCCGTAGGGCAAAAAAGTTTACCCTTGGTTTCGCCGGATATTATCCGTGTACGGGTGACTGACAGCGCAACAACTGCTGCCCAAACGCAAGCCAACGTTCACGATTTTCGCTCGGCAATAGACGAGGCCCTGCCGGAAATTAAGGCCGATTCTGCAGGTGAATTAATTCATTCGCCCTGGAAAACACCGCCAGGCAAGCTGAGCCGGAAAGGCAACACCCTGCATATTGCAGGTGCATTGCCTACCGAGAAGCTGGCCGTAGACACCAACTGGCGCCAGGAAAAAGGCTACATTCTGCTTGATGGCACCATTCGTGATCTTTCCGGGCGCGAACGGTGCCTCGACCTCAAGGTGCAATTGCCAATAGACACGCGAGGCTGGAAATGGGGCAATTTCCCGGAAGATGAAACGATTCGAGAGGCCATAGCCGGCGCGCGACGCGGAGGAAGTGCGATTTACCCCTTCGCCTCGGTAAGCAACTCCAACGGCGTGGGGTTGTCGTTGGCGGTGCCACCTACTCATCCGACGCGTATTGAAACTGCTGCGGATGGGAGTGGGGTTTCGCTTACCTTTCGCATTGGTTTGTCGCCTCACAGTAAAGAGCCGGGCCAGACCGGCTTTCGCTCGATTCTCTTTCGCCATGATGCGCAGTGGGGCCTGCGTTCGGCCCTGGAACGGTATTACACCTTTTATCGGGAACCCTTTTATGCGCGTCGTGTTACCAAAATCGGCGCCTGGACGACACTCAATGCCTCGCGTCTCATCAATCCCCAGCTCTATGCCTATCATGAAGCGGGATCGCAAACCTGGCGTTATGCCGGTGATGAGCAAACGCAGCATGAAGCTGATGAGTTGTATGCTGCCATTCGTCCCAATGTGCGGCGCGGTGAACCCGTAGGCTCAACGGCAGCCGATTACGAACGGCTTTCGGAACTGGCACTCGATGAGGAAAAAGGCATTCTCTCATTGCCTTATATCATCGTAGGGCAGCGCCAGATTTTTCAATTACCTCAAGCACCACAGAAT